>NZ_JACKZS010000228.1 GCF_014222285.1 Nostoc sp. UCD121
TTTTATAATAATCTCAAAAATAATATTTATTAGCTTGTTTTCACAGCTTTACCAATGTAGCAGACAGAAGTATCATTGTTAATTTCTATCTCAAATAATTCTGCTTTTTCACCTTTTATTTGATTATTTAAGCCCTTAAGTAGGATAGTTCTCAATGTTTTAAAACTACTACCACCCGTCAAATCAAATCCCTTGATTTCAAAATCTGCAAAGCCATTATTTCTCATTGCTTCTATCATTTCTTGTGGTTTAATAAACTTATTCCAGTCATGAAGTCCAGGCGGTATATGCTTTAGGGTATCTTCTAAAAGCCAAATCATTATAAATTTAGACTTAAAATTTCTATTAATTGTGTCAAACAAAAATAATCCATCTTCTTTTAAAACTCTACAAGCTTCGGAAATAACTTTTTTCCAATCCTCAACATGCTCTAATACGTCAAAGCATAAAACAACATCAAAACTATTTTCTTCGTAAGGGAGCTTTTCAGCTAATGCTCTTTGATAATCAATTTTTAAATTACTTTTTCTAGCATGTTCTTGGGCTATTTTAATTGAATTGAAAGATAAATCTATTCCAGATATATCAGCATTCAGATTCGCTACAAATTCACAAGCTAATCCTCCCCCACAGCCAATATCTAAAACTTTCAATCCTTTCCAATCTGGCACAAAATTAGAAAAGAACTTGAATCTTGAATTGTTAAGATGGTTAGAAAGATATAACGTTTCGTCTTCCTTCCACCATTTATCTGCATTCAAATCGTAGTACTCTAAGTTATTTCTTTTCATTTTTACCTTTACTGTATAAAACGAAGTTAAATCCTTTAAAAATTGGCAAAAAAGTCAATTTACTTGATAACGCCAGATATCAGCGTTGGCGCTGTTTAAGGGAGCAATTGTAATTTCTGCTTAATATGCTTAAGCAGTAACGATCGCATTAATTTCGGTGTATATTTTTCCGTATTTAGCCTTCTCTAAAGCCGACAGAATGATTAAGTCTTTACGATCTAGCTATACGGTTCGTTAAGGCTGAAAACTAAAACTGGCGCAGATTGGAGAGCCACTGCGCCCTTGCGGGTTTCCCGACTTACGGGGAAGCAAGCTACGCTCTTAGTGTTCTCGCAAGGTAGCAAGTGGCATTTACGGAACCCAACATTATCAAAGCTTTGTTGGGTTTTGCTGTTGCTTAACTCAAGTGTATTAAGCTATATATTCAGGCTTGAAAGCTCAGATTTAATTTGGTTCCATTAATTACGTATTTCCTTAGCGTAGCGGGGCATAATCCATTACGAATTGATATGAGTTATTTCTTGGTAAAAGCAGCCACCTTGTCTTGTCCTGTGGTCATATAAGCACAAGCCATGTGTGATGAGTTATACGCCCAGCCAACACGTCCTTGACGGTCTATGAGGATGCACCCGGCTTCACCTTTAACCTTAGAAACCAAAGCGTCAATTGCCATCTGTGCGGCTTCATCTGGATGCCGATCTCCAGTCAAAAAATCGATCGCAGTTTTAGCCAAAACCACCGGGATAATCGACTCGCCATCACCTGTTGTTGAGCAACCGCCGATTTTATTATCAGCGTATAAGCCACAGCCAACAATCGCAGTGTCACCGACGCGACCTTGTTGCTGCTTTGTAGTCCCGCCAGTTGAAGTGGCAGCAGCTAAAACACCGCTAGCATCCAAAGCTACACAACCTATGGTATTGGGGCGATCAATAACTTCTTGATCTTCCTTCCACTGCTGCCATTGTTCCTCAGCTACTAGGTCTTCTTTTTTACACATTTCGGCACCACAATCTATGGCGAAGCGTTCTCCACCCCTCGCTACTAGCAGCCTGGGTTTTTCATCCATAATTTTTCGGGCAACCGAGATTGGATGACGTATACCTTGAACTGCTGCGATCGCTCCCCAACTTAAAGAGCCTTCCATAATCGCCGCGTCTAACTCCACCTCTCCGTCGCTGTTGAGAGTTGCACCAAGGCCAGCGTTAAATGTTGGGTCAGCTTCCAAAACACGGGTAGCTGCTTCCACAGCTTCTGCGGCAGTACCTCCACTGATTAGCACTGCCCAACCAGCTTCTGCTGCTGCTGTGCAGCCTGCATTGTTGGCTGCAACTTTGTCGTCTGTGATGGTTTTTGCTCCACCGTGAACAATAATGGTTGGTATCATATAATTCCTTCTAGTTAGTATGAATTTTGTGGGACTGCAATCGCTTTAACAGGTTCGTCAATTAGTTGCAGCGATCGCACTTTTAAAGCCTCTAAACCCAAGTGCTGGGTTGCAGATATAAACACAGCTTCGGGATAATCTTGTTGAACCCTAGCCCAGGTTTCGCTATCCACCTTGTCAACCTTGTTAAAAGCAATCAAACTTTTTTCGGGAATCTCAGGCATTTCTTCGAGTATTTCCAGCACACTTGCAATATGACTTTCCCAAGCTGGATGGGACAAATCCACGACATGAATCATGGCATCAGCCTCAACGACTTCCTCCAATGTGGCGCGAAACGCATCCATAAGTGGTGGCGGGAGTTCGTGAATAAACCCTACAGTATCTGTGAGCAAAATCGAGCGACGTTCATGTGTTTCGGGTTGTGTAATTACCACCTTGCGGGTTGTTGGGTCGAGGGTAGCAAATAGTTGGTCTGCGGTGAAAACCTCCGCATTGGTTAACACATTCAACAAAGTCGATTTACCAGCATTGGTGTAACCAACTAAAGCCAAAACCGGAATTTCTTGCTGTTGTCGTTGTTGTCTAATACGGGCGCGATGTGCTTGTAAATCGTTTACTTCCTGCTGTAACTGGTTTATTCGGCGTTGAATTGTTCGCCGTTCCGTCTCTAGTTTTGTTTCACCAGGCCCTCGCGTACCAATCCCTGCACCTAATCGAGACATTTCCTGACCGCGACCGCGCAACCGAGGTAACATATATTCGAGTTGCGCCAACTCTACTTGTAATTTACCCTCTTGAGTCCGAGCGCGTTGAGCAAAAATATCCAGAATTACTTCTGTACGGTCTACAACTCGAATGCCAATCTCTTGTTCTAAGTTGCGCGCTTGTGATGCAGAAATATCTCGGTCAAAAACAATCACATTAGCTCTTAGTTTGTGAGCTAAAAGCGTGATTTCTTCAATTTTTCCCTTACCGACCACTGTTTGAGGATGAGCGCGATCGCGTTTTTGCCGCATTGTATCAAGTACAATTCCTCCAGCGCTTTCGACCAAACGCACTAGTTCTGCAAGTCCATCTTCAAATCGCTGAACAGAAATATCTTCTGTCTGCACTCCTACCAGCAACACCCTGTCTTGGCCAGAGACTATTTCTTGAGATAAGAATATTCCATCCCCTGCGTCAACAATTTCTCTCTCCCATTCGTGAACTAGTTCATCAAATTCTTGTTCGGTTAAGTCATCCAAACTTAGAGGAGGTGAAATTACCCAAGGACTTTCTGAATCAGGGAAAAGGTAAGTTAGAAAAGCTTCTTTTACTTCGCCATCAATTGCGGTTAACATGACAAGAGCATCTAAGCGCTGACGCATCATTGCAATCAAAGCGGCTTCATCAGGTGGTTCTGATTTAACTTGAGTAGCAACACAACGGATTCCGCTCAAACGTTCTGCACTGCGGCGGGGTAACTCTTCAGGTGGAATTTGAGTTTGACTGGGTGTTCCCACAGCAACTCGGATAACTTGCCCACGCCGATTGAGATAACAACAAATCGGGTGATGAATTTGTTGACTGATTGTAGCTATAGCTTGAGCAAATTCTGGCGTAATAAATCTATCTGATGGTTGATTTTGCTCATAAAGCTCTTGCAGTCGTTTAATCTGACTAGCTTTGATGCCCTGAACATTGCCATAAACTTTTTGCATAAAACTAATAATTTACAGTTTAGTTTTCAGCTCTGTATATTATCATTTTGGTCTTTTTAAATTTTGATTTAATCTACCAAGAGAAATAAGCAACTTAGCTATAGATAATTACCTCAAAATAAAGCTTCTATAAAATGGTTTAGAGACCAATTAAGTGAGGAATTAACCATGAATGAGACTGTAAACGTGCAAGTTTCATTATGGTTAACGTAGACACAACAGCAGAGGTGCAGAGAACATAGACTAGATGTCTCTGATTTACGTACAATTATTGTTCATTAGCCACCAAGAACGCAAAAGTGCGATCGCTTCTTCTTTTTGTTTGGCTTCAACTTCGATCCACGGTGCTTGGTAGTAGACGTTAGGCATATCAGTAATCAAGTCGCTGTGTTTTCTGTCATTGAAAGCTTGCTCACCATTGGAAATATGAACTAATTGCCAATCTGGATTTGCCCAAGTTTCTCGCGCTGCGTAAAACATGGATGCTACACTCGGATGATCGTAGCTATCCAAATTTTCGTGGCAAATATGGTGATGGGCATCAAATACCATCGGCACGCTAGCTTGCTGACATACTGCTAAAATTTCATCAGCACTATAGGCGTATTCATCGTTTTCTAGAGTCAAGCGACTTTTGATGTTATCTGGTAGTTGGGAAATTACTTTTACTAGTTGTTCAGTCCGTTGAGATTTGCCACCATGAATATTCATCAATGACCAAGGCGAGCGTGGTAAACCCAGTAAGTCAAATATATGTGCATGTCCTGCTAAATTATTGATACTTGCTTGTACCACTTCGGGAGAATCAGAACTTAGCACTACATATTGATCTGGATGCAACACCATTCTGATGTTCAATGCATTTGCTCGTTGACCAATTGCTGCTAAATCAGCGCTCATTGCCTCTAATATATTTGCGCCGATTTCGTCTTCTAAGTCACTTAGGGGAAATAAATTAGAAGGCATCCGATAAAGCTGAATTTTATTCTGCTGACAAAAGGAGAGAGCGTCATGCAAGCGCTGTAAGTTATGGCAATACAGTTCACTCAGGGCACTTTTGCGATCGCTAAGGGAAAGTTTTAAGTATCTGGTGCGCGTCATTGTCCGAAAGCGCACTTGTTTGTCAGAGGTGATGCAAACTAGCCCTAAAGAGGGCTGTGTACTTTTTTGGCACTGCTGTGCATTAGGTAAATTTTGAAACTCGATTACGCTCATTAATTAATACTAACTGATACTTGTTTTAAGCCATTCTTTAATTTAAACAAATTCTATCATTGGCTTAGAATACTTAAAGAATGAATTTCTAACCCTTACAGGATGTTTTAAAATGTCTTTACTTATGTCGTTGTTGATGCCATTGCCAAGCATGGGCGATAATTTCGTTCAGATTAGGATACTCTGGATGCCAGCCCAATATTTTAGTTGCTTTGTCGCTGCTGCCAACTAAAATAGGAGGGTCGCCTGGTCTGCGATCGCGTTCTTCTATTTTAATTTCTTTGCCTGTTATCTCTTTAGCTGTTTCTATTACTTCTCTGACTGAAAAACCACTGCCATTTCCTAGATTAAATACTTCACTTTCTCCACCTTTGAGCAGATATTCTAAACCTAAAATATGGGCTTGTGCTAAGTCAGTCACATGAATATAATCCCGAATACAAGTCCCGTCTGGGGTAGGGTAATCAGTACCGAATATCAAAATAGATTCGCGCTTACCAAAAGCAGTTAGCAGTACTAATGGTATGAGATGAGTTTCAGGTTCGTGGTCTTCGCCCAACAACCCATTAGGGTCAGCACCTGCGGCATTAAAATAGCGAAAACGTACAGACTTAAAATTGTAGGCTGCATCAAAATCTGATAATATCCGCTCTACCATCCACTTGCTAGTAGCATAAGGACTAATGGGATCTTGCGGATGGTCTTCGGTAAGAGGGACAAACTTTGGTACACCATAAAGAGCGCAAGTAGAAGAAAAGATAAATTTGTTAACTGACGCAGCAAGCATTGCTTCTAAAAGTGTCAGAGTGCCTGCAACATTATTTTGGTAATATTTGGCTGGATCGGTAACAGATTCACCCACTGCGATATAAGCAGCAAAATGCATAACCGCAGTTATATTGTAAGTTGAAAATATGTCATCGAGAAGAGAGCGATCGCTCATATCTCCAACAATCAATTTTACCTGCAAAACTTCTTCTACAAGTTCTCGATGTCCATTTGACAGATTATCTAAAACAATTACTTCATAACCTGCTTTTTTCAGAGCTAATGCAGCATGGGAGCCAATGTATCCGGCTCCTCCTGTTACTAAAATAGTTGACATAATTTTGCGATGGGAAATTGCGAATTGGGAATGGGGAATGGGGCATTGGGCAAAACAGTGCTGAGTAAAGAGTTAGGAGTTAAGAATTTTCCCCCTGCTCCCCTTAAAATTAGATTGTAAGACTACTAACTTCTTTCTTCCAAGTAACGAGAAATTGCACTGTCAAGGTGTGGCATTAATTCACCTCGATTGCTACCAAGAACGCTGTAAGCTGGGCGGGGAGCAATTAAACCAAGTTCTTGTGTAGGACGAGCAATCAGATTGCTGACACTTACACCTGCTTTTTTCGCCGCTAATCGTGCCAATTCAGACCAAGCGATCGCACTTTTGTTAGCCAAATGCCACAAACCGTTCTCGCCATCAATCAATAAATCAAGGCTGGTATGGACAAGATCGGGTACATAAGTAGGGGAAACGATCGCATCTTCGGCTGCGACAAAGGTATCTCCAGCAGCTAATTGCCGTAGGGCGATCGTCACAAAGTTGTATTCATCCCACGGGCCAAAAAATGCGCTGGTGCGAATCATTAGCGATGCCGGATGAGCCTGCAATACTAGCTTTTCTGCCAAAACTTTGCTGCACCCATATATATTGAGGGGCGCAACGGCATCAGTTTCGACATAAGGATTCGACTCAGTACCATCGAATACCAAATCTGAAGAAAAAGTTAGCAGCGCCACATTATGTTGAGCGCAAGCAGTAGCTAAAATCGCTGCCCCTTCAGCGTTTACCTTCAAACAAATATCAGGTTCGCGTTCGGCATCGTCCACCCGCACGTATCCCGCAGCGTTCACAACCGCCCACGGTTGCAACTCGGCAAGTACTTTATTAACGGAAGCAGAATTGGCAATATCCATATCTTGCCGTCTCAGCAGGCAATATGAAATTCCTCGCACTTCACACAACCGAGCAAAAGCCTTGCCTAGCGTTCCTGTGGCTCCGACGATCGCTAGGGGACGATTGGAAGCGGGAGAAGAAAACGGGACAGATGGGGGAGATACACGACAACTGACGGCTGGGTATAATAGGCGCTCTTCTCGATGCCACCATCCTGGTGTATCAAGTAATGGATGATTGGGTTTATGTCCAGTGGCTAAATCTCGCACCATTCTAGCGATCGCTGTTTGTCTAGGACGTGATGAACGCAAATCGAACACACCTGACTCGTAGTATCCTGCGGAGTGAGTTACTAAACTATTCCAATCGTAGCTGCCGAGAAGTGCCCAAGCAGTCACAGCACGAACATCTGCACCTTGGTTTCTTAATTCTTGCGCTGCATTCCACACTTCATTGAGCCAGCGTAGTTGTTCCTCACGGGTGCAACTCAAATGAACTTCAGTGACAGCAAGGGGCAGTTTATAACGTTCCCATGTCTCTTTGAGCAATGTTCGCGGCCCTGCCAAACCCTCAGCACAAACTCGCACTGCCTCTACATCTGCATACTTGTCCCGACCATTACCACCATGCGTCCAAGCTGGATAGTTTTCTAGGTTTTCATCTAAAAAGCGTTCGCTTGTTAGGTAATGGTTAATGCCGATGATGTCAGGCGGACAGGTATATTGCAAAAATTCTTCAAGTTCAGACTGGCTGATCCCACAATCGCGCAAGTAACCCCACATGGGATGAGTTGGGTTGATTCGGCCACACAATAAATCCAAACTCAACCAACGACGCTCGTTTTCTAGTTCGGCTTGATAAGCCAGCTTTGGCGTACTATGAGTTTTACCCAAATCCTCAGTTTGTACGAGTTGAGCATTGGGGTTAACTTCCCGGATTGCCTGCATCGAAAGAGCGATCGCTTTACACTCTCCCAACAATGCACGGGCGAAGGTTAAATCGTCCTTTCCGTGAGGATACCAGTGACCATACATCCCACTAAATCGTGCTGTTGTCAGTGGTTCGTTGATGGGTGTGTAATGTGTAACCCAAGGATAGCGTTCTGCAACCGCACGAGCAAACACCGCTAGTTTCTCAGGAAATTCTGGATCTACTAAGCTGGTATCACGCGGCCCACTGCCATGATGCACTAATCCCACAATCGGACGGATGCCGAGTTCGCGCAAGCGTTCTAGCCGTTCATCTGCCCACGACCAATCAGCATTCTCCAAACCATTGGGCGCTATCCTCTCCCAAAGTATTGGATAGCGGATGGCGTGTATGCCAAGTTCAGCGAATAAATCCAGGTCATCCAAACGGGTTGCATGACCATTGCGTTCTAATTGATCGAGATACTCTTCACCCACACGATTAACCGTACACTCGACACCAGCCCAAACTTCTAGAGGAAGTTGTGCTTTGTTAGTGTTGAGTGACGAGTTGAAAGCAGAAGTCATAATTTACAACTCAAGCTGATATTTTATTTGATGCGTTCTTTTTGAGTTTTGTAGGGTGTGTTATGCCAGAGGCTAACGCACCATCCTAGATTTTCGGTGCGTTAGGACTAGGGCGTGTTTTCAAAGTCTTAGATCCCCCCAACCCCCCTTAAAAAGCAGGGCTAAGAATCTCTTAAAGTCCCCCTTTTTAAGGGGGATTTAGGGGGATCTAAAAAATTAGGAGGCACGAGTAGTTTGAAAACACGCCCCAATGTCTATAATGCACCCTACTAAATACAGAGCAGTCCTAATTACGAATTACGAACTTGTGCTGAGTGCAGCCGTTGGCGCAGCCTCTCGCAGAGAAGTATTACGAATTACGAATTATTTAAGCTTTAACCGCAATTTGTTTGTATACAGACAAGGCCTGAGCAACACATTGATCCATGTTGTAGTACTTGTAGGTCGCTAATCGTCCGACAAAATAGATCCCTGGAGTTTCATCAGCCAGCACCTTATATTTCTTGTAAATTTCCTGATTTTCAGAACGTGGTACAGGATAATAAGGGTCTCCCTCAGCTTTGGGAAACTCATAAACAATACTCGTTTTCGAGTGTTCTTGACCAGTTAAGTATTTAAACTCGGTTACACGAGTATAAAGCTGTTCATTGGGATAGTTAATTACTGGCGCTGATTGAAACACACTCGTGTTGTGCGTTTCATGCTTGAAATCAAGGGAGCGATAGGGTAGTTTGCCGTAGCGATAATCAAAGTATTCGTCAACCGGCCCGGAGTAAACCATCTCGCGGCAAGGTATCGCTTTTTGAATTTCTTGATAATCAGTGTTGAGCATTACCTTGATGTTCGGGTGATTGAGCATATTGTCGAACATCCGGGTAAAGCCGTGCAGTGGCATTGCCTGGTAAGTATCGGTAAAATAGCGATCGTCACGATTAGTCCGTGTGGGAATTCTGGCAATTACTGATTTGTCAAGTTCCGATGGGTCGAGTCCCCATTGCTTACGAGTATAATTACGGAAAAACTTTTCATACAGTACTCGACCAACTTTGCTTATCACCACATCTTCACTAGTGCGGATGGATTCTACGGGTTCAGCAAGGGATTTGTAAAACTCTTCCACCTCAAATGAGTTGAGATTCATGCCATACAGCTTGTTGATGGTGTCGAGGTTGATCGGAATCGGGACAAGTTGCCCGTCTACACTGGCAAGGACACGATGTTCGTAAGACCGCCACTGAGTAAAGCGTGAGAGGTATTCAAAGACTTCGCGGGAGTTGGTGTGAAAGATGTGGGGGCCGTATTTGTGTACAAGAATGCCATCATCGTTATAATGATCGTAGGCATTGCCGCCTATGTGGTTGCGCTTATCTACAACCAGCACTTTTTTACCTTGAGTTGCCAAACGTTCTGCAATGACGCTACCAGAAAAACCAGCGCCGACAACCAAGTAATCGAAGACAAAATCTCTGGTAATGATATTTGGTGCTTGTTTACCAGCTGCACCTGTGGAGTTAGCTTTGTCTTCACCATCACGGGCTGCAATGGCAGAGTCAATCAGCTTCATCATTGATGCCCAAGTGCGATCCCAAGAAATCTTCTCCAAAAACACATCTACTCGACTCAACCATTCTGAGGCTGGGGTGTCTTCTTGCATTGCTTGTTCTGCGGCGGTAACAAACTCAGAAACTGTATCTGCAATTCGTACCAGCTTCGACTCTCCGTAAGGACGAACCACATCTCGAATTGAGGTAGATACTACAGGTCTACCTGCGGCAAGATACTCTGGAGTTTTGGTCGGGCTAATAAAACGTGTTGACTCGTTACGCGCAAACGGCAACATTGCTAAATCCCAGCCTGCTAAATAAGCAGGTAGCTGTTTATAATCTCTGCCACCGAGATAATGAATATTTTCATGCTGTGGCAGATTTGCTGGATCGATTTTGACAACTGGCCCAATAATTACTAAATGCCAGTCGGGGCGTGCTTCGGCAATACCTGCAAGCAGTTCAATATCCATCCGTTCATCAATTACGCCAAAGAAACCAAGACGAGGATGGGGAATATGAGCTTGATCTTCTGGTTCTTGAACATTTCTCGCCTGGCCAAAGTGGGGGACATCTACACTGCTAGGAAAGGCATAAACGTTGGGATGCTGGTTCACCTTACTTTCGTAAAGGCTTTGTCCGCCTGTAAATACTAAGTCTGCACGGCTGAATAATTCGGCTTCATAATTCTTTAAAGTAGGTGATGCTCCCTGGAATGCAGACAATTCATCCATGCAATCGTACACCACAGCTTGGGGTTGCAAGTGACGGGTAAACGCGATCGCCATTGGTGTGTAATACCAACAAATGTACTTGTTGATATTATGCTCTGCAAATAAATTATTAATTAGTACTTGTAAATCTGCGTTTCTCGCTTCTTCACTTAAACCCTGTGGTAGGTGTGGCACAACCACAACTACTCCATTAGAATCTTCGTTTATATCTAACCTTGCCAAGGGTTCTTCAGAGAAAATTGGCTCCTCAATAAAGAACACTCGCTTTCCTTGGGCGCAGCGACTAAGAAGATGTTGCGGTCTTTGATAAACGAAATTCCAACGCAAATGAGATAGGCAAACTATATCAGGTGTGTCTTTAAAGGTTTCTGTTGATTGAATTTTTTTGTTAGACGAAGTTAAATTCAACCGTGACGGACTCGATGATTGGGTTTCAGCTAACTGCGATCGCTTCGTTTTACGCTGCTTCGGCGAAATAACATTGCTGACACCGTTGTTTTTGACTTGAGATTTTTCACTTGTCATAGTTCGTCTCATTATTTAAATTATTAATTCTAACTAGCCAAACGCTAATACCTTTTCTTTGTAAGGCAGCACCAAGCTTACTTTCATGCAAAAGCTTGCAACGATATTTTGCTGCTTTTCAATATCGAATCGGTATAATAAATACTTGGTTGCATTAATAACAATGTACTCTTTTATAT
>NZ_JACKZS010000229.1 GCF_014222285.1 Nostoc sp. UCD121
AACTGGTGGGTGAAGAGGCGTTATTCAGTCCAGCAGCAGTATTCTAACTCTGTGTTTGATGCTGTGCGATCATTGTCAATGGTGGGACACACTACCCCATGCAGAAGCGGTTGACTGCGAAGAATTGCTAGACCGACCATTTGAGATGCTGACAACCCTTGATTGGGAACTATTGCGGGAGTATGCGCCAGTTTCAGAAAGTTGGGAGTTAGTAGCGGCGTAATTCTCGCAATACAAGAGCGATCGCTCTTGGTTGTAACAGTCAAGCGATCGCTCATCAACTACTTGCTTATTCACCAATCCCCATTAAATAAATGGTTTGAGACTACTACCATCAACTCAAAGCTTACCAAAATAATCGTTTTGAGTCGTAAAAGTAAAATTTAAGGCAAGGCGACCAAAAAATGACATCGCTTTTTTCTCAGCCTGTATCTACTATTTAATTTTAGTGTATATGTACTATACAAAAGTACTATTGCTGATATTTGCTGCTTGATTCTTGAATAAGTCCATGTTACCATCCGTAATGTTACGTAAAAAATAACCTGATTAGTTTGCTGTAGAGTCAGAATCTATTCATAACTAGGCAAAGATTGCAAAATTACCCAAATAGAATATAACAATTTATCAGCTTCAATTGTGATTCATTTGCAAGTTAACAATTAACTGTGGGAAAAAGATGTGTAGAGTATTGATCTTTTTCACACAACTTTTGTAATGAGAAAATTTATGCAAATCATGGCAGTTACACCGTATGAAAGTCCCAGAAAAATTGAGTATTTTGCAGGCATCATACAGATTTTGGAGCGTCCAAAACATTCCACCAGAAAACTTGGTTAGCCGTAAGGCCGATCGCAGCAATATATTAAAGTTTTGGCAGATAGGGATGACTCTGGCTGCAACTAGCGGAGTTATTTTTTCAGGGAATAGTGCGATCGCTCAAATTGTTCCCGATCGCACTCTCGGCGCAGAAAGTTCCGTTGTCACACCCAATATTGATATTAAAGGTGTGTCGAGCGATCGCATCGATGGCGGGGCAATTCGCGGTTCTGGACTTTTTCATAGTTTTCAAGAGTTCAATGTCAGAGAGGGAAGAGGGGCTTATTTCAGCAATCCGGCTGGGATTGACAACATTTTCGGTCGTGTGATAGGGAGTAATGCCTCAAACATTGATGGGAGAATCGGTGTACTGGGTAACGCTAACTTATTTTTGCTTAATCCTAACGGGATTCTTTTTGGCCCCAATGCATCGTTAGATATTCCGGGTTCATTTTTAGGGAGTACAGCCAATAATCTGAAATTTGGCGACGGCAAAGAGTTTAGCGCTACCAATCCGACAGCCCCACCATTACTATCTGTATCAGTGCCTTTGGGAGTGCAATTTAATCAGGGACAACCAAGTGCGATCGCCAACTTTGGGAATCTCTCAGTCGGGCAAAACCTCAGCCTGTTCGGGGGTACGGTTGTGAGTACTGGCCAATTATCAGCACCGAAAGGACAGATTGCAGTTGCAGCAGTACCGGATGATAGTATGGTGAACTTGAATGCGTCGGGACAGTTTCTCAATATTGATACTTCTTCATCTGTAGGGGCTGGAAATTCAGCTTCTCTGGCTGAATTACTGACAACCGTTGATGAGCGATCGCGTCTTGGGCTAACGGTGAATAGTAACGGACAGGTAGAGTTATCAGGTTCTGGTTTGTCTGTAGTAGATGGTGATGTCGTAGCCAAGAACATTACAGCCCAGACAGCAACACTCACAGCCTATCAGAATTTAACTTTGGTTGAGAGTCAGATAGGTACAAATGGCGATTTAAACCTGTTAGCAGGGGATACAGTGCGAGTGCGAGATAGTGTGGCGAATCCCTTTGTAGCCCAAGCTGGCGGTAATTTGACAATTCAAGGTAATCACGGCATTGACATTTTAGCCTTGAATCATTCACAGACACCGTTTGTCAGCGCTGGAAATCTGAGCTTGGCTAGTGATGGCAACATATCTGGGGATGCCCGTTTCTACAGTGGAGGACGTTTTTCGATTCTTAACCTAGTAGGTCAACCTGGAAATTTTGTCAGTCTTTACGATCCAATTATCAGTGCAAATGGAGATATTGAATTTGGTAACTATAGCGGCCCTGCGTTGAAAGTAGAATCAACTGGACGAATTATTGGAGGTAATATCACAATTACTGATTCAGATGAATTTGCTCCCAATCCTACCAATCCAATTCCCAGATATCCAAACGATGTTGAACTTTTAAGAAACAGTCGGACCGTTATTCTACGCGCAGGATTAAATTCATTAGACTACGCTGTGAATATTCCAACAATCGAAGCAGGAACAAATTTCAATCCTTCAGACGCTTCCCCATTAACACCCGGAAGCATTCAAGTAGGAAACATTGATACCTCATCTCGGGAAGGTAATGCTGGTTCTATCATCTTGTCAACCATCTTTTCAGCCAACGGCAGCATTAGTACCGGAAGTATAAATTCTAGGGTTGAAGGAAATAACGTTGGACGTGCAGGAGACATTACTCTTGAAGCTAGTGGCACTATTACTACTGGTGGTTCCGTTAATTCTGATGTCGCACCTGGAAGTCGTGGACGAGCAGGAGATATTACTCTTACCAGCAGAAATGGAGAAATTGACACTAGCAGAGGAAATATAGTGTCCACAACTGGTAATGAGCGAGGTGGAGCCATCTCTTTTGAAGCCTTCGGTAACATTACTACTGCTGGAGTTTCATCTTTTATAGGTGCTGGCGGTGATGGAGATGGTGGAAATATTACTCTTACTAGCAGAAATGGAAGCATTAACACTAGAGGAAAAATAGTTTCCTCGACTCCTGATGGTAATAGTGGGAACATTGACCTTCAAGCTAACGGCAACATTACAATTGAAAATGAAATTGCGTCTCGTATCCTCGAAGCTGGAGCAGGAACAGGAAGAGCAGGAACAATCGATATTATCAGTGACACTGGTAACATCAATCTTGTAGGAGAAGATACACCTGCTGCTATTGAAAATATTAGACAGAGGAATTTGATTAGAGATATCAGGTCGTCTACTCCTAATGAAATTGGTGGAAACATAAGACTTATTGCTTCTCAGGGACAGATTACAGTAACTCCGACAGGAAGGGGTCAGACTGTACAAATTGCTCCGAATGAAAATGACACAACAGGGTGGAAACTCAGAGCAGAGTCGAGTAATGGAGTAGCTGGAGATGTTACCGTTACCGCTTTAGGTAATATTCAATCTCCCAATATAATAGCTTCTAGTCGTAGCAATATTAACAATGAAGGATTTAGCACAATCACACTTAACTCATTACAAGGTTCAGTGTTTTTAGATCAAGTTCAGTTATCCGGTAGCAATGATGGCTCCAATGTCGCCGCAGATATTATCATTAATGCCACCAGAGGAAATGTAGTAATAACTGGGACTGGAAGTAGAAATCCTGAACAAGCGACCATTCTCACTGATGGATATTTTGGAAGAATTATTATTAATGCTGGCAATGATGTATCCGTCATAGATGGTTTTTTAACTGCTCAGACTCTTAGTAATTTACCTGCACCTGGACAAAATATTAGTCCTCAGGCTGGAGTGATTCAGCTTACTTCCCAAAATAGCAATATTGAGATTAACAACTCTTCCTTATTGACTTCTACTGAGTCTCAATTTGCATCTGCCGGAATGATCACATTAAATAGCCCAGGCATTACTTCAATTAATAACAACAGCAATATCGAAAATGTAGTACGACAAGATGCCGCAGGGCAAGCACCACGTAATTTTACTCCTACTATTACCCTTGATAGCAGTTCTGTTACGGTTACAAACTCAACGCTAAATGCAGCTACTTTTGGACAAGGTAATGCAGGTAATTTGATTATTAATGCTCGCGATCAAGTTACCTTTGATAATGCTAATGCTTTCACTACCGTTGAAGCAACAGGCACAGGTCAAGGAGGAAATATTAGCATTTCCATCCCTACTGGCTCCTTGTCCCTTAGTAACGACGCTCAACTGCAAGCTCTTACTAGGGGACGGGGAGATGCAGGAAATATTTTCATCAACGCAACAGATTCTGTCAATATTTCTGGAAGCTCTAGCGCATTATTCACTTCCACAGAACCAGATTCTATAGGATCTGGTGGCAATATCACTGTAGGACGTGAAATACGACCCAATCTTTTCCGCATATCAGACGGTGCTGAATTAACTGCAAGTACTAATAATGCTCAACAAGCAGGCAGCATTGAAATAAACGCTAATAGAGTTGAGGCTATCAATGGAGGGCGACTGATCGCTGAAACAACCTCCCAGAGGGGAGCAGCAGGGAAAATTACTGTCAATGCTGATAGGCGGGTAAATATCAATGGCAATTCTGAAGTTGAGACCGGCTTTTTTGTTCGCTCTCAAAGTTCACCAAGTCCAGCAGGCGACATCATTGTTAACGCGCCCATTGTGTTTTTGGACAACAATGGAAAGTTGATTGCTGAAGCTGGTGGCAGTGATGGGGGCAATATCACTTTGGAAAAAGGAACTTTACTACTGCTGCGTCGTAATAGTCTCATCTCCACTACTGCGGGTACTGATCAGCGACCAGGCAATGGCGGCAAAATCAATATCAATTATTTTGAAGGTTTTGTGATTGCTGGTTTTCGCAGAAATAACGACATTGCGGCTGATGCTTTCCAAGACTTTGGTGGCAGAGTTACAGTGAATGCTCTTGGTGTTGTAAACATAGAGGCACTAAGCCTACAAGACTTGCAGCGCCTCCAGCCCGAAACCCTAAACCCTCAAGACTTACCAACTAACGATGCCACCGCCAATTCACTGACAAATCCTGCGGGGAGCGGGATTGTAGAAATCAATGGAATCATTGCAGACCCCACACGCGCAACAATTCAGTTACCAGAAGATTTAGGTGATTCTTCTAAATTGATTGCCCAAAATTGTCGAGTTGGTGTGCAGGGGGCAGCTAGTAGTTTTGTCATCAGTGGACGCGGAGGATTACCGCCTAGTCCTGGTTCTGCTCTCAGTACTGATACCTTTTTAGGCAGTGCTGCAAATCCCTCTGGTGAACAGACTACTTCCATCCCAGTACCGCTACAAGAAGCCCAAGGTGTAGAAATTGGGTCTAGAGGCCAAATTATTTTGACTGCTCGTCCCTCCACTCTTACTCCTGATATTTCTGGGCGGAGTTTCAACGGTTGCAATGGAAAATAAATATTTTTGGTATTTGCGGAATATGCGTCAGCTTAAGTTCATATTCACACTAGCGGCTTTGGGGTTCAGCCTACCTATACAAATGAGAGCAAATGCTGTGGAAACAGTTCCAGTTCCCAGAACAGACTTGCTTGCACAGACAAACGTACCACAAAATTTGCCTCCTCCTCAGGATGTCTTACCTCCACCATCTTCACCTCCCAAACTGCCCACGATTCCTTCTGCACCACCTTCTCCAGATAACCTACTACCTACACCTACTCCTAATCTTCCACAGCAAACAGATCCAAAAGTGCCTATTAAGTTATTAGTAAATAAGTTTCAATTTAGGGGGAGTTCGGTCTTCAAAGATGAGGAAAAATTCCTCCAAGCAATTGAAGTTTTTCTTTTTGAAGAAAGCTCTAATTTATTAAATGAGCAAGCAAAATGCGATAGATTAAAACAATTGGATCAACAGCCTCCTTTGCGAAAACTACCAAGAAGCGAAAGTGACTCTCCAGTTGAACTCACGTTTGCCCAGTTGCTAGAGGCTCGTTCTGCTATTAGTCAGCTTTATTTATGTAATGGCTATATTACTTCTGGTGCAATCATTCCAGCCGGACAAGAACTACCACCTCTACCTGAAGCTGGTGCGGTAACTATAGAAATAGTAGAGGGTTCTTTAGAAGATATCCAAATTATTGGTAATCGGCGTTTAAGTAAAAACTATATTCGCAGCCGCCTAGCAAGAGGAAGTGAAAAACCCCTCAATCGGGAGAAGTTACTAGAAGCACTACAACTACTGCAACTTAATCCTCGGATCGAAAATTTGTCGGCGGAGTTGGCTGCTGGGACTCGTATTGGTCAGAACTTGCTGGTTGTTCGGGTGGAAGAAGCCAGAACATTTAATGCCCAAGTCCTCCTTGATAATAATCGTTCTCCTGCTGTAGGTAGTTTCCAACGTAGCGCTCAGTTGCAAGAGGCAAATCTTTTGGGGATAGGAGACACGTTGAGTGTTGCTTACGCCAACACTGATGGTAGTAATGAAGTGAATGTGAATTATACCCTACCTTTGACTCCTGAAGAAACTACCTTGACTTTCAACTACGGCAGGGGTTGGAGCAATGTTATTGAAAAACCTTTTGATAGGCTAGATATTTCTTCTAATTCTGAGAATTATCAACTGGCACTGCGCCATCCAGTGATTCGTAATCCTCGTCAAGAATTAGCCTTAGAAGTAGCTTTATCCCATCAACAAACTCAAAGCTCTATCGGACTTGATAATATCGGCCCTTTTCCCATTTCACCAGGAGCAGATGATCAGGGACGGACTCGCATTTCTGCACTGCGCTTTTCTCAACAATGGACTGATCGTGGCGATCGCTCTGTTTTTGCACTCCGCTCTCAGTTCAGTCTAGGACTCAATATCCTGGGTGCTACTAATCAGGAAGTTGCTCCCGACACCAACTTTTTTGCTTGGAGAGGACAGGCTCAATGGGTACGTCTTTTAGCCAAAAATACATTGTTAGTACTACGAGGAGATTTGCAATTAGCAGATCGAAGACTTTTATCTCTAGAGCAATTTCGTCTTGGTGGTCAAGCAAGTGTTAGAGGCTTTCGTCAAGATGCTTTACTTGCAGATAACGGATTTTTTGGTTCCGCAGAAATCCGCTTACCAATTAAAACCTTTCCAGAAATCCAAGGTTTATTACAAGTCACACCTTTTATAGATGTGGGTACAGCTTGGAATAACTTTGAGGGTTTAGACCCTAAACCAAATCCCCTGCTGTCTGCGGGTTTAGGCTTACGTTTTCAGATGGGCGATCGCCTTAATGCACGCTTAGATTGGGGTATTCCTTTAGTATCTATTGATTCTGATAAAAGAACTTTACAAGAACAAGGGGTTTATTTTTCTCTACTATGGAGCCTCTTTTGATATTGGATTGAGTTAAGTACTTACTTGCTAAAGCAGAAGAAAAGATGACTACTTAACTAAATTGAACTTAATAAAATATGGGTTTCTTATGCACAAGTTATACCAAAAAACAATTTATCTAGCCTTATTAACCCTTTTAGGGCTACTTTTAGCATTTATTCTTCCTATATTGACCTCTTCAAAAGTAATAGGTGTTCAATCACAAATATTACAGCAGACAAATCAGGAATTAAGCTGTCCAAAAACAGCAAATCTTACACCAGAAGATTTCAGCTTACGAGGTAAATATAATTATCAAGTTGCTCGTTTTGACGAGGCAATCAATTGTTGGAAAAATGCCGTTGATGCCTATCGCCAAGTTAATAATGAAGAGGAAGCGATTAATAATCAAATTAACCAATCTCTAGCTGAACAAGCAATAGGATTTTACCCAAGAGCTTGTAATACTTTGTTACAAATTTATGGGATAGAGGATTGTATTTCACAAATACAAGATGAAGAAAAACGTAAACAATTTAGAGAGAGATTTGACAAACCTGAAGGTTTAATAAAATTATTAAGTACTCCTGCCAAGGTTGCTGGTTTGCGTATACTTGGTAACGTTTTTAGAGGACTTGGTGAACTAGATTTATCATATAAGATTTTATTAACTTTAGCTAATAGTACAAACACTTTACCACAACAAGCAGAAGCGATATGGTTAGACTTAGGTAATACTATAAGAACATTGAGTAATAGAGAACAAGATTTTTATAATCGTAATCAACAATCAGAGAATTTGAATTGTGCGTTTACATACGCCAATGTTGCCGATATTATCTATCAACAAGTTTCCAGGGTTCAAAATTTAGCAATAAATTCTCCAGATTTAACGCAATTACAAGCACAGCTTAATCGTTTGAGCATTGTATTAGATTTAATTGACTGGCAAGATAAAGTTAGTAAAGAGACTCAAACCAAAGAGAATATATTTCAGCAATTTAGTAATATTTATTATGGGTCTTCAGGAATTATCAAATGTTATGAATGGCAGTTAAATCCTAATAAACTAGATATTGTAAAAAATGTTAACACTGAAACAACAAATCAAAACCTGTATGCTACAGTCCAGCAATTAGCACAAAGAAGCTGGCAACTTCCATATCAGCAAATAGACAGTCTTCAACAACAAATAGAGCAATTACCTGTTACTCATGCAACGCTTCTGATCAGGCTTAATTTTGCTAAAAGCTTGATTCGTAGTAAAGATATGCGTGATGTCAGAATAGAACAATTTATTAAAACTACAATTCAACAAGCTAAAAATCTAGGCGATTTGAGAGCAGAATCTTATAGTTATGGGTATCTTGGTGAGTTGTATGAAAAACGCCAGATATGGAATTTAGCTCAAGAAAACACTGAGCAAGCTTTATTGATTGCTCAATCTTTATCTATTCCATCATCACCGTCAGATATTGAATATCTGTGGGAGTGGCAATTAGGTAGAATTTACAAATCCCAACTTCCAGCAAGGATACAAGCCCAAACTAAACAGATGAAGACAGAGGGTTTGCAAAACTTGGATAATGCTAGCCAGTTTTATCAAAAAGCATATCTAACTTTGCAATCTCTTCGTAAAGAGTTAGTAACAGCTAATCCTGATGCCCAATTCTCTTTCCAAAATGATATCGAGAGTATTTATCGAGATTATGTTGATTTGCTTCTACGGGATAGTAATCCTGAGGGAAAAAATCTATCGAAAGCACGAGAAGTTATTGCTTCCTTGCAAGCGGTAGAATTAGAAAATTTCTTACGTGTAGCCTGTCCAGAATTTAATTTAGAAGAAATTGATGAAATTGTTGATAAACAGCCTGTAAAAACAGCTTTTTTGTATCCAATTCTTTTAGAAGATCGCATCGAAATTATTCTCAAGTTACCTGAAGAATCAAATTCTCAAACAAATAAAGATTTAGGCAAAAATAATACACCCAACTTAAGACACTATAGTACTCCCATAAATCAAGCTACGGTCGAACAACAAATCAAAGATTTGAATTTGCAGACAAAACCAAATGAATATACTTTTAATGCTCTGATCAGAAAATTGCAAGTTGATTTAGAAGAAGAATATACATTTAAAGATTTAAAAAAAGAATCCAATCTGGTATACAAATGGCTATTACAAAAGGCAGAAAAGGATATTAAAGAGCAAAAAATTGACACATTAATATTCGCCTTAGATACCAATCTACGGAATATTCCCTTGGCTGCATTAGTGGTTGATTATAATGAAAAAGAAGGAACAACTAAGTATTTAGTTGATGACTATGCCTTAGCACTAGCCCCAAGATTGGAAATTCCTAAAACTCAAACTCTCGAAGATAAAAGACTTAGAGTTTTGGCAGCAGGGTTAAAAGAACCAGATACAAACAAAAGCAAATATCCTAAATTAAATTATGTCAAAAAGGAAATAGAGGCAATTGAAAAAATACCTCATTCTGGCTTTTCGGTTTATCAACTAATTGATACTAAATTCACAGTAGACAACTTAAAAAATCAAATCAATACTTTTGCTTTTAAAGTTGTTCACTTAGCTACACACGGCACCTTTAGTTCTAGTCCTGAAAAAACATTTCTTTTAGCTTATGATGGCTCTATTAATATCAATCAGATTGGTAATATATTCCGTAGGCAAGCTCAAAGACAACCTGAACCGATCGAATTACTTGTATTAAGTGCGTGCGAAACTGCTACCGGTGATAAGCGAGCAACTTTAGGCATTTCTGGTGTAGGGGTTCGATCTGGGGCGCGTAGTGCTGTTGCTTCACTATGGACTTTGGATGATGAAGTCAGTGCTGATTTTACTCAGATATTTTACAAACAGTTAATTGACGGTACAACCGTTACAAAAGCTCAAGCCTTAAAACAAGCTCAAAAGCAACTCAAAGATTTACCAGGCCGTGAGCATCCTAGATATTGGGCATCCTATATTTTGCTTGGCAACTGGCTTTAATTCACACTTTATATCGAGTCACAAAAACCCTAATAAATATTGGAGTGGGGACGTCAAAACAATTCGCAATTCGCTTTTTCGCCCATTCGCAATTAATGCCCACGGATAAATCCGGGGGCTTGAACCAAGCAAAGTTTAAAATTTATCTATCCATAAATGAATTTAGGGGCTTGTAGCATCAAGGAATAATTGGTCAAAACAAAAGAGGCCCAGTATGGAATGGCACTAAGAAAAGCTCGAAGCTATGTAGAATAAGGGCTACAGCTTTAATGCCCAGTCCCGCAGTCATGGTATGAGTCAGGCGATCGCAGATGGAGAAATGATGCAGGGTTGCCCAAAAATTTTGTAGTTAGAAAAAGCTTACTCGTTCATAGAATACTTTCTTTGATACGAGCAAGCCAACACTATAATTACTACTGTGACACTATGAGTACAAATTCTCAAGGATAAATTTAGTCAGGGTTTAGGGCTACCTTTCAAAGAACTGTTGCCAGAATCGGTAATAAGACTTGCAATATCTGAGCTAGAAATCAAGTACAAAAAGCGATTGTTTGACCCATTTATAACGTTGTGGGCATTTTTATCACAGGTTTTAGATATGGATAAAAGTTGCCATAATGCTGTCAGTAAAATAATTGCTCATTTAGCCCAAGAAGAGGTAGAAATACCTTCAACAGATACGAGTGGTTACTGCCAAGCTAGGGCGAGACTTCCAGAGAAATTATTAGAAAAACTTTTCAATTGCTCGGCACAAAACCTAGAAACGAAAGTGACCCAAGAACATTTATGGTGTGGTCGCAATGTAAAAGTAATAGATGGTTCAACTGTCTCCATGCCAGATACCGTAGAGAATCAAAAAGAATACCCCCAACCTAGTACCCAAAAAGAGGGATGTGGATTTCCAATTGCTAAAATTGGTGTGATATTCAATTTAGTGACAGGAGCCGCTACTGCTTTGTGTATCGACATTCTGAACACTCATGATATTAAACTGGCGAGGAAATTGTACAGTTTTCTTAAACCAAATGATGTCCTTTTAGGGGATAGAGCTTTTTGTGCTTACGCCGATATGGTTACGATTACCAAACTTGGTTATGATGCTGTATTTCGGAAGCATCAATCTCGCACAACAACCATACGAAAAGGTAAAATTATTGGCGATTGTGACAAGGTTGTTACTTGGGGTAAATATAGCGAAGACACTGTTGGCGAAATATTGCTTAACAATTGGAGCAGACGGTTTGGCGCTGTTAGACGCAATCTATGATCCAACTGCGCCACAGTGGTTAAGACAAATACCAGGAGTAGAAACCCTGCGTCAAATATGGGTACAGCAATTTTATGC
>NZ_JACKZS010000022.1 GCF_014222285.1 Nostoc sp. UCD121
GAGCAGGGAGCAGGGAGCAGGGGGAAAATTTCTCTCCTCTGCACCCTTCTCCCAGTCCTCCTGCCTCTTCCCCGGCTTACTGGTTAAATAAAGAGGCAATTCATCAATATCAGCCAGGATTGGGAGTAGAGGTAGTTGGTGGCTGGTGGTATCCTGAAGATGCACAAGTTGATAATAAGGCTTTAGCTCAAGTATTGCGGACGGCGGCTGAGTGTGTTGGTGTTGAACTCAAAGACGGTATTACAGTAGAAGCATTTTTACAGCAGCAAGGACAAGTGGTTGGCGTGCAAACCAATGTTGGGATAATTCGCGCCGCGCACTATGTTCTAGCTTCAGGTGCTTGGTCAAATGAGTTATTGCCGCTACCCGTGCTACCCAGAAAAGGACAAATGCTGAGTGTACGGCTACCAGAATTTGCGCCGGAAGTGCCTTTAAAGCGGATTTTGTTTGGGGATAATATTTACATAGTACCAAGACGCGATCGCCTAATTATTGGGGCAACAAGCGAAGACGTTGGCTTCACCCCCAACAACACCCCAGACGGCATTCAAAAATTATTACAAGCTGCCATCCGGCTGTATCCTCAATTAAGGCATTATCCCATCCAAGAGTTCTGGTGGGGATTTCGCCCAGCCACCCCCGATGAGTTACCCATCCTTGGTACTAGCCACTGTCAAAATTTAACCCTTGCTACAGGTCATTACCGTAACGGGATTCTACTTACACCCATAACAGCCACATTGATTGCCGATTTAATCTTAGAACAAAAGCCCGATCCTCTACTTGCTCATTTTCACTATTCGCGCTTCCAATCCCAGCCATCTACATCCACCCAAATGCTGACTCATTCTGCCAACTTCTCCAACGGGAATCGTCCTACTATATCCTCCCTCCCAGTTCAAGACTCGCCGCTAATTATTGCTGGCAAAACCTTCCAATCCCGCTTGATGACGGGAACTGGTAAGTATCGCAGCATCGAAGAAATGCAGCAAAGCGTTGCCGCCAGTGATTGCCAGATTGTCACCGTGGCTGTACGACGGGTACAAACCAAGGCTCCCGGACATGAAGGTTTAGCCGAAGCTTTGGATTGGACAAAAATTTGGATGTTGCCCAATACCGCAGGTTGCCAAACTGCTGAAGAGGCAATTCGGGTGGCGCGTTTGGGGCGAGAAATGGCGAAATTGTTAGGGCAGGAAGATAATAACTTTGTCAAGTTAGAAGTTATACCTGACCTTAAGTATTTACTTCCAGACCCAATTGGGACGCTGCAAGCCGCAGAACAACTAGTTAAAGAAGGTTTTGCAGTATTGCCTTATATTAACGCTGACCCTATGTTAGCCAAGCGTTTAGAAGAAGTAGGCTGTGCGACGGTAATGCCTTTGGCATCGCCGATTGGTTCTGGACAAGGGTTAAAAACAACCGCCAATATCCAGATCATCATCGAAAATGCGAATGTACCGGTGGTGGTAGATGCTGGTATTGGTTCACCCTCCGAAGCTGCCCAAGCAATGGAATTGGGAGCAGATGCTTTATTGATTAATAGTGCGATCGCTCTTTCTCCAAACCCAGCAGCAATGGCTCGTGCCATGAATTTAGGAGCAGTCGCCGGTCGCCTAGCATACCTTGCTGGCAGGATGCCGATTAAAGATTACGCCAGTCCTAGTTCACCTCTCACTGGGACAATTACTAATTAGGGAATGGGGAATGGGGAGAGGAGTTTTACCCTCAGCAAGTGTAGCATCCCGCCCCTTTGCCTCTTTTCAATGCCCAATTCCCAATGCCCAATTCCCAATTCCCAATAATGTAACGATTTGTCTAGCAGTTTCAGAGCGGATTTATCATTTATGTAACATTAAATGAAGTATCAAGATAAAGGAATTAATTCATGCCCTATATCAATGAAGAAGGCGGCCTTCTGAATAATTTTGCCCGGGAACCAAAGATTTATCAAGCAGAACCTCCAACACAAGGGCAAAAACGAACTTATCTCATATTAGGAATTGCCGCTACAGCTTTGGTTGTCGGCTTGATTCTAGTCGCCTTCTTCGTTTCTAAGAGCAGTTAATCATAAAATATTTTCAGAAAACTTAATCTTCTTTATCGTTTTTCAGGTTCCGATTTTAAGAGGGGCCTGCTTTTTTATTTTTTGTTAAAATTGAACTAGCAATTAAAGTATATAATTATACTTTTTATGGCTGTTAGACTTGAAGGCTAAATTTATTCTGAGCAGCACAACATCTACTTATACTTAAAAATAATTTTTATTACAGCAGTTTGCAAATAAGTGAGCTATAAAATGTAGGACTCAAAATCACATATCAAAAATTTCTGCTTCCTACCTCCAGCCTCAAACCCCCTAGCTTTGTACTTCATACAAAAGAAAACTGCTGTATGACTTTAGCCCATTTAGATATACCCAAAACGTTGATATGTACTATGTTTTGGCTTTTTAGCCGCTATGAGCGTGAATGATACTGCACAGAACAATAATTCTACTTTGAATCGGCAAGTATACCACCGCCTGAAACTTGCCCTAAGCCTTGGCTTACGACGACAACTATTTTTAGCAGTATGTGATGATTTACACCTGAGAAATCAAGTAGCAGCCCGCTTGCATTCTACATTGGCTTATCCTGTTGGACAGGTGCTATATCAGTCATCAAATGCCCAAGAGAATAGCACTCCAGCTTATCCGCGATTAGTCACATTGCGTTTGAATTTAAACGAACCCAATCCCATAGTTCAGATAAATCAATGGTTAGCTAATTATCCACCACCAATTGTTGGAGCATCAAAAGATACTCCTGGAAGACCTTTTCCAGTACCAGCATTTCAGATTGTCGGCGTGGAACATCTCACCAAGGAAACAGTAGCAACACAGCGTTTATTTTTACACTATCTGCGCTTAAGTGAGCAATATTTTTCTACACAAGAATCCAGCCGATTCCTAGAATCTAACTTACTGTTGTGGATACCGCGTCCTTGGTTATCTGCCATTAAGCAATCAGCACCACAATTTTGGCGTTGCCGGACTGGTGTATTTGTGTTTGCTGGAGAACCCACACCCGCAACTCAAAATGCAGGCTATCCAGAACGTTTTTCACCTTCGAGAAACTTGGATTTAGGGAATATTGAGCAGTCGGTTTTAGATAAATCAGTTAACCAAGCAGAACTCAAAACCACAACTTCTGAGTTCAAGTTTGAGAATAATTCCGGTTTCCCAACAGAGATACAAGGGAATGGCGTACACAAAACCCAGGAATTTACTAATAGGTCTGGTAGTGGTAAAAATAATCAATCGCTGTTGTCTTTATCTTATGTAAGTAGCGAGTTAACAGAGCTAGTAATCGCAACAATTAACGCAAGTAGGGATAAAAATACTGAAAATTATTTACAACCGCAGCAGATTTTGTTGGAGATTGAAGAATTACACGAAAAGCAAGCTTCAGGGGATGTACTGGCAGAAGCTTATCATCGCTTAGGCACTTTATACCGCCTTCGGATTGAGCAAGGAGAGTCAACCCTAGAAAACCTGATGGTGGCAATTATTGCCTATCAGGAGGCTATTAGCTATGACGAAAGCTCACCACAACTTCCAGATATCTTGAATGATTTGGGTACACTCTACTGGATGTTATACCGTACACCACCCAATTCTGAGGAGGGACAAACTTATATAGAGCAGGCAATAGAATTTTATCAGTTGGCATTAAAGATGATTTCACCGCAGACGCATCGGGAAACTTACGCGCGTGTGCAAAATAATTTGGGGACGGCTTATGGTGATTTAGCTCGTTTTTCTCACCCATCTGACAATTGGCAGCAGGCAATATCAGCTTACAATGAAGCACTCAGCTACCGTACAGCCAATATGGATTCATTAAAGTATGCAGCTTGCCAGAATAATTTGGGTACTGCTTACTGGCATCTAGGGCAATACAACCAACCGATTGTGCATTTAAAGAAAGCGATCGCAGCTTACAACGAAGCACTCGTATACTACAACCCCGAAGAGGAACCGCTCAAGTATGGCATGATTCAAAACAACATCGGCACTGCCTGTTGGAATCTGGCACAATACGAGCAACCTGCCCAAAATCTCCTGCTAGCTATTAATGTCTATAGCAAAGCTCTTAAGTATCGCACTCCAGCTAATGTTCCCAGTGCCTGCGCCGCTACACAAAATAATCTAGGTACTGCTTACTGGCATTTAGCAAATCTTTCTCAGACAACTAAAGAGACACGTCAAAAGTATTTGCAACTATGTATAAGCGCTTATGAAGAGGCTATAGCTTTGGCTCACTCACTTAGCGGTACTCCTTTAAGCTTTGATTTACTTGCCTCTTATAATAACTTGGCACTAGCACATTATCAGCTAGTAATAGATAAGTCGTTTAATGGTGATAAAGCAACACATTCTCAACACTTAGAAGTAGCTTTAGACTACCATTTGCAAGCTTTAAATGGATTGAGCAAACAATCAGAGGCTTATCAAACAACCTTCAATTATGTGGTGAAAACTATTCGTGCTTTTCATAATGAATTAGGCATACAGGGACAAACTCTAGCTTTATCTAAAGTTCCTAGTCAGTTGTTGCCAGAGATTTTGTCAAAGTTATAAGGTATTCAGAATTAACTTGATATCAATTAAAACCCGCCAGCGCGGGTTTCGTTTCTATGCTTATGTGGCTATTAGAGGCTTGGATTAGTTAATTGTGATCGCTTGACCTTGACCGAGGTATCAACAATCCAATATATGTACCAACAGCAAATTTTGTTAAATCGAGAAATTGAGGGCGACTTTTGTCGTCGATAACTGCAAGAGTTAGAGAACCAATCACCATAATCAGCGTTACAACAGCTAAGACTTCATCTCTGGAAGGAAATTTCTTGGATAACATTGATCCACCCCCAAATCGTTTGAATCACTACATTCCTACTTTGACAGGCGAGTGTTTGCTGTAGGCTTAAATACAGGCTTGTGATATGAATGACTTGTGTATGCGATGAGCATGAATTGCCAAATTGACAGTTAGAATCAGCAAAAGTGTAATGGTTAGCTTATGTCCGGGCGATCGCTTTGCTGTTCTCTAGAAGGTATTCAAAAAGCAAAAAAAGCTTTAATTCGTTATTCATTAACTCAAAAGGCATTAGCTGAAGAGTTAGAAGTAACTCGCCAGCCGATCGGAAAGTTCTTTACAGGTAAACCTGTTGACCGCAATCTCTTTGTCCAGATTTGCGACAGGCTAGACCTAGAGTGGGAAGAAATAGTTGCTGAACCGGCTAGTGAACCAGAGGTAAATCAAGATAACAGCATTGATATTAATGCGATCGTGCAAGCAGTACGCGAAAAGATAAAACTCCTCATTCAAGAACGTTGCGGCACAATGCGAGTGCTAGATATGACTCAACCCATTGGCTTGAATGACATTTACACCAGCGTTAATATTCTGGAAAAAATCACTGGGCTACAACCGCTAGGAATTGATGAATTATTGCAACACTGTAGCAGCCAGGATTTTGACCTCTTTGGACTCAATAAAATTACTGAAAAACGAGTGCCGGGATTGGAAGCGGTTGAGAAGTATTCCAAGCTAATGATTTTAGGTAAACCAGGAGCAGGTAAAACCACATTTTTGAAGTATTTAGCAATTCAGTGTATTGGAGGTGAGTTTCAGGCTGAACATGTACCGATTTTTGTCACCCTCAAAAACTTTGCGGAAGCTGCAAACAAACCTGGATTATTGCAACACATCACTGAAGAGACGATAAATCCTATCTCTTCTATCCGAGATGTACTAACCTATGGCAAGGCATTAGTTTTACTTGATGGGTTGGATGAGGTTAGAGAAGAGGATAGTGATCGCATCTTAAAAGAAATTCGTGATTTTTCTGATCGTTACCCAAAAAATCAGTTTGTCATGACCTGCCGAATTGCAGCACGAGAGTATATTTTTGAGAAGTTCACAGAGGTGGAAGTTGCTGATTTTGACGATGACCAAATTTCCAACTTTACCAATAACTGGTTTAAGGAGAAAGCTATAAAACCAGAGACTTTTATCAAACGTCTCGAAGAGAATAGCCGAATCAAACAACTTGCTGCAAGTCCTCTGCTGCTGACGTTGCTTTGTTTAGCATTTGAAGAGTCAGGAGATTTCCCTGCAAATCGTTCTGAGTTATATAAAGAAGGACTAGATGCGTTATTGAAAAAATGGGATGCCAAGCGGGGAATTCAACGCGACCAGATTTACAAAAAGCTATCAGTCCAACGCAAAGAAGATTTACTCAGCAAAATGGCATTGACTACCTTTGAGAGCAGTGAATATTTCTTCAAGCAGAAAGCAGCAGAACAATACATTACAGAATACATCCGTAATTTACCTGATGCTAATACTGATGAAGAAGCATTGCAACTTGACAGTGAGCAAGTTTTGCGTTCAATTGAGCATCATCATGGGCTAGTTGTCGCAAGAGCGAAAAGGATTTACTCATTTTCTCACCTGACATTTCATGAGTATTTCACAGCGAGAGAATTTGTGGTTGTGAGACAGTCATCAGAGGAAGCGCTGCAAAATCTTGTTAGCCATATTACTGAGAAACGCTGGCAGGAAGTCTTTTCGCTGGCGGTTGGGATGTCTCCAAGTGCAGATCGGTTATTGCTGTTGATCAAAGAGAAAATTGATTTTATAGTGGCTGATGATCAGAGGTTGCAGCAGTTTCTTCTGTGGGTAAAAGAAAAATCTCTTTCCGTTGAGGTTTCTTACAAACCAGCAGCACTTAGAGCATTTTATCTCTCCCTCTCCCACTCCCTTGACTTCTCCCGTTTCTTCGACTTCTCCAGTTCCCTCGACTTCTCCAGTTCCCTCGACTTCTCCAGTTCCCTCGACCTCTCTCTAAACTACTACCTCTTCCTCTCCCTCGGCCTCTCTCTGTGCCTCTCTCTCTCCCTTGAATTCTTTCGCTCCCTCGACTACGACCTCTCCCTCTCCCTGTGCCTCTCCCTGTGCCTCGACCTCTACCTCGATCCAGAACTCAAGAATTTACTGCAAAAACTTCAAGAGCAAATACCAAGCAGACAAAACTGGCAAGAATCTGAGAAATGGTGGTTAGCTAATGGAAAGGCTTGGTGTGAAGAATTAAGACTAGTAATGATTAAACATCGCAATATTGGTCATGATTGGCAGTTCAGTAACGAGCAAAAGGAATTGCTTCAGCAGTATTATGATACCAATAAATTACTGGCAGATTGTCTAAATAGCGATTGTTATGTTAGCCGTGAAGTGCGACAGCAAATAGAAGATACTTTGCTATTACCGATCGCAGAGATTAAACAGCGTCAGCAGCAATCTTAAATACACACACAGCAGATAGTTGATCTTTCAGCCCCACAGGTAAATCATTCGTTAGGAAAACGAAAATATTTACCCAGTCCTAGCAAATAAATCTAGAATATAAGTAAGAGTTCGCAGTTAGCCTATCCCCTCTATTTAATGGCTTAGATATGTGGACATAAGTAATAAAAGAACACTTAGGAACAAAATGATACTCGTTTACGTCGTATGAATGTCTTGCCTCTGATTTGAATAACGCACATTAGCAGGATACTAATTCAGAGTTGCGATCGCACAGACTGCCATGATAACAAGTGCTTTTATCTTCGGAATACGCTTATAGACAGGTTCAAAAACAGTCAGAAACAAACTCAGTAAATCACCGTCATTAAATACATCACATACACAAAGGAAAACCCTCTTATGGCTCGCTCACATCAATGGAAATCTAGAACTGCTGCACTAATGGCAATAGCCGTTACCGCAAGCGTCGCTAGCCCCCTATTAAGCTTGGCTCCTGCCAATGCACAATATAGAATTGGGCAAGACAGAAATACTCAATATGGAAACGTTACCATTCCTTCTGGGGTTGCTTTTCCTGTCACCTACGAGAAAGAGACTATTACTATTGCTCCTGGGGAAAGTAAATCTATAACCTTGAGAATAGCCAATGACATTATCGACAGAAATAGAAATGTCTTAATTCCTGCTGGAACTAAAGTAAATGGACGGCTAGAATCTGTTGACTTAGATAATTATTCAAGAAATACAGATGACAACCAAGGAAAAGGCGTGCGGTTTGTCGCTCAAGAATTAGAATTTTCTAATGGTCAGCGTCAGTCGATTAATGCAAGTTCTCGGACATACACCACAACTCAAAAAGTTTCACAAGGGCCTAGCACTGGTCAGGTTTTAACTGATGCAGCTATTGGTGGAGGTGCTGGTCTTTTAGGTTCACTAATTACTGGTAACAACAGAATTGATGATTTAAAACCTGTTATTGGTGCGGCTGCGGGTGCAGGTGCAAGTGTCCTATTACGGAAAAAAGAAGCAAATGTGTTTGTCATCAGACCCGCACAAGATTTAAGGCTCACACTGAATTCTAATTTGAATTTAGTACCACGCTCGCGCTACTAGATTTTACTCTATTCAAGTCGTGACTTTAATCACCCCTTATAGGCGATCGCCACTTTAACTAGAGTGTGCGATCGCCTTCATTTTTAGACCTAAAAAATTCTATTTAACAGCAACTATCATATCTCTATATCGTCTTCATCACCATCGATATTTATTGGAATACTTGTTGAAGTATGCTATTGAAAGAAAGAGCTAGGAAAGTCATCTCTATTTTATTCTCTATCTAAAAGAGTATTTAAAATTACCTAATATCCTGATACTTTTTATCAAGTAGTGTATAAAAGAGCATTTTCTTATGGTAAATAAAGGTTTCATTTTAAGCACATCTCTTGTAATTCCCGTGGCATTAATTCTTCTGACTCAGGGAGAAAAAATAGAACTACCTTTAGGTCAAAACGCCCCTCAGATATCTACTAACAACGAAATTAACCTATCCAGCAGCAAGCTAATTAGCGCGAATTCAACACCGAAAACATACTATGTTAGTGGTAATGGAAACGACAAAAATAGCGGACTTTCTACTTCATCTGCATTCAGGACAATTCAGAAAGCAGCAGACCTTACCAACCCTGGTGATACAGTATTGATTATGAATGGAGTCTACAAAAATGTAGCCAAAGCTTTGAGTGCAGTAAATATTAAACGTTCTGGAACTGCAAATGCATGGATTAGGTATAAAGCATATCCTGGACATTTCCCAAAAATTCAGCACAATACATGGAGCGGTATTCTGATTTCAAGTAGAGCTTCATATATTGAGATCAACGGACTGGAGGTTATAGGGAATAATGCCAATATAACTCTTGATTATGCGATGAGTGAGAAGAATAACAAACTAAACCCACTCACGAGTGGAAACTGCATCAGCATTGACGGGCGAACCAGTGGTCATGTTCATCACATCCGTATTCTGAACAATAAAGTGCATGACTGTGGAGGAGCAGGTATTTCAGCGATTCAATCAGATTATGTGACAGTAGATAATAATGTAGTTTTCAATAATGCCTGGTATGGTGTTTATGGTGCTAGTGGTATTTCAATATTGAGTAATTGGAATTCTGACAAAAACCAGGGATACAAAATGTTTGTTACCAACAACAAGGCTTACAACAATCGTATGTACATCCCTTGGATTGCAGTTGGAAAGATCACAGATGGTAATGGTATTATTATTGATAATACAAGAAACGAGCATAATAATTCAAAATTGGGCGCATATCAAGGACGCACTTTAGTTAAAAACAATCTGACATTTAACAATGGTGGCTCAGGTATTCATACATTCTTAAGCGATCATGTTGATATTGTAAATAACACTGCTGTTTTAAATAATCAAAGTCCTGAAATTAAAGATGGGCAAATATTTGCTAATGTATCATCTGATATCAAGATTTTAAACAATATTCTCTATGCTTACCCTGGCAAAGATATTAATAGTAACAATAAAAATAAAAACGTTGTTTATGATTACAATATATATCTTAATGCTTCTAAAATAAGTGTTAAGGGAACTCACGATATTGTTGCAGATTCACAGGTTTTAAAAAAGTATCCTACTCTCGAAAAAATATCTAATGATTGGAAATCGCGGCTAGATAAACAAAATCCACCAACACAGATTTATGTAGAGTCTAATTCCGCAGGTTTTGTTTGTGAGTCAGTAACTTATAGTTTACAAGGGAAACCTATCCAAGCGGGATGCTCCCCGCTATCTTTAGCTCAAACTGCTTTTTCTGATGTTTCATCTAACTATTGGGCAGCACAATTTATTCAACAATTGTCACAGCGAGGTGTAATTGCTGGATTTCCTGATGGTAGATTCCGCCCTGAAGAACCGGTGACACGCGCTCAATTTGCCGCTATGGTCAACAAAGCTTTCCCTAAATCACAGCAGAGGCAGGCGATAAGTTTTGCTGACGTGCCTAGCAACTATTGGGCATACAGTGCAATTGGGCAAGCTTATACCATTGGTTTTTTATCTGGATATCCCGGTAATCGTTTTCAACCTAACCAGGCTATTCCCCGCCAGCAGGTTTTGGTTTCCCTCGCCAACGGTCTGGGATATACTTTTGGTGGCAATACCGAAAACACTCTGAAATATTTTAACGATGCCTCTAACATCGCTAGCTATGCCCGTAGCCCGATCGCAGCTGCAACTGAAAAACAAATCGTCGTAAACTATCCTAATGTCAAATCCCTGAATCCAACCGCAACCGCAACTCGCGCCCAGGTAGCAGCTTTTATCTACCAAGCACTGGTTAGTTCTAAGCAAGCCTCAGCAATTAACTCGCCTTATGTCGTGTCAAACCTCAGCAATTAACTGCCTAATCAACAATTATCCATGTCTATAATCATTGCTGGAGAACGTAGTGGGGTGGGCAAGACAACAGTCACGCTTACCCTTTTAGCATCTTTACGTCGTCGCGATCGCCTGGTGCAATCTTTCAAAGTAGGCCCAGACTACATCGATCCGATGTTTCATCAACACGTAACTGGTCGTCCTTGTCGCAACTTAGACCCAGTGTTGACTTCAGAAACCTACGTTCAGCAATGTTTTGCCCGTCATAGTCAACTGACTGAATATGCCCTAGTAGAAGGGGTAATGGGATTATTTGATGGAATTTCGTCATTAGTCATGAGTCCTTTGTCATTTGCAGAAGACAAAGGGCTAATTACTGACTTTGCAAGTACGGCACACATTGCACGGCTTTTAGATTTACCTGTAGTGTTGGTGATTGATTGCAGTCGCTTATCGGGTTCTGTAGCTGCGATCGCTCATGGCTACCAATCTATTGACCCCCGAATTAAAATAGCTGGGGTAGTATTAAATCGCGTGGGAAGCGATCGCCATCTCTCTCTCCTCAGAGATGCCCTAAAACCCTTAAAATTACCCGTTCTCGGCGTGTTGCGCCGTCAAGATAACATCACAATTCCCGATCGCCATTTGGGTTTAGTACCCACAGCAGAACTTCCCGAACTCAACGCTTTAATTGATCGCCTCGCCGATTTAGGAGATACTTGCTTCGATTGGCAAAACTTATTGCCCCTGTTAAAATCACAACCTCTTCCTCATCCCCCTAATCTGCCTCATTCTCCCTCCTCCATCAGAATTGCAGTTGCCCGCGATCGCGCTTTTAATTTTTATTACCAAGACAATCTCGATTTGCTGCAACAACTTGGTGCAGAACTGGTTTTCTGGAGTCCATTAGAAGACGCTGCAATACCAAAAGATGTCCAGGGAATGTATTTTGGGGGTGGTTTCCCAGAAATTTTTGCCCAGCAACTAGCAGAAAATGCCAGCGTTCGTGATGGAGTGAAAACAGCAATTCTCCAAGGAATGCCTGCGATCGCTGAATGCGGAGGATTAATGTATTTATGTGAGCAAATTATCGATTTTGAGGGTAAATCTTGGGCGATGACGGGAGTTTTACCGACATCTGCTGTCATGGGTGCGCGTTTAACTCTGGGCTATCGTCGTGCAGTAGCTTTGCAAGATAATCTATTAGTGAAGGCAGGTACAGCTGTTCACGGACATGAATTTCATCGTTCCCATTTAACCTTAACTCCCACTAAGCCCCTATTTGAAACTTCTCGCTACGATTGTGATGAAAATATGGGATGCGAAGGATGGGGTTTACCTGCAAATGTTCATGCTTCTTATGTTCATCTGCATTGGGGGAGAAGTGTAGAAATTCCCCAACAGTTTCTTAAAGAATGTAAAACTTACGCATAATATAGCGGTTTTCAATTGCGTTAAATAGAGACTTAACCCCCGGCCCCTCCCCTACTAGGGTTGGGGAGTGAGCATCAAAGCCTCTCTTCTTTTATGCTCACCGTTGTGCCTATCTTAATGGATTAATCTTGGCTCGCTAAATAAAAGGTGGGATGCTCCCAATTGCCCATATCCCCGTAAAATTACTATTGCTAAACAGTAATTTTACATATAGATTAATCTCGTATTTAGGTAAATAATTTTACAACAGGAATATCATTGATGCATGAAATACAAAAAAATATTAATAGTAGTGATACTTATGAAATGATTAGTATTAACTCTGCTTGCTGGAACAAAGGGAAAATCCTGTTAACTTTTCTGCTAATGTTGACAGATATTTCTATCCAATCGGCAGTTGCTGCGGATAGCGTTATTTCTGAAAATCCAGAGACTCAATTGAGACTATCTAGACTTAATACACAACCAAATATTAGCTTAAGACAAAGGTTGCTGGCATCTCAGAAAAGTAATACTGTTGCTGAATTAGAAACTGTAAGCGTTAGTGTTGCTGAATTAGAAACTGTAAATTTTAGTGATGGTGTTAGTGCTAACGTTAAACCTAAAATCTTCAACCAAAAACAACACGTTGCTTCTTTAAAAACTAGCAATTTTTTTAAAAAACAACAAAATGCATCTTTAACTGAATCAGCCAACACTCAAACCCGAAAAGCGATTTTTTCCCCTCAAGTCAACTCGTCAAATATTAGTCAAGCACAACTGCTGATACCACCCAACCAAGGCATTCTATCCCAAACTCAAACTCCTTCTACTGGCTCTGAAACTGAACTAAATGATAGTGAATTACGTCAAAGGCTAAAAATTAAGCCTTTGTTGGGAGGCATCGGTGCTAAACAAACCTATCCTCCTAGCCTCAGCTTTGGGATTCCCAGTGCTTTCGGCGCTAATTGGGGAGACTTTTTCTTAGCAGCATCGGGAGCAACTCGCAAGAAAGCAAATGGCGATACAGGTTTCGATGGCAGTACAAGTACAGGTTTTGGTTTGGGAAATAGCCAGAAATTAATTGGTTTAGAAGTCTCCTTTAACAACGGTAGTATCAAAAACTTTGGTGCTAATGGAACTTTCGATCTCAAAGCCCACCGTATTCTCTATGCTGGTAGTAAAAATCAAATTGCAGGTGCAGTTGCCTGGAATACCTTTGCTCAGTATGGCAATGAAGCAGTAGCTGATTCTACTGTCTATGGTGCGATTACAAATGTCTCTGTGTTGCAACCGAATAACTCTAATAATAAAATGCCATTGGCGCTCACAGTGGGAGTGGGAGGCGGTAACTTCCGCCCAGGAAATGACAGTGTTGGGGTATTTGGAGGATTCGGTTTACAAGTTGATCCTCAAGTTGGTATTGGTGCATCTTGGAGTGGAGTAGGTCTAAACGCTGGAGTTTCTTTCGTTCCGGTTCCAACTATTCCTCTTACAGTTGTACTTCAAGGTTCAGACCTCACGGATAGGACACCTGGTGGTACTGCTGTCGTTATCAGCATCAGCTATGGTTTCAATTTTTTGCCTAAATAAATACTTTATCTCTAGAGAATGATCGTGATAAAAATCAAGTCTTTAATCCTTGCTTTTAGTCTGAGTCCTCTGCTGTTGAGTGCTTGGCAGTTACCAAGCCAAGCCCAACTCAGCCAAAATAGTCCCAGTAAAGGAACAGCCGGTTCAGTCAGTGGTAATAACGCAGGTGCTGGTAGTATTAGCGTTTTTTCAGTCCCCGTTAATGTTCAAACAGGTGGTGGAACATTTACTATTACCGTTTCGCCGACGGTTCAAGCGGCTTTGAATGCGGCTGCACAAAGTGCTGTTGTGGCGTTACAATCTGGCGGTTCGACACAACAACAAATCGCATCATTGCTTGCATCGGGGGCTACTCTAACGGTGAGTAGCACTGAAGCGCCAGTTGCTGGTGGCATATCGCTTCAAACAGTTGCTGGTGCGGGACAAAGTTCTCCGACACTAGCGGCTGCCATTGTGTCTGTAGGTAACTCCATTTCTGCACTGCCCAATGGCTCCGTTTCTTTGCAAATTGGTGGTAACACAATAGTTATATCTAATCCATAAAGATGATTATGAGCCAGTTCAAGTCTTTACTGATTTCTCTGAGTCTTAGTCCCCTACTTTTAGGATTGGGGAATTTTCCAAGTCAAGCACAAACCCCTAATAGTTTATCTGAAGAAACTATAACAAGGGTTGTTACAATCAAGAAAACAAATGGAGAAAATCTTAGTTTTAAAATTGTTGGGCCACGTGATAAGGCTAATAATGCAGCCGTTGTTTTAGCAACTGTGTTGGGAGTAGGAGTTGATGCTAATGCTGCCAAAACCGTTATTTCTATAGTGTTAGCCGGGGCTGATCCTGTATTGACAACTGATTTAATTCTGAACCTCAACGGCTTGGTGACAGAGCGAACGGGGGTGAATGTAACTAAGCTTAATCAGGCAATTAATACTTACAATACCATTGTTGACAAAGCTGATACAAATTCCCTAAAAGCTCTAAAGAACACTCCCGAATTTACTGCTATTGGAGGGTTGTTGCGAAATCTCAGAGAGCCTTTAGGTTAAATATTTTGGCGTTGCACAATCTAAGTATGACTCTTATCGGATGGTATATTGTCCGCCCAAAAAAGCAGGTACGGGCAATATGCTCTTTGATATCCGCCACTTCTAAGGCAATAAGATATGCTTAACTGAACTGTATTGATCTCTAAGGCATTTGGGAAACCTCAAGTACAGCAAGCAGAGTTGGGAAGCGGCGAATAAACAGTGTCTTTTATCGATAAAATTCTTAATAAGTTGCTATAAATTATTAACGCGAGTTCGATAAATTCATATCGTCATTTAACTTGCGAATCAAACGGGATAACTCACGAATGATATTCACCGCAATTTCAGGAGTTTCTTCGATCGCATCATACAATTGCTCTTGCGTCAGTTCCAAAAATTCGCAAGGTTCCAAAGTTGTTGCAGTGGCAGAACGAGGTTGAGTATCAAATACTGCCATCTCACCAAAATATTTTCCCTGTTCCACCTCTGCAAGCATTTTATTGCCGATGTGAACCTTAACCCGGCCTGACACGACGATATAAAGCGATCGCCCTTCTTCTCCTTGGCGAAAGATGGTGTAATTAGCTGGAAATGACAGTTCGTTCATCACTGAAGTGAGCCGCACAATAAAATCATCCCGCAATTCCTTAAAAATCGGGACTCGCCGGACAAATAATAAACGGTCAACACTGGTTAGCATAATTACAAGTTAAACATAAAACATTACTGTAAATTTGAAACCTGAAGCCAGAGCGCAATTAGTCATATTAACCGATGTTGAACGCTAGCCGCCAAGAATATCTCAAACTTTAGTCTGTCTTTGATAGAGGAGGAAGGGAGCAGGGAGCGGGGGGAACATGAGTCTGAGTCCCCCACTTCTTATAAGTCCTTAGTAAAGAGCGGGAAGCTGGCGCAACAGGTGTGGTCAAATCCCATTCTTTTCTGTCCCCCTGCCCCCTTGCCTCTTATTCAATAGGAGCGATGCCTACGGCGTTAAACTACGCTCTTAAACTCTCAGTATGAAGCTTAACCAACTGCCAGCTAGGGGAAACTAGTTTTGTTAAAAACTTTGCCAACCCCGCTAAAGCAACACCTATAAAACAGACTGTTTATCAATCACCTTTATTTATCGTTTTAAAAAACAAGAGTATTTGCTCTTATATGGTTGAAAGCCATAATATTGACTTCATGAGCTCCCAAGGTACCTTGCTGAGGAAAAAATCACCAATTTGATTAGAGGCAATCGCCTCTAAAAACTGGGGAACTGGCTGATGACTAGCGAACCTGAATCGTTTGTCGTTAGGTAAAACAGTCACAACATCTCCTCATCTACCCTCACTGCGAGGTGCAGAGAAGGACTAGGACATAACAGCATTGAATTATCGTGAGCAACAATTATGAGTTGGCTAATTAGTACATTAATTATTGGAATCTCTGTCGCTTTTGCCACCACTTTTGACGACAATTTATATTTGACAGCTTTTTTTGGAAAAGTCAATCGCAGCTTTCGTCCTAAGCATATTATTATCGGTGAATTTCTGGGATTTACTACCTTAGTATGCGCTAGTCTCCCTGGTTTCTTCGGTGGTCTTCTGATTCCTAGCACCTGGATTGGATTACTAGGTTTGCTTCCCATCGCCATTGGTATCAGTAATCTCATCAGCCGAGAAGAGGAAGGAGAGACAGTGCAAGCTGTGTCAGTTGAGTTAAAGTCTCCTCTTAAATCTGAACGCCAGAACAAATCATTATTAGCAACCATCCGCGATCCTCAAACCTATCGCGTTTCTGCTGTCACCATTGCCAATGGAGGAAACAACATTGGGATCTATGTACCGTTGTTTGCTAGTAGTAATCTTCCAAGTTTGAGTGTAATTTTGTGTGTTTGTTATTTCAGTATTGGGGCGTGGTGTTTCCTTTCTTACAACCTGACTCGTAATCCTCTGATGACCCCCGTTTTAACCCGCTTCGGCCGAAAAGTCTTCCCGTTTGTCTTAATTTACCTGGGACTCTCTATCTTAATTAAAAGTGAATCATATCGACTGTTACCTAGTCTGGCAATGCTTTCTAATTAGGAATTACACCCGAACTGAAAACTTGTTACTTGGGGATGCGATGTCTACGACGGGCTACGCCTACGCAGATGGGTGCTATTCCCTAACATAACCAAACAATCACCTGAGCTTTGCCCATCCAAAAAGATTTTTTAATCACTTGAATTTATCAACTTGAATCAAAATAATATTTGATCTTATCAATCAATTTATCTAAAGTGAGAATAAAGCACATTATTGATGGCTCTTATACAAGCAAACCCACTACTACGAATAATCACAGGAAAGAACTCATGAATCAATCAATTTCCAAAAAACTAACTCGGTGGATTGTAACAGCAGTATTTCTAGTACTTGTAGCAGGATTTTCGCTCCTTGACCAGCAAGCAGTTAAAGCTCAAACATTAACAACATCCATACCTACTGAGTCTGAACTAGCTCCAATTACATCTCCCGTTACATCGCCAATGGAGTCTGAACTAGCTCCAATCATACCTCCGGTTACACCGCCGATGGAATCTGTAACTTCCCCAGTTATACCTCCAGTTGTATCTGTAGCAACAAATGTTAGACATTTATTACAAACTAATGAATGTGTTGGATGTAACCTAACTGGAGCAATGCTTAAGGATGCAAATCTGCAAGCGGCAAATTTAGAGGGTGCTAACTTACAAAATGCAGACTTAGAAAGGGCTAACCTACAGCAAACAAACTTAAAAGGGGCAAACTTTCAAGGAGCAGATTTAGGTAAGGTAAACCTTTTGGGAGCAAACCTTGTAGGAGCAAACCTATTTGATGCAGACTTAGAAAAAGCCAACCTGTTGGGAGCAAATCTGCAAATGGCTAACCTACAGGGCGCAGACTTGGAAAAGACAAATCTCACAAATGCAAACATCCAGGGAGTTAACTTGATGGGGGTCGATTTGGAAGGTGCGATCAGGCCTGAAGGATTCACTGTTCAGTGATTAAACTGAAGTTCTGAGTAAATTTAATAAAAACCTCAAAAGCCTGATTCAGTAATGAATACAGGCTTTTATTTTTAAAGGTTTGTACTCATATAATTATCGGAGTTTGCGATCGCCACAATAGTAGATAAAGGCACGTCAGCAAAATACTGTTGCTGAAATTGTTCTTCTCGGACAGCAGCTAAAAATCGTGCCACTGTTTCATCAGCAAGGTTTTCTGCCCTATCACTCGGATGCCAGGTAATTTGTAAATAATTGTCTTGTCGTTTGATTGTGAACCCTAAATGTTTTAAAGCTTTGATTCCTACAAGTAAAGTTTGGTCGCTGATGCCGATTTTCTCTAAAAGTTGGACGCGCGTAACTGGTTGATTTGTGCGGCTGAGATATTTGGCAATTCCGACAAGAGTCAGCCAAATTTGATTGGGTGGTTGGTGCTTGGGTTTAGACCAAGCGATCGCTAATTGTTGTTGATTGGAAAGCGTAGATGCGGAACGGCTTATCGCTAGACATCGCCGCAACCATAGGCGTAAATTATCCCAACTCGTGGGGCAATCTTCAAGAATTAACGCTGTTAGCGGTAATGGGTCGTTTAGCCCGTCTTGAGTTGGGTTAGCCGTAGCCTGTTGTGAGTATTCCCGATTCCGTAAGTCTAAGATTAGTGGTGAGTGTTGAGTGTTCAGTGCTGAGTTAACACTCGGACGCACAGCAATTAATCTGATTTCATAACGTTTTTTAAAGGTGTTGTAGTCTAATTCAGCTATGCAATCACACCTTCCTATGGGTAATTCATCTTTGTAGTGCCCCCACCATAAGCCAGGAAAAGCACTTCTGCCGGAATCATCCCGAATATCAAACTCGGTTTTAATGTACTGTACCTTTTTTCCTTGCCAATCCTGCTGATTGCGATGCCAAGCATTTTCAAACCAGTAGTTTTGAATTAGCAACTTCGGAACAGGATTACCCATTCCACAAGGTTCTAGCACTCTCAGTTCTAAAAATAACTCTTTTCCCAAGTCTGCAACTGTCACCGTCAAGTCTGCTTGCACGGTTGGCGTTAGGGTTGTACTACCTAAAGATTGCCGCAACTGCTGATTAATCGCTGCTGTAAATAAAGGAATATTCTCTACTAATAAACTCAACCCGGCTGCAAAGGGATGTCCGCCAAAGCGATGTAACAAATGTGCTTGCTCTTTCACCAGTTGGTATAAATCGACGGAGTTCACCGAACGGGCGGAACCACGGGCGAGGGGAGGGGATGAGGAAGTAAGATTTTCTCCCCCATCTCCTTCTGTACTTAACAAAATAGTCGGGCGACCTGTTTCTTGTGCTATTTGTCCAGCAACTAAGCCCAACACACCCGCAGGCCATTGGGCATCTTCTAGAACGATGACGCTAGTAGTTGATAAGTCTAATTGAGTAAGTTTTTGTGCTACTTGCGCTTGCACATCTTTTTGCAAAGATTTGCGCCTGGTGTTTGCAAGTTCTGTAACTTCGGCTAATTCATTACAACGTTTGGCATCTCGACTAGTTAATAATTCTACGCAAAAACTGGCATCACCTTGGATGCGGCTAACGGCGTTAATTCTTGGCCCCAAACCAAAGGAAATATCTGTGGGGCGATCGCCATTTTTCTGGCACAATTCTAATAATCGCCCCACTCCCGGACGACGACGCGCTGCTGGCGGCTGTTTAAAATCTTCTTGTAGTCGTTGAATTCCCAACTGCGCCAAATAACGACAATCTCCACTTAACTGCACTAAGTCGGCAATTAATCCTACTGCTACTAAATCTAATAAATCTTCTAACGGATGTTTGGCAACACTAGGCAGACTTTGATATAACGCTTCCACCAACTTATAAGCTACCGCTACCCCAGAAAGATTAAATAACTGATGTTCTCTTGAAAAATAGCGGGGATTGATAATTGCTGCGACAGGTGGGCGTTCAGTTGGTAAAGTATGATGGTCTGTAACTATTACATCTATGCCTAGCTGTTTAGCGTAGATAATTTCCTCAGTATTTGTGCTGCCAGTATCGCAAGTAACAATTAATTTACAACCTTGTTTTGCTAAGTTATCAATACCTTGATTATTGAGACCGTGAGATTCTTTCAGGCGATTGGGAATATAGTAAATTAACTGAGTATTTTGTTTAAAAAATTGCCCTAATCCATCCCAAAGTACAGATGTAGCGGTAATCCCATCAGCATCAAAGTCTCCCCAGATAGCAATTTTCTCTTTAGCGTTATATGCTTGTTGCAACCGTGCGATCGCTAAGTCCATTTCTTGCCCAAACTCAAAGGGACTCGCTGGTTGGTAAGCTTTATAGTTAATAAAAGCTGTTAATTGTTGATGATCTTTAATTCCCCGTTGCCACAACAATTGCGCTGCATATATTCCACTTGATAGGGGTGTATGCTGTTTTACCGCTTGGATGAACCATTCCGGGGGTTGTTCGGTTGCTGTTATAGTCCACTGCTGTTGTTCTGGCATTGTTTAAATCGGGGATTGATCCTCAGTTGTTTGAGATTCATTCACTAGGGGATTAAGAATTACTTCATTAGCGACGCTATCAGCTTTACGGGCGCGAATTGCCGGACGCGATCGCTTGTAACCTGCTCTTTCAGCTTTTTGGTGTTCGTAATCAATTAATCTGCCATAATATTCATGCTTGCTTAAATTCATCGACAAAAAAATATGCTGGCGAGTATTACCAAAACCCTTGCGGTTAAAAAACTTTAAGGCTGAAGTATTGGTGGGATCGGTATCTACCAGCATAAATCGCGCCCCATCTTCAATCATCCGGGCGACGACTTTATCCACCAACTTGTCTGCTACTCCCCGACGCTGATACTTCGGGCTAACTCCCAACCATAAAATGTATCCATAAGTCCAGGATGCTTTAGTGATGATAGTTCCCAAAATAAATCCGGCTAATTCTCCTTCTGTTTCAGCCACAAGACAATATTCAGGATCGGTGTTGTAAAGTCCAATCACCTCCCATTCATCCCAGGTGCGGTACAAATAAGGATATAAATCGCTGGTAAATAACCCTTCTCCCAAGTGGTAAACGGGAGCAATGTCATCAATTCCTAATTCGCGGACATAAATGGCTTCAGTTTCGTCAAAAGTTGACATAAATTTAGAAGTTGTGATTTTTTATATCCTTATTGGACTTGACAAACATCCTTTAATGTATGTGGTTAAGTGAGATTTCTTGAATGCTGTCAAAATTGGGCAATGAGTCTTTCACTGCTTCTTCGGGAACTTGTGTGCGATTGCACCGTTTGGCAAACTGACAATAATCACAGGTTTTGCTACCCTCCGCCACTTGAGGAAACTGCTGGTTATTTTGGTAATCTTCCAGCCAATTAGTTAACTGGCTTAACAGTTGATTAAGTTTCTGTGCTATTTTTGTGTGTTGAACAGTATTGTAATTAAATTTAATATTTTGCGGCTTACCCTCAGATTGGACAAACCAGTAAGTCATGGAAATATTTTCTGATGAATAATCGCTAGTTTCTGCCAATACGTATAGATAAAGCCGTGTTTGCCAGTTGGATTCTAACTCGCGTTTATTGGGTGGTTTAGGATAAGTTTTCCAGTCAAGAATTTGCGCTTGTTGGTTATCTGCAATCAATAAATCATAGACAACCGTCAGCAGATAATCTTGAACTTGCAGGGTGCGGTAGTGTTCACTTTCACGGAAAGTTTGATTATCAGATGCAGCCGTTAAAATTTCAGGTGCTGCATCAGCAAAACCTAGCATCCAGCTTTGCAGTTTAGCATCTGCTTGCAAAAAACTATCAATTGGTAAACCCATTTCTCGCTGCTGCATTAGCAAGTGAAAACGACTACCCAAAGTTTGCCGTTCTTCTTGTTCTGGATTTGAGGGCGAATTGAGTTTTTCTAGATAGGTATGTTGAAACTTACGCGGACAAGCTTCTAGTAAGTTGAGTTGTCCTTGAGATAATCGCAGTAGTTGAGTAGAAGTTAACAGCATTCTTCTATTTTAATTAGGACTTACGCAAAACTACACGCGGTAGGGGCAATTCATGAATTGCCCCTACCTGGAAATTAGGGTTTGGGCTATTTTTTGCGTAAGTCCTATTAATGTGAGTGCGACGGGTGAATTGACTCTGGTAGGAGGTTTTGGATTTAATTCAGGAAGTAGGCGATCGCGTAAACCTAAAGATTTACATTTACCTGCTTTGCCTGCGGTGGCTTTTTAGCCTCGTCGAACTCAAAATGGGATCTCTCTGTTTGCAAATAACGATAAAGACGATTTAGAGCGTTGATATGAGCATAAGCTGCGGCTACCACAATATCAGTATCAGATGCTTGTCCAGAGAATATCCGCTCTTGATGCTTCAAGCGAACTGTGACAGTTCCTAGTGCATCAATTCCTCCAGTCACAGATTGGACAGAAAACTCAATTAGTTGATTGGGAATCTGCACCAATCGATTAATTACTTGATACACCGCATCCACTGGCCCAGTGCCAACACTCGCATCTGTGAGGATTTTCCCATCGGGGGTAACAATTGTAATAGTTGCAGTTGGACAAGTACAGTCACCACAAATTACCTGAACGTGTTCGATTTGGAAGCCACTTTCTACTGGAATCTGCGTTTCATCTCGAACGATCGCTTCTAAATCCCAATCTGATATTTCTTTCTTCTTATCTGCGACATCTTTGAACCGATTGAAGGCTTTATTCAAGTCCGCCTCGTTCAATTCAAACCCCAACTCCTTGAGCCTGGTACGAAAAGCATTTCGTCCAGAGTGCTTGCCCAAAACAATGCGATTTTCTGGCAAACCGATCGCAGCAGCTTCCATAATTTCATAAGTCTGGCGATGCTTGATAATCCCATCTTGGTGAATACCAGACTCATGGGCGAAAGCGTTTGCTCCCACGATCGCCTTATTAGGCTGAATCAGCATCCCAGTTAATTGGGAAACCAAGGATGAGGTTTTATAAATCTCCTGAGTCTTAATATTAGTCAGGGGTGTATCGGCATCAACCGGACGACCAAAGTAAGGATTGAAAAATGGTTTGCGAACCTGCAATGCCATCACAATTTCTTCCAATGCTGCATTACCTGCTCGTTCCCCAATGCCATTAATAGTACATTCCACCTGACGCACACCATACTCAATTGCAGCCAAAGCGTTAGCTGTCGCCAAACCTAAATCATTTTGCGTGTGAATGGAAAGAATCACCCCATCAATATTAGGAACATGTTCTCGAATCCCTTGAATCAGATTTCCGATTTCTTTAGGTGTGCAGTAACCAACGGTATCAGGAATGTTGATTGTAGTTGCACCTGCTGCGATCGCTCTTGACAAAATTTCATAAAGAAACTCTGGCTCAGTGCGACTGGCATCCATTGGTGAAAATTCTATATCGTCTACAAAGGATTTGGCATAAGCAATCATTTCTGATGCGATCGCTAATACTTCGCTGCGAGACTTTTTCAACTGATATTTCAGATGAATATCAGAGGTAGAAATCATCGTGTGGATTCTGGGACGATCTGCTCCCTTCAAAGCTTCGGCGGCGGCGTGAATATCCTGGCGAATGGCTCTAGCTAAACTGCAAATGATTGGCCCGCCAGGTATTCCGACTTGTTCCGCAATGGTTTTAACAGCTTGAAAATCTCCCGGACTCGCAACGGCAAAACCTGCTTCAATGACATCGACACCAAGGAGAGCTAGTTGATGAGCGATCGCCAGCTTTTCTTCTACATTGAGGGTTGCGCCCGGTGACTGTTCGCCATCCCGTAGCGTGGTGTCGAAGATAATAACTCGGTCTGGTTGAGATGCGATGCTCATAAATGTCTCCCGTGGTATTGAAGGGATGTTTAAAAAACTTACTTTGGATATTGTATACAATATTTTAGATTTTGTATACAATATTCAACATGAACTTAAATGACTTAGCAGCCAATGTGCTGCAACAACAACGCAGTACCCCAGATTTAATTGCCGATGCTTTGCGAGAAGCGATTCTGCGCGGCATTTTTCAGGAAGGACAATCACTGAGACAGGATGAAATCGCCACTCAGTTTGGCGTTAGTCGCATTCCCGTGCGCGAAGCGCTCAAGCAGCTAGAAGCAGAAGGATTGGTGACACTGCATTTAAATCGTGGTGCGATCGTATCAGTGTTGACAGCACAAGAGGCGCAAGAAATCTGTGAAATTCGCAGCGCTTTAGAAGTGAAAGCGATGCAGTTGGCAATACCCAAGTTTAAGGAAACAGATATAGAAAAAGCTGCTGTGATTCTGGAAGCGACAAATCAAGCAACTGATGCAGGTATGTTGGCAAAACTCAACTGGGAATTTCATGCGACGCTGTACGCCACTGCTGAACGTCCTCGGTTGTTGGGGATGATTAAAACTTTACACGTTAATTGTGATCGCTATGTTCGCGTACAATTAGCGCAGATGGATTACCAAGAGCGATCGCAAAAAGAACACTATCAACTCTTAGATGCTTGTCAAAAGCAGGATACAAAAGCTGCTGTCAGGTTGCTAAAACGACACATCGACACCGCAGGAGAACAGCTAATTGCATACTTACAGCAAATTGCTCAGAAACGCTGATTCTTGTTGGAACTAGATGATCAACCAGAACAGACTAAACGGGAAAATTAAACTATCCTGTTCAACAAACCTCTTTCAGCCTTTATATTCAAGTTCAACTCTATCCCTCTCCGCCTCGGAGAGGGACGGTTTTACATAGTAAAACCAGGGAAAGGTCTTTTTAAGTTGTTCAGAGAAATAAATAGGATAGTCAATGAAAAAACTGATCCGGCGTATTAAGAGATTGCTCCAACGTATCTTCAAGAGATTTGCATCCACTTCTGAGCAGACATCGCCCTTAATAAATTCTCGCCCTTTAGAAACTTCTATTCCCAGCGTTTCTCCCCGATGGGAGTCTGGTTTGGTGCTTGTGTGTTCACAATGTACAAACGAGCAATCAGGCTCAACAGCTTCCGAAGACTTAGAGAATTGGTTAAAATCTCGTTTAAAATTTGAGGGATTATGGGGAGAATTTCGGGTTGTTAGCACCAGTTGTTTAGGGATTTGTCCAAAAGTAGGCATTACTGTCGTTGTTGTAAGTAATGGAAATGGTGGTAATAGTCCATGTTTAATTGTAAATCCTAGGAGCGATGTCTACGACGGGCTACGCCTACGCGAACTTCTTTACTCCTACATCAAACAGAATAAAAAGTAAAAAGTATTCTCTACTTTTTACTTTTTATTTTTGCCTTACCTCTGTAAAAAATTATTTATTGAAACCAGACATTTTTGGTCTTACAAATGTAGCTGATGAATTACTGCTTCGGGCATTAGCATTTGAAGAGTCAACTGTCGGTGAACTGAGATTCAAGAAATCGATGAGTTTGAGAGTACGTTTACGAATTTTCCAGCGCCCATTTATGTTGGCAACTTGATCTTCATAAGTACCATTAGCGACATCAATACTAGTTTCCGAACGCTTGTGAGTCGCATGGAGATAAGAGGTCATCGTTGCTTTATTATTCTCAATTGAAATGTTGATCGTACCCATCAAATGTTGGGTAGCTGTATAACCATTTCCTTGGAATACTGAATAGACAAAATCTGCCCAAGAATCTGTCCCATAATTTGTTTGAGTTGTTCCATCAGGAAAAATGGCCGTTAGTACTGCATCTTGAGTAAAACAATCCCGATAAATATTTTTTCCTTCTAGGAGATTTCCTCTACCAATGGCATCAGTTCCCAGGGCGTAACAGGATGTTAATTTTTGAATTTCTAATTCTGCATTAGGTTGAGTTGCACTTGCTAGTTCAAACCTACCTCCAATAAACAGCACAAGAATAACTGCAAGCACAATCAAGCTAATCTGATTTAACAAAAACGAGATAGCCTTTGAAACTATCCGCCCACCTTCTCTTCTTTTTTCCACAGGAGAACCACCTTAATATTTACGATTTTCACATCTTGTAACTTCCTACAAACTTAATTTACGGCTGATATGAGCTGATAAAAACTAGACTAAAATTATTGCATATTTAGTTAGAGTTTATTTTTATATCAGTTAGTAAATGAGAAAGATAGTACAAGATTTGATGTATACAATTAGTTATTATGATAGCAGGCAACACGTAAAGTTTTAAGTGCTAAATTAGACCAGTTTTGTGTTGATTTGGTTAAGTAATGATTTTACCAGTTGCATAGTTTTTAACAGCAAAATAACCTTTACTCTAGCAAGCTTAAAAAAGAGAATGTAATGAATTATTCTTGACAAACAAAATACCCGAATTATCAAACAATTCGAGTATCAGTTGCTATAGCTTTGCTAATCTATCTCTATCATGAGAGATTATTATCCCAAAACGGGAATAGAAATTATAAATCCTGTTCCTTGTCCCAAGACGGATTCACAAATCAGACTTCCACTATGATTTTCTATTATAATTTGGCGACTAATAGATAATCCTAATCCTGTACCTTTTCCTACGCATTTGGTTGTAAATAGATTTTCAAAGATACAAGCTTTAACTTCTTCTGGCATTCCTTTAGCGTTATCTTGAATCTTAATTGTCAGATTATTATTTTCTTCTATCTTAGTTAAGATAGTAATAATATTCGGATACCTTTCTTGGACTTCCATAAAACTACGACCGATATTTGCTTCTTCTAAAGCATCAATTGCATTGGCAATAATATTCATAAACACCTGATTCAATTGTCCTAAATAGCATTTCACTAATGGAATATTTCCATACTCCTTAATGACTTGAATCGCCGGACGGTTATGATCGGCTTTCAAACGATGCTGTAAAATCAACAAAGTACTATCAATACCTTCATGGATATTAGCTAATACTTTAGAGGTAGTATCGGCACGGGAAAAAGTACGAAGAGAAGTACTAATGTTACGAATGCGCTGTGTTCCTACCGTCATACCATCAATCATTTTAGGTAAATCTTCTAGTAGAAAATCTATATCTATCTCTTCGGCTTTTTCTTCAATTTCAGCACCAGGATTCGGGAACTTTTCTCGGTATAGTTGCAGATAGCCTATTAAATCATTAACAGTATCTTTTGCTTGGACGATACTACCTGTAATAAAACCAACTGGATTGTTGATTTCATGTGCTACACCTGCAACCAAATTTCCTAAAGAAGACATTTTTTCACTTTGAATAAGTTGTAGTTGTGCCTCTTGTAAATCTTTGATTGACTGTTCTAATTCTCTAGACTTATCTTGTTCTCTTGTGTACAAACGGGCATTTTGTATGGCAATAGCCATTTGAGAAACCAAGACTTTTAATACCTCTATTCTTTCTGTAACAAAAGCTCCTGATGACAACTGATTTTCTAAATAAATAATTCCGGTAAGATGTGATTGGTAAATTATGGGCAAGCAAAAGATTGATTTTATTTTAGATTTCTGAATATAAATATCAAAATTAAATGGTTCTGTAGTTATTGCATCATTCAATACAAGATATTGCTGAGTGCGAAAAACGTAATTAATCACAGAAAGTGGTAAATCCTGATAGGTCTCAACAGGAATAGAGTGTAAAACTATTGCTACATTGTCAGTAGCATTTCCAGAAGCTTCGATATATAGTTGATTATCTTTGAGTAGGAGTAATACTGCTTTTTGCGCGGCAGCATTTTCTAGTAAAATTTTGATTAGCTTGCTCAACAAATTCTCTAAAACAATTTCATTGGTAATCGCTTGTGAAAACTTGATGAATGTATTAAAGTCTAAAAAATCGCTTAAACTACTACTATTCGTAGTTGTAGTAGTGGTGAGGTGAATTGTATCTATTTTGGAAGTAGTAGTTTCTACAGTAGTAGTTTGTCCTACTAGAAAAGTATACTTTGATTCTAAGTATTTAACTTTAGCGATCGCACCCCAACGAATATAGGCATAATAAGCTTTAGTTATATAGGTTTGATGAATTAACTCTTTACCTAGAGATTGATAAAATTTTCCTGCTAACTCATAAGCTAAAGCTTCTTCTTGGAGAAAACCATTCTCTTGAGATTTGGCAATAGAATTTTCATAGTAGTCCATTGCTTCCAGCTTTTGACCCAAAATCCGACACCGTTCTGCCTCCACGAGATAAAATCTATGTAAGTGATTTGTCGGAGCATGAGTAGCCCAGAGTTCCATCTTTTGCTGATTAGCTTGGACTTTTTCTAGAATAGCTGGCCTCTCTGACTCTTTAGCAATATGATATATTGCCAACTGTGCTAAAGAATCGTAGAAATAGAACAGTGGAACAACAAACAACCCTGTGACACCACCTAAAGATTTTTCTGCGATCGCAGCATATTCTACAGCTTTAAAATACTCCCCAAATATGTAAGAGAGCATTAGTTTATTGACAAATAAATGATTAATTGTGTAAAGATCATTTACTTGCTGATGAATTTGCAGCATACTTTGCTCGTCATAGGCTTCTCCAATTAAACAGTCTACATTTTCGTAATTTCCTTTCAGATTTAAAACTGTTTGCAAATATACTAAATTCCAAGTTAAAGCTACTTGCTGATTGATTTTCTTCAGCGATTCACAGTAAGCTATTAATTCCTTTTCTAAAACCCAAAGTTCCTTACCTAACCAAAAGGAATGATAGGGATAAATGTAACCACAATAGCCAGCATATTCTAAATCTCCGGTTTCTAGACCACTAGCATATCCAGACATTGATGATGTTAATGTCTCCCTAACATGCTCCTTCCAGTGCATAACATGAGCGCTAACAACCGTTAGAATCTTAGCTTTGAGTTCTTCAGCATTAAATTGTGACACCAAACTAGAAGCTAATTTACCAAATTCATAGCCAGAATCAATTTCTCCTTGAACTCCACAAAGAAGTAAGCCATAAAGACTATAACCATAGCCAGATACAGCCGTATTGCCATAATTTAAAGACAAATTGACCATTTTACAAACAATAATTGGCATCATTGCAGGAGCAGTTTGAAAAGCCGCGGGGAGAACTCCCATTAAGATTTTCATGGCTGCAATCTTGTTAGGATCAGACATTAATGGTAAGTTAATTAAATCTGCAATGGCTTTATCTTTCAAAAAAACAGCAATATCATCCATCCCCTGCTGGATATCAGTTGATGTCGGTTCATCTGGAAAATTTATTCCTAACAATTTTAGAATTGATACTGCTATCTGAATGGCTTCCAGTTGCTTGCTTTGAATGATAGAAGCGATAATCTGTACTTCGTAGACTTTCACTTTATCTAGAAGGATTTTGGCTTCTTGCTGCACCACCTCAGCCCATTGCTGCATCTGCTGAAAATTACCGCCTAAATAGGCTGCTTCTGCGGCTCCTTCATATAAACATAAAGTTAAGTTATATTCAGTTTGCCAAGCGTCTATAGTTAAAAGTTCTATCCCATTTGTAAAATACTTAAGCGCAGCTTCATAAGCTGTAGAAGCTTTAGCTTTTCGCCCTGCAATTAAGTTTAATCGTGCCAATTCAGTTTTATCAGATTGTTCTATTAGGTTAATAATACCTACATTCAACTGATTAACTATATCAAAAATGTTAGCTTCTATTTCCTCCTTTGGGATATTTTGTAGAAGCAATTGTCCAATTTTTAAGTGAGTAGATTTCTTGAGTTCTTCTGGAATCAGCGAATATGCTGCTTGTTGTACTCTATCATGCAAGAACTTGTAACCCACTCGTGAAGTGTCGAAATTTAAATTAACCGCTTCTTCTTGATTAAAAACTAAAGGAATACGGTAAGCTTCACTTAAAGGTAGAATTAATCCCGCTTGCAAAGCTGAGTGTAAATCATTGGCTGTCAAAGAAGCTGATTTTTCATTGACTATCGATAAAACATCAAGACTAAATCTGTCGCCCACACAAGCTGCTAATTTTAAAACATCTTGAGTAGATTTTGGTAGTTTCTCAACTCGACTGGCAACTAGCTCAACTACATTCTTTTCGGTAATTCCAATTGCTTGAATATCCTTTAAGCTCCATTGCCATTGAGCCTTAATAAAGCCAAATTTCAAAAGTCCTTCTTGATGAAGTGCCTGAATAAGTTGTGTGAGAAAAAATGGATTTCCACCTGTTTTATTAGAAATTAATTCAGCTAGCTGGATAATTCTATCGCTAAAAGTGTTGTATTCAGAATCAGGGTTAATATCTGCTTCTTGTAAAGTTTCTGCAACTAGTTGAGTCACATTCTCTAAATTTAAAGGTTGCAACACAATATTATTAACAACTGTGCCAGCATTCTTAATTTCTTCTATTTTTTGGATTAAAGGATGTGCTGCATTAACTTCATTATCTCTATATGCACCAATAAATAATAGATATTTGCTGTCATTATCAGTTACAAGTAGTTGGATTAAATTCAATGTGGCTGAGTCTGCCCATTGCAAATCATCTAAAAATATGACTAAGGGATGTTCTTTTTGGGTAAAAACTTGGATAAATTCTTTAAAAACTCGATTGAAGCGGTTTTGTGATTCTGTTGCACCAATTTGGGCAACGTCTGGCTGTGTACCAATAATTAATTCTACTTCGGGAATTACATCAGTAATGACTTTACCATTTGTTCCTAAAGCTGATAATATTTTTTCACGCCAGTTTTGTATTTTTTCATTATTCTCTGTCAGTAAATACCGCATTAAATAGGCAAAAGCTTGAATTAAAGAGGCATAAGGTATATTTCGTTTTAATTGGTCAAATTTACCAGAAATAAAGTAACCTTGTCTGCGAGTAATGGGTTTATTAACTTCGTTAACTAAAACTGATTTACCAATACCTGAATAACCAGAAACTAGCATCATTTCACTAGTTCCAGATGTAACACGCTCAAATGCCGCTAGTAGTTCATTAACTTGGTTTTCTCGACCATATAATTTTTGAGGAATTAATAACTGGCTTAAGACATCTAAACGACCTGGAACAAAATCAGTAATTGTACCTTGAGTTTTTAACTGGTTAAGACATAACTCTAAGTCTGCTAATAATCCTATAGCACTTTGATATCTATCTTCGGCATTTTTCGCCATCAACTTCAGCACAATTTCTGAGATGGCGTTAGGAATTGTTGGATTTAATAACTGTGGATTTCTCGGTTGAACAGCAATATGGCTATAAACTAGTTCTAAGGGATCTTGACTAAAAAATGGTGTTTTCTCGGTGAGCATTTCATATAAAGTCACACCGAGAGAATAAAAGTCAGTGCGATAATCAAGAATACGATTCATTCTCCCCGTTTGTTCAGGAGACATGTAGGCAAGTGTGCCTTCAACGCAGTTAGGGTTATTAAATTGGGGATTTTCCTTATTGAGGCGGGAGGCTATACCAAAGTCAGTGAGTTTAACAATACCTGTCTGGGAGTTAACAATTATGTTGCTAGGCTTGATATCTTTATGAATAATCTGATGTTTATGTAAATAATCTAGAGCTTTAGTCAGTTGAATAGCAATATTTAAATGGTTAATTAAGTCAAGTTTTTCTGTCTGAAGAATTTTGGCTAAAGATTGACCACCAAAGTCTTCTAATAACAGTCCAACTCGATCATTAAAGGTTTCTAAACTAATAGATTTAACTATGTTGGGATGGTCTAAACCTTGCTGAATTTGATACTCATTTTTCAGGCGAGTAAAGGCTTCAAGAGTAGGATATTCATTCTTAAGCAATTTGAGGATAACTCGCTGTTGCGTTTTTGGCATTTGTGTTTGATAAATAATTGTTTGGATTCCTTCGTGGAGAGTTGAGTTGATTGGGTATCCAGTACGATTTGGCATTGATTTTTACCTATAAACTAACAAAATTAGTACTACCCCCGTCTTGTCATAAAAGGGGTTCTATTTTAATTATTCCCAGTGGTAGAAAATTATTAACATTGTGATTCCGTATTCAAGGGTTATAAATTGAAACGCGATTATTCCCTTGTAACGGAAAATCTACTCTAAGTTTTACGCCAAACGCAGATTAGGACACTTCTGCAAGAATCCAGATGCCTTATTGTGGGCATCTATATTATGAGTATGTGCTGGCGTAGGTCGAATAATTCCATCAAACAGGTCATCTAACCCGTAGGGAGTGAAAAATTGCCATTGGCCTTGTGCATTTAGTCGAACTCCGACAGCAGTAGCAGTGTGTAGCCACTCTGCGATCGCATCCTCTGTACTAGTATAGGGTCTGCTACCAAGCCGCCAACGAGCAAAACTGGCTTGATTTTTGACATCAAACTCGTCATGAGGAAATTGTTCGGTGAGAGTCGTCTTTGCTGCTAGTTCTTGAGAACGATTTCCTTCTATATCAAAGAATGCAATATCAAAATCTTTAATACCTAACCCACAGTCATTGCCAAAAATCGAAGACCAAACAGTGTTTCGGACTGCACCACCGGCTAACCACCAGTTAGATAGATTTAGTTGAGCGATCGCAGGTAATACTGTATCAATAGGTGTATTAGCTAAAATCATCTGTAGACGAGTGTTACTATTCATATCAAACTCTTGGGATTGTCAACTAGAAGATGAGAATATTATCATTCACATCTCATTAAGCTTACGGTCTTGATAGACCTACTATGACACTTATGTCATGCCTATATGGAAACACCCCCATTTGCCGACCAAGTGCAGATTGGTGATGTGTCTCTAGAACCGGGTGGTAAGATGACCTATCTTTATGATTTTGGTGATAACTGGAAATTTGATGTGCAGTTAGAAGCAATTAATCCACCTGATAACAAAATCAAAAAACCAAAAATTTTAGAAGTTCACGGAAATGCACCTCAACAGTATTGGAGTGAGGATGATGAATCGGATGAAGATGAAGGATGAAGAGGATTTAGGGAAACATAGAGAATCGTGTTCATAAGTCTTCTATTTGTGCCTACTAAAACCCGCTTTAAGATTGAGATAGTTTTAGTTACAATAAAGCAACACAAAATATCAGGAGATAAAACTTGTGAGTCTTCCATATACTGGAGGTTGTCAATGTGGACAGATTCGTTATGAAATTCATGCCCAACCTTTAACCCTTTATCTATGCCACTGCAAGGAGTGTCAGAAACAATCGTCTAGTGCCTTTGGTATGTCTCTTACAGTACTACGAGATGCTGTTGTAATTGTTCAGGAAAAACCGAAAGTTTGGACTCGGAAAAATGATAGTGGACGTGAAGTAAATAACCTATTCTGTGGCGACTGCGGAACGCGAGTGTTCCATGAACGGACTTATAAAACCGATACTATTAATGTCAAAGCTGGAACCTTAGATGATACAAGTTGGTTACGTCCAGTGGGTAACATTTGGACACGCAGTGCCCAGTCATGGGTGATAATTTCAGATCAGTTGCTCAACTATGATGGACAACCAGAGGATACGCAGCCTTTATGGGAAGAATGGAAACAACAACATCCATAAATGCTCCTGATATTAGACATCATAGCTCTTGAGGCTTAAAGCATCTAGCTCATGATTTTACCAAAGGAGATAATCAGAAATTTTTATTGTTAAAATGCTTTAATGAACATATTAAATTATTTAAAACAGTAATAGTAAACTCAAATTATAATTTCAGTTTGTGTATTATATATTTCTACTTGTCTGCAAATCCTTAATAAAGGTAACATACTATTAATATTTCCCATGAAAACTTACTGGACATTTCCAATCAAGTAATTTAAGTGAAATTGGATAATTAAGAAGATTTTGGTTCATTCCCAACACTTTTAACAGTTATTTCTAGACAAGCTTGATGAAAAACGATACACCACAAGAATTAAACCAAGATCAAGAAATTGGGCGCTTGATTGATGAGGTAATGTCTTCATCTCTGACTGATGAACAGTACCGCAAAAAAATGCAGCGACGCAAAGAAGTGCAAGACAAGCGCATAGCAGAAGCTGTACCAGAAAAAGGGTTAATTATTGTAAATACTGGTAATGGTAAAGGTAAAACCACTGCGGCTTTGGGGATGGTGTTACGATCGCTAGGTCACGGGTATAAAGTAGCGATCGTCCAATTCATCAAGGGAAGCTGGGAACCTTCAGAAAAAAGGGTTTTCAGTTCTTGGGAAGACCAGTTAGAATTTCACGCAATGGGCGAAGGGTTCACTTGGGAAACTCAAGACCGCGATCGCGATCTTGACAAAGCTAGTGCCGCCTGGGAAAAATCATTAGAATATATTCGCAACCCAGATTTTCATCTGGTGTTGTTGGACGAAATTAATATTGCCCTCAAAATGGCTTACTTACCATTAGAGGACGTTTTGGCGGGTTTGGCGCAAAAACCAGCTAATAAGCACGTTATTCTCACAGGCAGAGGCGCACCGGCTGGTTTAATTGAGCGTGCTGACCTCGTAACCGAAATGACCTTAATTAAGCACCCTTTCCGCGATCAAGGCGTGAAAGCGCAACCAGGAATTGAGTATTAACTTAACGATTATTTGCACATTTGCAACGTGCGGCGATCGCTAGCTGTAATGGAATTTAATTGATAAAAGTCTTGCAGAGCCACTGAGTAAGGATAACTGCTGAACTCATCTTCACTGACTCTAGGTAGGTTGCTGTTTGCAGCTACTTGATTTGATCGAGGAGTACTGGCTTCATTTGACGAACTATTAACCGTCATCGCCAACTCTCCTGACTTGTTGAGCGTACCTTGAAAACAATTAAATTCTGATTGGGGCATATACAATGCACCAGTTATCTTGTCCTGCTGCTTTTGAAATATGATATAACCTTGACCAAGCTGGTTCGATTTTGGCGATTGACCATAGAGATAAACCCCATCTTTTACAGGAAAATTCACTTTTGGCAAACCTTCTGCACCTTTTGTAGCTCCCTGAGAATCTGGAACCAGCGCTGTGGTTCTAGGGAGTGTTTTTCCGCTCTGATGTACAAAAATCTCTTTCTCTCCAGCAGATGCTCTCAGCTGACTTCTCTGCTCTCTAACTTTTCTTAGCTGCGATAAAAGGGAGTTTTCAGAGGTTGTGGTTTTTTGAATCTGAGCCGATGATAATGGAGAATCTGTAACTGGTACTACTTGAGTCTGCTTGCCTATAAAGCCCAAACCGAGAAGTAAGCCTAAGCCCGCTAGGGAAATTCCCCACTGGCGGGGAGATAAGAACTGATAAAGGTTGTTAAGCACCCTACTTCTCCTGTTAAAAAATCAACTAAGTTCTCTAGAACTTACTTAAACTATAACCAAGTCTTAATTGTCAAAGACTTTGTTAACGACTTATATTACTATTGTCCAAAAAAGAAAACTGTCAAAAACTAAAGTTTTCATTTAATTTAGCTCAACAATCTTACATTACCACCAGTTAAAGTATATATTCTTCATCCAAGAGATTCATCCCATTGGGTGAAGTTCATAATATATTCAACCCTCTCAATTAATAGGGACGCACAGCTTACCCTATTGTCTAGCCCCTTATCAGCATAAAAAATTGCCCCCTAAACTTTAGGAGGCCTATGACCAAGGTAGTGGAGAGACGCGATATTTCGCGTCTCCATCTTTAACTAGCAACGTATTCTTGGACATTGGCGCGACGGCGACGCATGTGAGCCAAAGCCTGATGCTCTAACTGGCGGACACGTTCGCGGCTGAGATTCAATCTCTCACCCACTTTCGCCAATGACATTTCATTACCATCTTCTAAACCAAAGCGTAGGATTAAAACTTCTCGCTGCTGCGGGGTTAGTTCTGCTAGCAAGTTGTTCAAATCTTGGCGTAAGAATTCCTGGTTGGTGTAATACTCTGGTGATGGGCCGCTATCTTCGAGCATTTCTTGCAACTCAGTATCCTGGTTATCGCCGACTTTAACGTCCAAAGACACTGGTTGACGCGCCATATTCAGGTACTCACGGATCTGAGCAGGTTCTAGTTCCAGTTCTTTGGCAATTTCGGCTGGAGTCGGCGATCGCCCCAAGGTTTGAGCCAACTCACGCTGTACTTTCTTGATTTTGTTCAGTTTTTCGGTAATGTGAATCGGCAACCGGATAGTACGTCCTTGTTGCGCGATCGCGCGGGTAATAGCTTGGCGAATCCACCAGTAAGCGTAAGTCGAAAACTTATAACCCCTCATTGGGTCAAATTTCTCCACACCCCGCTCTAATCCTAGTGTTCCTTCCTGAATTAAATCCAGAAATTCCATATTTCGCTTTTGGTATTTTTTCGCAATAGCAACGACCAAGCGCAAATTCGCTTCGATCATTTTTTGCTTTGCCCGCTTACCTTGCGCTACCGTTTGTTGTACTTCAGTTTCCGATTGTTGAACCACGTCAGCCCACTCTGACATCTCTGGTTCACGGTGCAGTTTCTTCGCCAAAACCTCTTTGGCATCGATGAGCGTCATCATTTGTTGAACCTGCTTCCCATATACAATCTCTTGTTCACGGGTTAGCAGTGGTACACGGCCAATTTCTCGCAAATAGGTTCGCACCATATCGGCCGTGAATCTGGTGTTGAGATTTTCCGTTTGGGTATTGACAGTAGGCATTGGTGCGTTGTCCTCTACTCCGTAAATAAAATGTATGTTTTCTTACTAAAATGGATGGATAAAAGTAGTAAATCTATCACGAAATATCAGGAGCTACTAAAAACAATTATCAATTGATATAGACGTTTTTAAGACGTTAAGCCCCTAAGATAGGTTCCCCTACCTTCCCTAAATTTTCAATCTCTTATTAGCACACTGGTTATTTTTGAGAATTCTTACTTTAGGTAGTTACTGAGGTAATGAGAAAATCCGAAGTCGGTATGAGTTCACTTAGTTTTATAATACGATAAATCAGGCAGATAGTAAAGTATCTTAAGATAAAACTTCCAATTATAATCCAAAATTGGTCGTTTGGAAAAAAAATTAGGCTTCCTTGAAATTACTGACTATATCTATAGTGACCTCAAAAACCCCTCTTCTGTTGCCAAGAACTAGCCGGATAACCGAACTTAATTTCTTGTGAGGATGGAGGGATGTTACGAATTGGGAATTGGGAATGGGCACTTATACTGAGCGACACCGTTGGCGCAGCCTCTCGTAGAGAAGTACTGGGCATTGGTCGCTAAGGGATTAATCTTGATGTAGATTAAATCAGTGACTTCCCGTAGGGTAGGAAAAATTACCAATGACAAATGACCAATGACAAATAACTATTTAAAATCCCAAGTCAGCTTTGGCGAGTTCAGCAGCAGCGAATACTTCCGCGTCAGGTTTTTCTTCCCAGGCTGGCTCACCAATTTCTTCGTAAAAAGTTGCGTCGTAAGGACGGGTACGTACTACTACGGGCATGGGTACGGCATGACCCAAAATTAAAGCTTGTTGTTTAGAGTCTAACTTTGCCAGTACTGATCGCAGTCCGCTACCACCAGATACACCCGTAAAAATCGCGTCAATGTCTTTTTCGTCATTAAGCAAAGCGGTAATGCGAGTTCCAATCTGGGACATAATTTCATTATCTATCCCTGATGGACGTTGATCAACTACCAAAAGTGTGACAAAATACTTCCGCAACTCACGGGCAATAGTCCCAAAGATAGTGCTTTGGACGATAGCCGGGTCAAGAAAACGGTGTGCCTCTTCAATGGTAATCATCAACGGCGTGGGGCGATCGCAAGGGTTTTTGCTTTGGAGGAATTTATCTGCTTTTTTGACGTAATGCTCATGGATACGTCGGGTGATCATGTTCGTCACCAACATATAAGAGAGCATATTAGACTGGGAACCAAATTCTATCACAACATTCTTCCCAGATTCCAGACATTGCACAATTTTACTAATGTAATTCTGGGGGCAAACTGCTCGCATATACTTCAAGCTGTCCATCCGCAAGAGTTTGCGCTGTAACGCCATAATCGAGCCTTTGTGTCCCCGCTTCTCGTCGCAGAACATCTCGATTTCTTCGTTAGTCATGTTTAGCAGTTGGACAATCCAAGACTTGCCAAACTCACTATATAGAATATTGGCGTTATCTAGGGCTGCGTCAGATAGTCCTAAATCTCGACTACATAACTTAATATCTTCAACTTCAATTTGCTCGTAACTCAAATAAAGTTCTTGAGCATCACGCACACCCCGGCGTTTTGTCGATTCGGGGTCAAGGGTATAAACTTCTACTTTACTTGGAAAAAGTTGCTTTAATCCCTTAACTGTATTGACGTTCTTTCCTTCTGCGACAGCTTCCCAGCCATATTCAGAGTGCATATCAAAAATCAAATTCACTGCCGCATTTTTACGGATAACGCCAGCTAAAAGTAGCCGAGTTAGAAAGGATTTACCAGTACCAGATTTCCCAAAAACCCCATTACTCCGTTCTACGAAGCGGTTTAAATCGATACAAACAGGCACATCCATATCCAAAGGTTTCCCAATGGAAAAATTTCGCCTTTGGGGGTCATCTTCCCAACCAAACACGCGGCGAAAATCGTCAACACTGGCTTCGTAAACTTGACTAAAGTGGCTAGGAATAGTTTTAACAGGCAACAATTCCATCGTCGTGCTGGTTTGTGGCACAAAGGAAGCTAAACCCGTTACTGATGGGATAAAGGGATTTGCCGATTTGCCGTTTGTTGGGGAGAAAGATTCTTCCGTTTCGGGAGTGAACATCAACATCGGCGCGAGGTTGATAGTACCATAAGTACCACTTCCAGCTAAAACATCCCGTAAAAAAGTGTCTTCCCAACTGGGGGGATTAGCAATAATTCGGGCATTAGCAGCTCCTAATGCTACATCTGTCAGCATACAAAAAAAGCGCGATCGCATCCCTTGCACAACAAGAAACTTACCAACCCGCATATCTTCTACAGAAATGTCAGGATGCAATCGTACTTCTAAACCTTCAGTTAGAGAACCTTGAATAACCGAACCTAATGGCTGTCCCGAATTCATCTGATTAGTCATTTGTCATTTGTCATTGGTCATTTGTCATTGGTCATTGGTCATTTGTCATTGGTCATTTGTCACTAGTTATTAATTATTTTCCCTAATCTCCCTAATCTCCATGTCCCATGCCCAATTCCCAACCCAATGCCCAATGCCCAATGCCCAATGCCCATTCCCTAATCAATCTGAATCGAAGTTGGCGCACCCCCTGCTGCTGAAGTGGTACTGATTAATGGTTTACGGAATTGGGCGTAAATGCGATCGCGCCAAGTAAAGAATGGTTCATAATCTATATTCTCTGAAAAGATTGGCAATCCTTTACCTCTAATAGAAGCTGGTAAATCCAGATAGGGGCCAGAGGGAAACTTGAGTAATATCGATAAGCCAGCCACTGCTAAGTCAGCTAAAGTCGGCTCATCTCCAGTTAAATAAGGACTATCTGCCAATAATAACGTTAACGCTTCCAAGTCTTGTTTTAAAGATGCGATCGCTGATTGGATCACATCTGGACTATAACCTACCCCAAAACCCAACACTGTCAGTAAGTCAGTAGGTACTCCTCCAACCAGACTTTTAAATATATCTGGTGTTGAGGTCGGTAATAAAGACCTGCGGAAATTTTGATCTTGACTTACGGCTGCAAATAGCGCTTTCCTACCTTTGATGCCTATAGATTCATCCGCCCATTCTTCTATCAATAAAGTTAAACCCCGTTTTTTGGGATCTTGGGGTATTATGGGGCGATCGGGATACTCTAAGTCTAAATACTTAGCTATTTCCGTAGAATCCGCAATATATTTATTACGATCCTTTAACACTGGGACTTGTTTCTGACCAGTCAGCCGGAATAGTTCTACTTGTCCAATCCCAGGCGTAACCTCTATTTTGCGATAATCTAGTCCTTTAAAATCTAGAATTAGGCGCACTTTCTCTGAGTATTGAGATAGTTCCCATTGGTATAATTCCAGCATGTTGTATACCTAATAACTGGTCAACTTCTTAAACTTTACAATTGTATCTTTAGTTAAAGTAATTTTTCTTTACATTAGTTGCTTTTTGCCTGATCTAATTAAGATTATGATTGACTCATACCTAGTTTTTGGCAAAATCATCGATTTCAAAAGTATTATTTTCCGATTTAAATATCAAATAATTAAATAATTTCCTTCAGAATACATAAATAAACTTAACCGCTCATTTGCAAATATTGAGCAGTTACTTTCATTGCTGCCACTGTTAGACTAAATTATCTGTAGTTTGGCTGAATAATTAATGCTTAATTCAGATATATCAGCTTGTCCTATATGGGATTCAGTCTTTTTTAAACTTATCAATTTACGTACAAATTTATCTATAAATTGGCTTTTTAATAGACTTTTTCCACAGTTTCTTGTGACTGAAACCTTGGATATGTGAAATCTTCACACTCGTTTAGAGTTGAGGCTACATCAAGTGAAGCTTTCTAATTATTTATCAGCGTCACAGAGAAAATACACTCATTACATAAAATATATGGTAGATATATTTCATACCGATCAGCTTGCTCCAATGTTATATATTTTACTTCGCTAGCAAAAACTCTTCTGAGGAAAAATTTTACTTCCCTCTTTGGTTAGATTTTGTGCATAGCAAAATGTTATAAATCTTTATGTAATGTATGGACAAAAAGACAAACAAAATTTATGAAGACAAATAACAGCAAACTGCTGACCACGTTGGCAGGCATAGCAGGATTCACTAGTTTAAGCCTTCTCATTACTTTACCATCTGAAGCCAAAGAGGTATTAAATCCTAACCCCAGTATTTTCAACGAAGCTCTCTATAACAAGGGTCAACGCCTTCAAGCAAACGCTCAATCCACACCTACTGAGGCTGCTTCCGAAACACAAAAGGGCAATACCAAGCGCAAACAAGTAGCACAGAAAGGTAGTGTAACAAATCCCAGACCCAGTATTTTCAACGAGCCGCCCTATAACCGTGGTGGTAGCGTTACACCTAGTGAACCAACACCCTCTACCCCAGGAACTCAACCCACTGATACACTTCCTACAACTCCATCAGCACCAGGGGCAAGCGACAATCAAGGCAAAAACTTGTTAGGGTTAGCAGAGTCAAACGCTTCTTTTAAAACCTTAACTAGGGCTTTGAAAGCAGCAGGGTTGACCGGAGCTTTGCAAGGCAAAGATAACTTAACTATTTTTGCACCCACTGATGCCGCTTTTGCTAAGTTGCCAGCAGATGCTTTGCAAGAATTGTTAAACCCAGCTAACAAAGAAGTATTGCTCAAGATTTTAACTTACCATGTAGTGCCTGGTAAGGTATTGTCCACTGATTTGAAGTCTGGTGAAGTTAAAAGCCTCGAAGGTGGCGCAATCAACGTTAAGGTTGATCCTTCTACTGGCGTAACTGTCAATGATGCTAAAGTCACACAAGCAGATATCACAGGCAGCAACGGTGTAATCCACGCAATTGATCAGGTAATTTTGCCTCCTGACTTGTAGCTTGTAGGTATTAGTACAATCAGTAACAGAATTAGGTAGGAATAAAGTATTAATACATAAATATCCCGTTCAATGTTAATTTTGGACGGTTTTTTTGTATTGTAATAACGGTGAGCTAAATTGGCAACCCCAGCTAATGGTTTTGCTTTTGTTTTGCAATCAGCTTTTGATCCTTATCTTGCATTTCTAAAAGTTCAGGGATAGTAACAAAGCTATAGCCCTGTTTTCGAAAGTTGGCAATAATTTCTGGTAAAGCTTGTACAGTTTTAGAGCGATTACCACCACCATCATGCATCAGCACAATTCCACCTGGCTTGGCTCTTCTGAACACATTATTAATTAACTTTGGTACAGCAGGACGTGAGTAGTCAATAGAGTCAGATGACCAGAGGATGATGGCATATTTGCTATTTCTAGCGTAATCAGCCACTCCATTGTGCATGATTCCCCCTGGTGGTCGAAATAGATTTGTTTTAATCCCTGTTACTTGATAAATCTGGTCTGCTGTGTGGTCAATTTCATAAGCGGCTGCTTGTGGATTCAAAAACTGATACCAATGATGCCAAGTATGATTACCAATTACGTGACCTTCAGCAACTTCTCGCTTCAGTAAGCCTGGATAATTTTTCACATTCTGCCCAATGACAAAAAATGTCCCTTTGATTTGATTTTGTTTGAGAATATCCAGTACCTGGGCGGTGCTTTCAGTCCATGGACCATCATCAAAGGTGAGAGCAATTAATTTCTGTTGGGGAGCAAGTTTTGCCGCACTAACTATTGCTCCTTGAAAACTTGGTGGCACAGTATATGAAAGACCCTTTATTTGTGCTTGTTGCTGCCAAATTTTAAGCATCGTTGCTTTTAATTCTTCAATCTGCTGTTGGGCTCCAACTTTGGCTGGTAGATTGTTTACATTTATATTTTCTGTACTTTGAGCCTCAGATGATCTCGACTTAATAAACATTATCGTGGTGGTACTCAATACAAGCAACGCTATTAATATTTTTTGCACACCAAAAAATGATTTATTGTCCTCCACTTCATAGCTCCTTCAAGGGTAGAACCATTTTTTTCACGATACTTCTGGCAGTTTTTGATACTGTTATAAGCCTTGTCATGCAAACTACAGCATGATTAGTAATATTTTTTAAAGTTAGCTCTAACCCTGACTCCGAAAAAATGCCTTACTCTACGGATATCCAAATATCTATAAACAAAACCCTCACCAAAAAAGTGAGAGCCTTCTTGCACCTTAGTTTTCGTAGACTAAGAGATATGAAGGGAATTTAGATAACTATAAAAGGCAATTAATTTTGCCTTGTTAACACGAATATACTTAATGTAGTTTAAATATTGCATACTGCATTGACGAAGCCATTGCGAGATTATGACAAAGGTGTGACCTTATTTGAGTGATAACGGTACAGTACAGACCCATTAAAAATTTCTTTGCTCCCCTAATATACAAGATGAGTCAACAGCATTGGCTGCTGAAAGTTCTGCAAATAAGGCTTTTGATTCAGCAGTGCTGAATGGTGAGTAATCATTTTTATGGGGCGGGCAAGATTACCTACCCCGCAAAATGTTAGGCAATATCCCCACCCCACAAGAGGTAACTGGATACTTGTTTATTTGGGAATCCCTTAACAACCTACAGACTAGACATTACATCTCGTGCAATTGCTAAAGTTTGATCAATGTCTTCTTCAGTGTGAGCAAAAGACGTAAACCCAGCTTCAAATTGAGAGGGTGCTAGGTAAACACCACGTTCTAACATACCCCGATGGAAGCGTCCGAATTTGGCTGTATCAGACTTTTTCGCATCTTCGTAGTTATGAACTGGGCCAGAGGTAAAGAATAAACCAAACATCGCACTGATTTGACCGCCGCAAGCTGCATGACCAGTTTCTTTAGCAATTTGCAGCAAACCATCTGCTAGCTTTTTAGTAATCCGCTCAAGATAATCGTAAGTACCTGGCTTTTGCAGCAATTCTAAAGTCTTAATACCAGCAGTCATCGCCAAGGGATTACCAGAAAGAGTCCCAGCTTGATATACGGGGCCAGCAGGGGCAACCATTGACATAATATCTCGGCGACCGCCATAAGCTCCTACTGGCAAACCACCACCAATAACCTTGCCCAAGGTTGTTAAATCGGGGGTAACGCCAAATTTTTCTTGAGCGCCACCGTAAGCAATGCGGAAGCCTGTCATCACTTCGTCAAATACTAATAAGGCTCCATACTCGTGAGTGAGTTCCCGTAATCCTTCTAAGAAACCTGCGTCGGGTGCAATAAATCCAGCATTACCAACAACTGGCTCAAGAATAACGCCAGCAATCTCGTCGCGGTTTTCTTCAAACAAGGCTTTGACGGATTCTAGGTCATTGTAAGGTGCGGTTAGAGTAGTGCTAGTTGCCGCTTTCGGAACTCCTGGTGAGTCTGGTAAACCAAGTGTCGCAACACCAGAACCTGCCTTCACGAGAAAGGTATCGGCGTGTCCGTGGTAACAGCCTTCAAACTTGATGATTTTGTCTCGCTTGGTGAAAGCCCGCATCAGCCGCAAAACTCCCATACAGGCTTCAGTTCCAGAGTTAACAAATCTGACCATTTCGATGCTGGGAACGGCATCAATGACCATTTCTGCTAAAACATTTTCTAGAGTTGAGGGAGCGCCGAAACTGGTGCCTTTTTCTAAAGCTTCATGCAACGCTGCAATTACTTCTGGATGAGCATGACCACAAATAGCTGGGCCCCAAGTACCTACATAGTCTATATATTGGTTGCCATCTACATCCCAAATATATGCGCCTTTAACACGATCAAAAACGATGGGTTGTCCGCCCACAGATTTAAACGCACGAACTGGAGAACTGACTCCTCCGGGCATGAGGTTTTGAGCAGCGGCGAAGACCTCTTGTGATTTTGTTGTTTTAATTGTGGTATTTACCAAGGTTCTCTCCTAACAGTGGACAATAAAAAGCTCTATCTCAGGATAGGGTTAAAAATTGCTTAGAATTTCTATCCTATAGAATTAACTGAACCAAAAAAATAACAATATGTTATACAAGTCGAACAAAGACTTGCCTCTAGATATTCAAACTCGATTATCTGAAGCATACCAGGATCTTTACCGAGCAGCTTTTAACTCGGCCATCCATTGGTATGGTGAGGCATCAAAAGCTCATAAAGTTGCTTTAAGTGCTGTAAAGATGCAGTCTGCAATGGAACACAATGCTCTTGTTTAGAGCTAGATAAGATAGTTAAATTCAAAAAAACATACCAGTTGCTCTATTCAGAATGGTATCGTAAATCCATAAGTTATTCTCATTAGAGCAAACTAGCTGGTATGTCTTCTAACGATTTGCGATCGCTACATTACGCCATCCCTGTTGAAAAAATTCGCTACGATGAACGGGGTTTAGTGCCTGCAATTGTCCAAGATTATTTGGATGGTACTGTCCTAATGATGGCGTGGATGAATCAGGAGTCGTTACAAAAAACTTTAGAAACTGAAGAAACTTGGTTTTGGAGCCGTTCCCGGCAAGAATTATGGCACAAGGGGGCGACTTCTGGACATATTCAAAAAGTGCAAAGTATCCGTTATGACTGTGATAGTGATGCGTTGCTCATAGGGGTAGAGCAATTAGGAGATGTTGCTTGTCATACTGGAGAACGTAGTTGTTTTCACCAAATAGAAGGAAATATTGTCCCACCACCAGGGGATACATTGTCGCAATTGTTTCAAATAATATGCGATCGCCGCGACAATCCGACAGAAAGTTCTTATACCTGTAAGTTATTCGCAGGTGGCGATAACAAAATTCTGAAAAAGATTGGTGAGGAAACCGCCGAGGTAGTAATGGCCTTTAAGGATGATGAAGCAGATGCGATCGCAGGTGAAGTGGCTGATTTGCTATATCATACTTTGGTTGCCTTAGCTCATCATCAAGTTGATTTGAAAGCGGTATATCGGAAGTTGCAAGAACGCCGTCAATAGAGTAAGCCCTACTCAGGCAAAATCCGATTGAGATACTGTAAAATCACCACCACAATCAGCACACTCAAGGGGAATCCTAGCCAGAAAGTATTGGTAATAATTGGCGGTTGATCTAATGCCCATCCGCCCAAGGGATGACCAATAAAAGATCCAATCGCCCAACACACAGCATTGACTGAGAAATAAACGCCACGTTGATTTTCCGGGGCTAACTCAGTCACTAAAGAGGCGGCAGATGGAGTATAAGAAACAATTGCAACTGCAAACACCCCCAACGCCAATGCTACCCAAGCTAAATTATAAGATGGGGCAGTACCGCTTACCCAAATGAGTCCAAAACCAACTCCCCAAAGAATGGCGGAAACGGTTAGTGCCAGTGTGTGAGAACAACGTTTTAGGAAAGTGGTGACAGGCAACTGAAAAATGATAGCTAGTACCAGATGCCAAGTAAATAGAACGCTAATGGTAGTTTGAGCAAATCCTTCAGTAGTGCTTTTGATAACAAAGTTTTTGAAGTAAAGCGGCAGGGTGCTGTGGATTTGAGAAATATAGATTGTAAAGAATATATTAACTGCTATGTAGACCAGGAAACGGCGATCGCTTAATACTGCCATCCAAGAAGTAATATATTCTTTCCTTTCCAATTCCTTTATCTGCTGTTGTTCGGTTTTACTAATTCCCACATAGACAACCCCAAAAAACATCAGAAAAGAGATGGCATCAACGACAAATAGCCATCGATAACTCCCGATTATCGAGATCAAAAACCCAGCAAGCATAATTCCGATCGCTAACCCAAGATTATCAGCCAGTCGTGCGATCGCAAAAGTTTCGCGGCGATTGTCAATCTGGCTAGCGTCAGCCACAACAGCTTCAGCCGCCGGCCAATAGAAACCTATCCCTAAACCGCTAATCAAGCTACCAATTACCAAAATAGTAAAATCATTGGTTGCAGCTAAAACCAGAGAAGCAATTGCTGAAATCGCCGTCGCTAGCAACAAAGTGCGGCGGCGGCCCCAGTGTTCAGAATCAGCCAAAGAACCACCTACAATCCTCCCCACAATGCCGGAAATCGAGGCGCTACCCAAGGCTACCCCAACACTGGTTGCAGATAAACCAACTTCATTCACAAAAAAGATGGGGGCGTAAAACAGGGTACAGCCAGTTCCAACTTCCGAGAGAAATCTACCTATTGCAAAAATCCAGACTTGAGGATGTATTGAGGGCAGCCACGATGATAGCTGAGATTGAGAAGCTAATTTCATGAGTTTAGATGTCATAGTTTGCTGACATTTTTGTAATTCTTATCATTGGCTGCTATTTTTCTCACTCATTCCACAGGGTTTCCACAGGGATTTTAGCAGTTTTCCACAGGTTCACTACGAACTAATGGGCTTCTTACCCTCTGACTGGGGATTGTTAATTAACAGTGGCAAAGAACTTCAAGGACTGAGTTTTTATAAAGTAAAGTAACGAAAAATAGGCTCTAATGCTTATTCTTTCGTTCGTATTTATTTTTTATACATTCATTTTTAACATTTCGCAGCATTGACAAACCCACCCCCTCTTGGCGCACAATGATTCGGCTTGCTTTTGTAATTCCTTCAACCGTTGGCATCAAATGTGTAAAATATATTACCTGAGATGTAGACGTAGATTGTCGGGATGACAAAAGAGTGGTGAGGTAGTTCGGTCTTCTCCCAAAGGGAGAGGCTAGCGCCAAGGGGGTTTCCCCCATGAGAAACTACCGAACCCGTAAGGGTGAGGAAGCCATAAGCCGCTTCACCGCAAGCAACTTGTCCCTCTTGATTATCCTCATAGGAGGAAAATCTCATGAAATCAACGGTTAGCATCTTTACAGAAATTCCCGAGACACTCCACGAATCCTTAAAAAACTACTTAGAAACCCATCCTGATTGGGATGAAAATAGGGTATTGACGGCGGCACTATCATTGTTTTTACTCCAAAATGGAGATAGCGATCGCCGGGCTGCCCGAGTCTATCTGGAAACTTTATTCCACCACTCCTCAGTAGAAACGCCCAGTATCGATTCACCCGCAACAGCTAATCTATTAGATACCCCATAGGTACGGGCGTTATCCTCGCTCATACTCTAATGTGGGCACGGCAAACCGTGCCCCATAAATGGGATTTGACCCAATAGCGATTAAGCATATCGGGGCAATATTACAATAAAAAAGAGCAGTAGATTCTGCTCTATAACTTTCTCAAAACTATACGCAGCAAGGGCAATTAATGAATTGCTCCTACTGCGTGTACGTATTTTTACATTAGTCTCAACTTAGAGACTGGGCAAGAAAAAACAAGGAGCTTAAGCCCCTTGTTCTGGCAGGTAAAGTCCCGTGTAGATGGGGTTTCTAAGCCAATACGGTTCAATTAGCGCCAAAAATCTTTCAGAACTTACGCAAGAACTCTCTGAAACTCTTATTCCTTTGTGTCCTTCTCTGACGAGACGCTGCGCGAATGCGCCCTTTGTGGTTCGTTTTCTCTTAATTTTAGGTAAGTCTTGTCCTTAACTGAACCGTATCGGTTTCTACAGCGCAGATTTCAGGTTAAATTAACAAGCTATGCGCCCCTAAAAACTTCACCTAAGCACATATCTGCCAAAATAGTCAGATCCAAAGAAATATTTTCCAGTGGACTTTCTTTACTGTCCACTGTCTTAAACGGATAAACCAATATTTCAAATAACTGTCTGGTCAGTATTTGAGCAATATCTATGTATGTTTAATTGTCTAAATTTGTCTTTTACTAAAGCTAAAAAAATTCACTAATCACTCCCCCAAAAGTCAACAGTCAAGAGTTAAAAAACTCTAGACTATAGACTCAGGACTTGGCTTCCAAATGTTGGGGATGAGCAGGAGATTCAAACTTATACCCTACGCCACGTACAGTTTGAATTAATGCTGGCTGACTAGCATCAATTTCAATCTTCTTGCGAATTTGGCCAATATGTACATCTACAACCCGTTGGTCGCCGACATATTCATAGTCCCACACCTCTTGGATGAGTTCTGCCCGTCGCCAAACTCGACCTGGATGACTTGCTAAAAAATGCAACAAGTCAAATTCCAGAGCAGTTAAGGGTACTGCTTGGTTATTAAGTGCTACCTCCCGTCGCACCGGATCAATCATCAGTTTTTCAAATACCAAGCGTTTCTGCTCGGCAGTAGTTATCACTCGCTGCCGTCTCAAAATCGCTCCGACTCTGACTTCTAGCTCTCCCAACCCAAAAGGCTTGGTGAGATAGTCGTCAGCACCTTTGGCAAAGCCGCGAATTTTGTCAGCTTCGTCAGCACGGCTAGTCAACATCAAAACAAAAACACCATTACGACTTTGCATCTCTTGGCAAAGGTTAAACCCCGTTACATCTGGTAGATTCACGTCTAGAATCACCAAATCAGGGTTAAATTGCTCAAATAGAGCTAAGGCTGTCTTTCCGTCTTCGGCAGCCTCCACCTGATAGTTCTGTTTAATCAAAAAGCGTTGGATTAAATTCCGAACCGCAGGATCGTCGTCAACTACAAGAATCTTGGCAGGAGCCATGACCATTACTTTGCACAAAAATTCGTAAGATTAACAAAAGGGTTGCGTAAAAACGCAGTTACCACTTTGGGACTAACTAAGAATCTACATGGCTAGGGTATAGGAATCCCGATCATTCACAAATAAATACTGTAATCAGAAATGTGGGCGATGAAAACGCGAAACTTCTGTTAGCCACAGTAGATAGGCGCTCTGACTTTAGCCGTAATAGTTCTAGTTAGATGGCAACTTAAAACGTTTCAATTTTAAATCGATATGTGGATATATACCACAAGCGATTATTCAGTATAATTAAAAAAAATCTATTAAGGCTCAGTAATTTTCCCAAATTGGAAGCAATAAAGTTGATTTTTTCATAAAAACTCTGGATTTTAGGTACTCTCCGTTCAAATTCTAGATTAAAGCCAGAATTAAGCAACGACATGAGGGTATACACGGAGTTATAGCGATATGTTAAAGTGACTATAGTTGAAATTACAAAGTCAATCAAACTAACCCGTGCTACTATCCTGGTAGGGCATAAAATAGGTCGAGACTTTAGTTTCGATTAAAACAAAACCTAAAGCTGTTTTTATTCGACAAAAGACTGCCGCTGACTGAGGCTGAAGTAACAAACTCCCATGAGCGATCAAAATCCCTACGAAAAACTTGGGGTATCAGAAGAGGCTAGCTTCGATGAAATTCAGGATGCTCGTAATCGCCTATTCGAGCAACATAGTGGCGATGCCAAGCATTTAGAAGTAATTGAAGCGGCTTACGATGCGATTTTAATGGATCGCTTACGGATGCGCCAGGAAGGTAAAATTAAAGTTCCTGAGCGCATCCGGTTTCCAGAGTTGCGAGTGCAATCACCTCCTAAAGAAAGTCCAACGCCTCGTGAGCAGTCACCTGCATGGCTGCAACGAATGTTGGATCAGCCAACACCTGCGGATATACTTTTACCAGGAGCTTGGTTTCTTGGTTTGAGTTCTATCAGCTTGTTTTACCCAGAGGGAGGCGAGCAGATTTTGCAGTTAGCATTGGTGGTTGGGGTAGGCACCAGTATTTACTTTCTCAATCGCAAGGAAGGTAAATTTGGCCGAGCAGTTTTGTTTACCCTGATAAGTTTAATCATTGGCTTAATCGCTGGGGGACTAGTTGCTAGCTGGCTCTTACCACAAATATCATCATTCACCAATCTGGGAACGAATCAGTTCTCTACTGTAGTAACGTTTATATTGTTGTGGTTGGTTAGTAGTTTTCTACGGTAAACCACTAGCTGTAAGCAAATTTCCATAAAGAATACATGGCTTATGTGTGTTCTTCTCAAATATACAGAGTTAGGAGTCAGAATATGTATTCTGACTCCTGCTTTAATTTGTAGGATTAATTCAATCTGTTAGAGCTACAGAGAGAGGCTTTCTAGACAAGGTATTTGGGTTTTAAGACTAAATCTACAGCAGTGCTGAAATCTTTAACGATTAAATCGGGGTGGTAAAGTTCCAATTGGGTGCGATCGCGAATACCACATTCCACAGCCATCACCTTGATATCATAATTTTTAGCTGCGGTGATGTCGGCTTCCGTATCTCCCACCATCCAGGTATCGGCAGCCGGAGGTAGTTCTTTTAATGACCTAGCCATTAACAAGGGCTTATCTTCAATATCACGAGTTTTAACGTAGTCATTACTCAAGCAATAACAACGATTTTCTGGGAAAAATCTCCCTAAATCGTATTTTTTAAAGGCATAATCTAGTTCTCGAACTCGGCGCATGGTCATAACTGCCAAATCAATTCCCGCTTCTTGAATTTTTAACAATGCATCCACAGCACCAGGCGCGAGAGTGTCATAGTTGAAATAAGCTTCTGTATGCACAGTTTGTCGCCGTAACTGGGCGAATTCTTGGGCTTGGGCTTCGTCTAATCCAGAATTTAAGGCGATTTGTTTTTCGGGAACGCGCGATCGCTTTAACTGCCAAAATTCCGCTTTCGGAAGTTCTTGCACTACTTGATCTGGGCGACGAGTTTTCTCTAAGCAGAATTGATAAACACGGTAGTACCGTTCGGAAACATCAATAATTGGGCCGTCGAAGTCAGTAATCAGTCTTAGCATCGGCGGAAAAAGTTAATTTTTATTAAAATTATCTCAGATGTATGGCTATTTTTTGAGGGTATCAAGTCTGGCTGAATTTCAATTGATATTTTGTACTCAGGCATCATTGCAAAGTACCACGTTTGATTTGTTCGCTTTCAATGGCTTCAAATAAGGCGCGAAAGTTACCTTCGCCAAAACCTTGAGCTTGGAAACGGCGCTCAATAAACTCAAAGAAAAATGTCGGCTGTTCAAATATTGGCTGGGTGAAAATTTGCAGTAGTAGGGGTGCAGTTTGTTGTGTCCCTACGGGAGTATATTCTTGCCAGTCCACCAGAATTTCCTGTTGAGCGATCGCTTCTAGTTCTAGAGGTGATAGCGTGAGTCCTGAACGCTGTTTTAGCTGTGAATAGTAGGTTTGGGGAACTGAGAGCAAAGGTAAACCACTGGCACGAAATTTAGCGATCGCACTCACCAGATTAGTTGTCCGTAAGGCAATATGTTGAATACCTGGCCCCCGATTGACATCAAGAAACTCCTGAATTTGAGAATTTCTAGAAGCCGGTTCATTAATTGGCAATTGGACGCTACCGTTACGCGAAACCATCACCTGGCTGTGTAAAGCAGAGCGATTGGTTTTAATTTTAAATGCTTGCTGGGGTTGAAAATCTAGAATTTTTTCGTACCAAGCCACAGCACGATCCAATTCACCAACCGCCACGTTTAGCACGATGTGATCGATGGCGGTAAAAGTGTTGTCATTTGTGTTATTTACAGATGACGACGGACAAATGACCAATGACCTTTCTATTAATGTATGAGTCAGTCCACCCCAGGCGGCAATTTTGCCACACTTGAGAAAAGCCCTACCTACCTCGCGTTCTTGGATGGGTTGTAGGATTGTAGCACCATGTTTTTGAGCTTGTGCGATCGCAGCTTCTACATCTTCCACAGCAAAAGCGACATCTGCTACACCGGGTGGATATTTACGCAAGAACTCCGCGACTGGACTTGTAGGTAACAGTGGTGAAGATAGAAAAAAGCAAACAGCACCACTTTTCACCACTTCTGTACAAGTGTGAAACGAACTGCTGCGATCGGCTACTGATTGAAAACCAAGATGGTGTACAAACCAATCCCGCCAAATTTTGGCATCTTCTACATAGAAATGAACGTGATCAATTTTCATAGATATTGAAAATCCAGCATAACAGCTTATATATCTGTGAATTTTGCCTCTTTTGCTAGATTTTCATGTCCTTCCTAAGCAGGAATTATTTAGGCGAACTCCCACTCTAAAAGAACAGATGACTATCAGGTTGAATATTAATTTCCATTGGTACAGCTTGCGGTTCGGCAGAAAGGGCAAAGAAAATAGCATTGGCAGCAGTTTCAGGACTGAGCATTTTTTTCCGGTCTACTTTTAGGTTGACATTATCCCAGAAAGGAGAATCTACCCCACCAAAGTAGAATAGCGTGAACTTGATACCAAAACGCTTGAGTTCCTCTGCCATGCACTTGCTAAAACCCACAACACCAAATTTAGAAGCAGAATAAGCTGCTGCCATCCCCATCGAATGCTTGCCGAGAATTCCTACCACATTACAGATGTGACCAGACTTGCGCTTTTGCATCTCTTCAGCAGCCGCCTGGGTAGTATAAAAGCTGCCTTTTAAGTTGACATCTAGCATCTTGTCTAAATCAGCAGGTTCCAGGCTGTTGTAAGGCTTGAGTATACCTATACCGGCTGCATTCACTAAAATATCGATTTGACCAAACTTAGCGATGGTCTTTTCTATCAAAATATCTACTTGTTGGGGGTCAGTAATATCGGTGGGAACGGTCAAAACTTCCCCTGGTAAATCAGTAGCCAGTGTTGTTAAACGAGCTGCGTCCCTCGCAGCCAATACCAACCTGACTCCGGTGGGCGCAAGTTTATGTGTTAAAGCTGAACCAATACCACCAGTAGCACCGACAATAACGACAACTTTATCCTGCATTGCAATATTTATATTTCTTTACATCTGTTTACATAATACTGAATTACAGGCTTAGGTTGTACGTAAACATCCAGAAAGCATCTACTCGCGCAATAGTGCTGTCACCTCATATTCCTTGCCACTCGCTTTTAATGTAAATGTGGGAGACGATTCTAGATATTTAGTAAAATTGGAACCTAACTTTAATTTTTTAATAATTGAATTAGGAGATTCTCCGGTTATTTTCCGGATCTCTGTACCTAGCTTAGACACAGATAACTTAGTTTGGGGAGAATTTATATGTATATCTTGAATAAGTTTAAATAGTAATTTATCTAATATTTCTCGATTAGAAATTTCCGTAAATTCTTCTTGTTTCTCTTGGTCTTTAATAGATTCAGCAAATGAGTTATCTACAACAGATATTGGCTTCTCTTTTTCTGGCTGATTTAAATTATGTTTAATATTTATCTCGCATCTTTCTTGAAATGAAGTTGCAACATCCACTAAGCTGTTTAATTTAGCATTCATTGATTCCTCTTCAGTTTTAATTAAATCTTGAATTGGATCAATCACTTTTTCAAAAGATGGAACTTCTGTTGCCATTGACAAAGAATAATAAGTTATTTTGCCAGTATTCCGGTTGTCTATATGCAAATTTTGCCCTTGTCTACGTACCCAATAGACAATTAATCCTTGATTTTGGAGTTCGTTACAAAGATGGTTTAAAATTCCATCGCTAGAACAGACTAATATTTCTTTAACTGTTGGATAAGAGCGTAAAATAGAAGCACCGAATGCGATCATTTTTGTATCAGCACTATTTTTACCTTCAGGCACATGGACAAGTTGATAGCCACGGTTATATAGTTCAATATCTTGCTTCCCAATATTGGGATTTTTCCAGTTAGCAAATGCAATTTTAACTTGAAGACGAGATTTACAAATACTGGCTAAAAATAATTCTGAATTAATATCTAATTTTAAGTTTTCTGCATCCAAAAGTAGAAGAGAGATTCCTGTTTCTAACTTATGTCTAATTTCATTTTCTTGCTGAATTCTTAAGATCAATTGGCTGAACACAGCAGATTCTAAGCAATCAGGCGATAATATAGTTTGCAGCAGTTCTTCAGCTAATATAAAATTAAAAGAGCCAAGACCTTGCTCTATGATTTTTTCTTCTGGTAGGTTTTTTACTAAAGACAATTCTGACGCATCAGCCATAGATACTTTAGTATGTCCATTGCTGTTAGCAAGCAAGTCCATTTCCAGGGAACAAGGTAAGGCAGGCTCAAAGAATTGTTTGCCACAATTTTTGCAGAGGTAATTCTGCTGGTCATTGCTACGACCATTTTTATAATATGAAGTAGATTCGCACAGAGGACATTTCATCTTGTGATTCAGGTGGTCTAGGCAGATAGTTTTCTTTAAGTATATAGTATAAAAAGAGACTGTCAATATCAGTCTGCATTGCCCAACACAAGAAGAACTTAAAGGAAGTAAAAATTAAATTCAACTTTAATTTCCGCCTACACTATGTCATAGCCCTCTAAATAGTTAGATTTTAAGAAACGCTTCAATTAACGCGGGCGAAAACGTATTCACGGGTGCGAGAATCTACGGGGTTAGTAAAAATTTTATTTGTAGTACCAAATTCAATCATTTGAGTAATACGATTTTCATTACTATGAAAGAAAGCCGTAAAATCAGATAGGCGAGTAACTTGCTGCATATTGTGAGTAACGATCACAATTGTTAACTCAGAGCGCAATTTATGGATCAAATGCTCAATTTTCATGCTACCAGCAGGATCAAGACCTGAACAAGGCTCATCCATCAACAAAACATTTGGTTTGACTGCTAAAGCCCGAGCAATACATAATCTTTGTTGTTGACCACCAGAAAGTTCTAAAGCAGACTTGTGCAACTTATTTTTCACTTCATCCCAAAGTTCCGCAGCTTTGATTGCAGATTCAACAATCCCATCTAATTCTACTTTCGGATGCCATCCAATTAATTTCACTCCATAAGCAACATTATCGTAAACGCTCATAGGAAAAAGATTTGGCTTGGGAAAAACCATACTAACTTGGCGACGTAAGCGATTGATATTGACCCGACGCTCATAAATACTCTGACCAAAAAATTCTACTTTTCCTTCAACCTTCACTTCTCCTTCTAATTCGCTCATGCGATTTAAGGATTTAATAAATGTAGATTTGCCACAACCGCTAGAACCAATAATTGCCGTGATTTGGTTTTGGTAAATATCCATTGACACGCCTTCAACTATCTTTTGAGTGTCGTAAGAGAAGCTGAAGTTTTTGACTCTGATGGCTGGAATTAGTTTACTCATATTGCCAAAACGTGTAAAACAAAACTTAACTAAGTAAAACAGTACAAATCCGCACAGCTGTTTCACTATGTTACTCCTAAAAGGAGATATACATGGGAATTACGTAGTTATGCTGTAGTCATCCAGCAGATAAACTGTTAGTAAGTATTTATATTAAAACTGTGTTCCAAAATTATCTTTTATAGACTTATCTCAATATCACATAAGCTAACGCGCCTACATATTGCAATATTTTCTGTGTAGACCGTCATTAGTCATTAGTCATTTGTGTTTACCAAGGACAAAGGACAACCTCACCAGTTGATATGCAATCTTATTTGCGTAACAGCTTACCCTTCATGTATAGTGAGGAGTTAGTTTATTTATCAAGATAAATTAGTAACTTTTTTAAACTACATTTTATGAGTATCTTCTAGCGCGAGATAGTTCGACAAAAATCAATAAGTCACGCTAGAACATACCTTAACCGAAACGCCCTGAAATGTAGTCGCGGGTGCGAGGGTCTAGTGGATTATTAAAGATTTGCTCTGTAGCGCCAAATTCAATCATTTGACCAATGCGACTTTCGTCGGTGCTAAAGAAAGCCGTAAAATCAGAAACGCGGGCGGCTTGCTGCATATTGTGGGTAACGATCGCAATTGTCAACTCAGACTGTAAGCTATGAAGGAGTTCCTCAACTTTCATGGTGGCAATGGGGTCAAGAGCGGAGCAAGGCTCATCCATCAGCAGAACTTTCGGCTTGACTGCTAAAGCGCGGGCAATACATAATCTTTGTTGCTGACCACCAGAAAGCCCTAAAGCTGATTTATCGAGCTTATCTTTGACTTCATCCCAAAGAGCAGCGCTTTTAAGGGCAGATTCAACAATTTCATCTAATTCTAATTTTGAATTCCTACCTGCTATTCTCATACCGTAGGCAATATTCTCGTAAATGCTTATCGGAAAAGGATTCGGTTTTTGAAACACCATACCAATTTGGCGGCGTAATCGGTTGATGTTGACACGAGGATCGTAAATATTCTGACCAAAAAATTCTACATGTCCTTCAACTTTCACAGGCCCTTCTAATTCGCTAATGCGATTAAGAATTTTGATGAAGGTAGATTTACCACAACCACTAGGGCCAATAATTGCGGTTACTTGTTTTTGATAAATATCTATTGATACCTTTTCAATTGCTTTTGTTGTGCCATAGTAAAAGCTAATATTTTTAACTTTGATAGCTGGAATTAGGTTACTCATGCTTGATTAAGGTGCGAAATAAAAAATATAAAAACAGAATTCAGGAGTCAGAATTAAGACGAAATTATATAACAGTAGCAGGAGACAATTAAATATGTTTTAACTTTCTACTACTATTCAATAGTCTTAAATTAGTAGCCAATCGGAATCATCTACTAATTAATTCTTACCTCTGACTTCTGAATTCTGTATTCTGCTCATTTTATTCTTCTCTGCCTAATAACTAAGCGAGAAATAATGCTGACACATAAAATTAAGCCGAGTAAAACTATAGAAGTAGTCCATACCAATTGGCTTTTTTCTGGGTCGGGGTCGTTGTAGAGGTTAAAAATCAATACTGGTAAAGAAGCTGTTGGACTTAACAATCCTTCTGACCAATCTAGACTAAATAAAGCGGTAAAAATTAAGGGTGCTGTTTCACCAGCAGCGCGAGCTACAGCTAATAAAATGCCTGTAGTAATTCCGGGGATTGCAGTAGTGACGACAATGCGAAAAGTAGTTTGGAAGCGAGTTCCACCTAAAGCAGCAGAGGCGAGGCGTTGAGATGCAGGAATCAGTTTTAAGGATTCTTCTGTTGTCAGTATAATCACAGGTAGCATAATCACGGCTAAGGCAAAACCACCTGCGATCGCACTAAATCCTTTAGTTACTAAAACTATTACACCATAAGCGAATACACCTACAACGATTGAAGGCACCCCTGTAAGAATGCTGGTGATAAAACGAACAAGACTAGCAATTGTGTTACTTTGTCCAAATTCTGCCAAGAAAATTCCTGTCATAATCCCTGTGGGAATACTTAAAATAGCACCAATTATCACCATGATTATGGTTCCCAGGATGGCATTGCCAAAGCCATTATCAATCACTGCTTTGACAAACATTTCTGATTTGAGTCCAGATATTCCCCGGATGAAAATTTCCCACAAAATTGATAATAAAGGAATGAGTGCTAGACCTGTAAAACCAAAGGCGATCGCATTCATTGAGTATGTAAATATTAACCGCTCTGTTGGAAGAGGACTGCATAATTCTGCTACCAAAGATTCATCCGTTTCTGACTGGATGTAACCACTCATAATTTTTACAAATTTTGATTGATAAACGTCTTGCTACATTGATAAGAAAGTATCATTTGTTTTTCCTACCAACCCACTTCACCAATAGTACAGCGCCAATATTTACAGCTAGAGTCAACCCAAACAAAATCAATCCCAAATAGCTTAAAGCACCTATATGCAATCCCGGTTCAGCTTCAGCAAATTCATTAGCTAATACAGAGGGAATTGTATAAGCTGGATCGAGTAAAGAAGCGCTGATTTGAGCAGAGTTACCAATTACCATAGTGACGGCCATTGTTTCACCCAAAGCACGTCCTAAAGCAAGCATGGCTGCACTCACAATTCCAGAAAATCCCGATGGTAGCAAGACTCGAAAAATTGTTTCCCAACGAGTGCCACCTAAAGCCATAGATGCACTACGTAATTCTTTAGGGATAGCCATTAAGACATCACGACTAATTGCTGCCATTGTGGGCAAAATCATGATGGCTAGAATAACTCCAGCAGTCAACATATTAGTACCAGAAGGATCTTCTGTATTAAACAGTGGTATCCATTTAAAAGTGCTGGCTAGCCACTTTTGTAGAGGTTCTAGAACTGGAATAAAGACAAAAATCGCCCATAAACCAATAATTACGCTAGGAATTGCTGCAATTAATTCCACAACAAATGCTAGGATGGTTCGCACCGATGTAGGTAAGAAATTTTCACTCGTGACTAAGGCTACTGCCATTCCCACCGGGACAGCAAATAAAATAGCGATCGCACTACTTACCAGAGTTCCATAAATATAGGGTAATGCACCGAAAATCTGATTACCTGTATCCCAATCTTTTCCCCACAAAAACCCCAGTCCAAACTGCTTAATGGCTGGTAGAGCTTCTGAGAAAATTACCCAACTCATCAAAAATAGTACTGCAACAGTAATCACGGCAAAAAAGTATACTAGCCGTGTAAAACCTTGGTCAAACCAGAAATTTGCACCACTGACACCTGTTAGATTGAAACTTTCATCGCCTAGATTTGAATCATCTGATGAATTTGCCATTATAAATCAATAAAATAGATTTTTGATTACTACTAGAACGAGTAATTAACTTACTCTAGTAGGAGAGAAATTTATTAAGATAATCCCCTATTCTCTCTTTTTAAGCGAGAACATTAAAATCTCCCTTTTTAAGTGGGTTGGGGAATATTGTCTACATAATTCCTAAAGTTGTGTAGGTTGGGTTGAGGAACGAAACCCAACATTTTAATAGCTTTGTTGGGTTGCACTTTGCTTCACCCAACCTACAATTTTTATTAACCCAAACGTATTGCTTTTTAAGTGGGTTGGGGGATGTTTTCTACGTCAGTCCTAAAGATTGCAAATTAAGGTTTGACAGAGCTATTAACTGTTTGAAGCACTCGATTTGCTACATCAGATGGAATTTTGGTGTAGTTGAGGTCATCGTTATACTGTTGACCGTCCTTCAATACCCAATTAATCCATTTCTTAACTGCATCAGCTTTAGCAGCATTAGCATACTGTTTGTAAACCATCATCCAAGTAAGACCAACAATGGGATAACCTTGTCCTGGATCTCCTACAAAAACACGGTAGTTATCTGGAAAAGTAACAGTTGCTAAAGCCGCATTTGCAGATTGTAAAGAAGGAGCAACAAATTCTCCTTTCTTATTTTGTACCAGTGCTGATTTGAGGTTGTTTTGGACAGCGTAGCTATATTCTACATAACCGATAGAACCAGGAGTCCGAGCTACTATAGCAGCTACGCCTGGATTCCCTTTGCCTTTGAGGACATTTGGCAAATTCCATTTTGGAGCAGTGTTAGCTCCAACTCTGCCTTTAAAATAGCCACTGATGGCACTCAAGTGATTCGTAAAAATGAAAGTTGTACCGCTACCATCGGCACGAACAGCAAATTTAATTGTTTGATTTGGTAGATTAGCGCCTGGATTATCAGCTTTAATTTTCGCGTCATCCCATTTGGTAATTTGACCTGAATAAATTGCTGGTAGTGTAGCGCGGGACAATTTGAGAGCGTTAACACCCGGAAGATTGTAAACAACAGAAACAGCACCGCCGGCTGTGGGTACTAAGATTGCACCGTTCTTGACTTTAGCAATTTCATCATCTTTCATTGCAGCATCACTACCACCAAAGTCAACGGTTCCAGCGATGACTTGACGAATACCGCCGCCACTACCAATTGCTTGATAGTTAATTTTCAAATCTGGATATTTCTTCTTTACTTCACGAGCATACCGTTCGTAAAGCGGAGCCGGAAAAGTTGCTCCTGCACCATTGAGAGTTTCAGCTTGTGCGATCGCACCAAAAAATGGACTAAGTGCAACAGAAGTTGTCACCAATGAAGTAGCAACGACACGATTCAAGGTGGTGGTCGAAAAAATCATATTACCTCTGATTAAAGGAATATCTTCCTGCTGTAATTCCAGCCTTAATCAAGGTACATTTGTTATGGTTAAACTTTCTTTAACAATTGATAAATAAAAAATTAAGA
>NZ_JACKZS010000572.1 GCF_014222285.1 Nostoc sp. UCD121
AGGTAGTTGGGCGGCAGCAGTCGTAGACGAACTCCAGCAATTACCACAAGACATTTGTGTGGATAAATACCGCATGAGTGGCTTTTGGGACACACCTTTAGATAGTATTTTAAAAAACCTGGGAATTACAACAATATTGTTTGCTGGCGTTAACGCTGATCAATGCGTACTGACTACCTTATGTGATGCTAACTTCTTAGGATACGACTGTATTTTAGTCAAAGATTGTACTGCTACAACTTCTCCCGATTATTGTTGGTTAGCGACCTTATAT
>NZ_JACKZS010000230.1 GCF_014222285.1 Nostoc sp. UCD121
ACCTAAATCTCAGCCACCGCCCGTTCAATCAAGCGACGTGCTAAAGTTTGTGTGCCAGTGTGTTCATAATAATTTGTAGATACATCCAAGAATGCAGCCAGGTAGTCTAACTTATCATCTGCAATATCGACAAAACTGTGTAAGTTGCTAACTACCTTGTGTGGCGTTAAATTATTCGTACTGACAATACCATTCATCCAACCTTTAACTGAGTCAAAACTTTCGCCGATAAAGTTGAGTTTACTACCAGCATTGTTTCCTGGAATCACATCTTTGATATTTTGGAAAGTCGAGTTCTGTTCTAACTCTTTGGGACTTGTTTGATTAATCCCAGATATGGCTTTGCTGATGAAGTCTGGGCCTAGAGGTATCAAACCATCAACACAAACTAATGCCACCATACGGATGAGTGACTCACCACTATACTCACCTAAAGAGGCGACAAAATCGCCAATGCTGTCTCCAGGAATGCCGTTAATTTGACAGAAAGCTACCAACTCAGCCACTAACTTTAATGTCAAATCGATGGTTTGGGCTTTGTCTGGTTTGGGAGTGACAGAATTTAAAAAACCCAATAAAGGAATTTTCTCGCCAACTTTGTTAGCTAAAGCGGCTGCACCAAGGGCTTTATCTGTACCATCAACGGTTTGATATAACCACAAAGCTGTTTGGTATCCTTGGGATTTGTCATTGAATAGATAAATCGCTCTTTCACCAATTTGTTGAATTAAATCTTCGTCGTCTTCACCAGTGACGGTTTTAATGGTGTTGACAAAGCCGACAAGATTTTGCCACTCTCCAGGAGCAACAAAATCGAGGGACTTCAACATAGAAATAGTCAAACCGCCGGTTGGTAATTGATCGACTAAATCAACAATCGATTTGCTCACAAAAATCTCCTTACTTAGGTTTTGTTATCTTCAATCTTGGCAATCCGGCTTATTTCAATTTAGCCAGACCATTAAGATTAAACTTCTCTAGCCAATCTGCGCGATCGCTAGCTGTAAATGACGAATCGCGGGAAAGTGCTTTTACTTGGTACTTACCTACCAAAATTGCAGTTTGCGTCTTACCAACTTCTACTGCGGGATAACCGCCAATTTTCTTGGTGCTTTTCGAGAACTTTGCTGCTGTACTAGGTGCGCTGGTAGTATCAGAAATAGACAGCAATGCTACATCTTTACCACCTTTTTTCAACTTCGCTTCTGCAAAGCCTTTTTTCTCTTGGGTAAAGACACGCTGGTAGCCATCACCTGCACTAGGGAAAAGTTTATTAAACTCGCTACCCTGAGTTGCATTCTTAGCTACGGCTTGACCGCGTTTTTGTTGAGTGCTTTCTTTTTGTGCCTGGTCAAAACGTCCAGGTGCTTTTGGGCTACAGGCTGTTGTCAGTAGTACCACTGACAGCAATAAAGCAGCTACCACTCTACGCCCACGATGTAAAATCATTCTTGGCTTCTCCCTATACTTGAGCTTTGAGGCAATTATCTGCGCTGCTAGCAATTATTACTCTTAAAATTTACTTTTTGATAATTATTGCTTAAGTGCTTAACATACCAATAAACTCAACGCAAAAATGTCCCCTTTCGGGCTACGGTGTACACGCATCTCTATACGAGATATACAACAACGTTAGATCCTCCTAAATCCCTCGATAAATTGGGGGACTTTGACTCCTATTCCCCCCTTTTTAAGGGGAATCTAAATGCTGTGGGACAACTCTAAAAGATTTGTGTATACACCGTAGCTCTTTCAGAAGAGTGTCTTTGATTTATGGATAAGCATTCAAGTTTGATCAACCAGGGGGCCAGTCTAATTGCCGTCCTCCCAAAATATGCAAATGTAAGTGATAGACAGTCTGACCACCATCATCACCAGTATTGATGACAACTCGATAACCGTTTTTCAGTCCAGCTTCTTCTGCAACACGTTTGGCTGTTAATAAAAGATGCCCCAACAGAGCATGATCCTGAGATTCAGCATCAGCTAGTGTGGGAATGGGTTTTTTAGGAATGACGAGAATGTGAACAGGCGCTTGGGGGTGAATGTCTTTGAAGGCCAGGGCTAAATTATCCTCATAAACAATATCAACGGGAATTTCCCGACGAATGATTTTGCTGAAAATCGTTTCTGTAGTTTCACTCATACCATCTACCTAATCATCTGCTAGAGATTTTAAAGGTTTACTGTAGTTTCTAGATCATCTACACAACAAAATACTCTTTTCTGCGTTCGAGTCTTCCATAGATAAAATTAGGATGAATATTAAGGGTGCGATCGCTCTTAGTAAAGCATTAAATACATAAATGCTTTGCGGCTTTTCACCAGAAATCTCCTCTGAAATAGGTATGAATATAGCAATTTTGGCAGTAAAAGCCGTAATTACACTGAGGCGATCGCATCAGCACTTTCCATCTTCGGCATTCGTAAATCCATCAGCGCCCTTTTTTAGAACTGATGCAGATCAAAAATGCTAAGAGTGCGAAAGTTTTAATTCTAAAATATCCGCATACAGTATTAATTTTTCCCAATAGCGGAAGCTACACTCGATCTTCATCAGCTAGACAACTTATATATTTTGTAAATCGGACAGGATGCTTAACCTACAATAATAGTGCTATATGTTTATAGTTAAAAATTTTAATAAACCACGAAGGCTTAAAAATTACAAAGCCGGACTTTTGCAAAACAACCGTATTTGATGAGTAAATCAATTGTTTCAACAAAACGGCTCGGCAGTCAGTTAATCCTCTGGTTGCTTGAAGAAGATCGACGAGAGAAGGAAGGGCCTTACCGCAAGGAGGAAGCACATCGCCAGCATCCTTGGTGGCAGGTAATGTGCTTGACTGGTGTAGATTATTTCTCCACCCTTGGCTATCAACCTGGGATTGCAGCACTGGCGGCTGGCGCTCTTTCTCCTATCGCTACCCTGATTCTAGTTTTGCTGACGCTCTTTGGAGCATTGCCAATCTATCGGCGGATTGCTGCCGAAAGCCCTCATGGTGAAGGGTCGATCGCAATGTTAGAACGTTTGCTACCTTGGTGGCAAGGCAAATTACTTGTGCTATGTTTACTCGGTTTTGTGGCAACCGACTTTATTATTACCATTACGCTGTCGGCTGCTGATGCTACCGCCCATATCATCGAAAATCCGCTTACCCCACATTGGTTTCACAGTCAGACGATCGCAATCACCCTAATATTAGTTGCATTACTAGGCGCAGTTTTCTTGAGAGGTTTTCGAGAAGCAATTGGGATTGCAGTAGTTTTGGTGGCAGTTTATCTGCTGTTAAACTTCATTGTCGTGATCGTCGGTGTGTACCAAATTTTAACTCACCCAGGAGCGATCGCTAACTGGCAGACTGCACTTTTTGCCCGCCATTCCAATCCTTTTATCTTAATTGGTATAGCTCTTTTGATATTTCCCAAGCTAGCGCTAGGATTATCAGGCTTTGAGACTGGTGTAACCGTGATGCCTCTTGTCAAAGGTAACAGCAGTGACACTCGCCAATATTCCAAAGGGCGGATTCGGAATACACGCAAGTTGCTTACCAGTGCTGCTCTGATTATGAGCTTCTTTTTGCTCACCACCAGTTTTATAACCACTCTACTGATTCCAGTCGCAGAATTTGCATCTGGGGGCAAAGCTAACGGACGGGCTCTTGCTTATTTAGCACATTTGTATCTAGGCAACGCCTTTGGCACGATTTACGATCTAAGTACTATTTCTATTTTGTGGTTTGCAGGTGCATCTGCAATGGCGGGACTGCTGAATATCGTGCCTCGCTACCTACCACGCTATGGCATGGCTCCCAATTGGGCACGGGTAACGCGACCTTTGGTGTTAGTCTACACTGCGATCGCATTTGTTGTCACAATTATCTTCAAAGCAAGTGTAGAAGCCCAAGGTGGGGCTTATGCAACTGGTGTGCTTGTATTAATTACCTCAGCAGCCTTTGCCGTCACCTTATCAGCCCACCGTCACAGAGAGAAGCGGGCAAGACTGGTTTTTGCTACTATTACACTGTTATTTTTATATACCACTATTGTTAACATCATCGAAAGACCAGAAGGGATTAGGATTGCTGGGTTTTTCATCGGTGCGATCATTTTTACTTCCCTGGTTTCTCGTGTTTGGCGTTCGACGGAACTACGAGCAGAGCGGATCGAAGTTGACGAACTTGCTGCCCAATTCCTTGCTGAAGAGAGCCAAGGAGCAATCCGACTGATTGCAAATCGGTTGAATACGGGTGATGTCCTAGAGTATTTTATGAAAGAGAAAGAGGTACGCGAGGATAACCATATTCCACCCAACGATCCAATTCTTTTTCTAGAGATTCAGGTATCAGATGCTTCAGAATTTGCGGATATCATCAAAGTAAGAGGGGTGCAAGTTGGTGATTATCGCATCCTGCGGGCTGAGAGTGCAGCAGTCCCCAATGCGATCGCGGCTTTACTGCTGTATATTCGTGACCAAACAGGTAAGATTCCCCATGCCTACTTCGGCTGGGTTGAGGGGAACCCCATACAATATTTACTGCGTTTTATCTTGTTTGGAGAGGGCGATATTGCTGTAGTTACCCGTGAAGTACTCCGTCGGGCTGAAAAGAATCCCCAGAGGCGACCTGGTGTTCATGTCGGGGGTTGAGTAAGGTAACTCGCCGCTTTTGCCTAGTCTTTAACTTCGCTTAGATGACTTCTATCTCATTAAGTGTAAGTGCAAAATAAGAGTGAAAAGGGTAGGCGTAGCCTGTCGTAGACATTAGAGAGCCAAATTTAGAATTGCTGTAAAGAAAAACCACCAGTTTTACACCAGTGGTTCTGATTTTTTACTATTCTCTAAAGTTTTAAACTTAACTCAACACGCCCTTTTTCTTTTAGTTCGTGTAAAATGTCAGAGGGAGTATTAGTTGCTCGTTTTACTTCAGCATCAACTATGATCACAAAATTCTTATCACCTCTCTCAATGTAAGTCCGAATTTCCATGAATTTCCGTTCGTAATCTAAGATAAGATTACTACCAAGAACCCTATCACCTCTGGCTTTTAAATCTCCTTGTATCCGTCTCGCGTCTTCTTCAATCAAATCAAAATTCAACAATCCTTCTTGAACACAGACTAAATTAGAAGGTTCTTTTAGTCCCTCTTCAACTGCATCTGCGAGTTTCTTTGGAATGCTTGTCATATTATTGAATAGCTTACCAAACTTATCTTGAAGACTTTCTTGCTTATCCATAACTGATTATCTCCTAAGTTGCCTCTTGTAAAACTTTCACTCTGTTGCCTTTTTTCCTAAATTGCTCTTCGACATCAGCAGGAACTTCGGCAATTTCCTCCTCTTTGTACTTAAGAGTTGTCGCATTAGAGCGAACATTTCTAACATAAACTTCTATCCTCTTGTAAAAACGACTGCCCTGTTTTACAAGATAAACAGTTGCGTCTGATGTAATTTCAATTGCTGTGTTGATAGCATCAAGAATATGGCCTAGCATTCGACTAGCCCATTCCTTTATTTCATCCCAAAAATAACCAACAGCAACCCCTGCTAAAGCGCTACCTATAATTATTGCCCAAGTAATTGGATCCATAAACTTCCTTCTTCGTAATGTTTTGTTCAGATCAATTCACTGTAGTTTCGACTAACACTGATGTTTTCTTGTGTCGTAGTTTTACTTCTGTATACTTTTCAATTTCTTCTTTGACTAAAAGTTCATCAATACTCTGTACTTTTCCAGTTAGCAATTTTAAGCCTAACTTAATAGTGATATTTTTTATATCACCACCACAAAGACCATCACTAATATTTGCTAAATGCTCATAAGTTATTTCTTTGGGTACATTTTCCGATAGATGAAATCTCCATAGTTTTTCTCTCATGGATAAATCTGGAGCTAAGAACTCTATATTGAAAAGAATTCTTCTCAAAAAAGCATCATCATAGTTATCAAAAAGATTTGTGGCAAACACAATAATCCCGTTGAACTTATCCAAGAGAGTGAGCAAAGTACTTTTTGCTGAATTTACACCATGATCGGCTGCTTGTGATAGATTGGAGATTCTTCTGCTGAGGACAGCATCAGCTTCATCAAAGAATAGTAAGCTTTTTGTTTCTTCTGCCGTTTTGAAAACTGATGCTAAATTATCAGATGTTCCTCCTACGAAAGAAGATTCAAGCTCACCATAGTTAGCTTTAATAATTGACATTCCAAGTTTATGAGCAATTGCCTCAGCCGTTATGCTTTTACCTGTACCTGGTATGCCAAAAAAGTTAACACTCAAAGCACTTCCTGTTTTCAGGAACCGATTAAATTGCCAATCATTCAAAAGTTTATTTCTGTTTTCTATGTAAGCAACCATCTGGTCAATTTGGTCAATTGTGCTTTTAGGTAATGCCACTTCTTTAAGAGTCCATTTAGGTTGCTCTATTAAAGTCTGTGCTTTTTCTTCCTTGTTTGATTTGTCTCTATCTTTGATGATTGTGTAATCCATATTAATCCCTTATTACATTCAATAAATTTGCCATTTGCAAAGCAAAATAAAGCCTCTTGAACGCATCTTACTGATTAGGACTTACGTATTGGCAAAAATCTGATTATGTGATTTAGACTTATGTGCTGCCCTTCCTTCTTTAATTAAGTGCAAGCAAAATCAACTTATGCATGAGTGAGATAGAAATGGGAAATTTTTGCTCCATCTAACTATTGCAGAACCGCACGGAGGTTGGCGCTAGAGTGTTATTCACACAAGAGTTTATTTGTAAAGTAGGGAATTGCAATCGCCACTATCACCTAATTTAATTAGTGCGATCGCCCCCCATGCATCTATACAAATTAAAACTAAGTGAATATACTAAGCTTAGAAAATAAGCCCAACATTGTCACTAGCGAAATGTTGGGTTTTAAACCTATCAAAATGTGAGGTCGAGAAGCTGCAAACTACAGCCTAACAATCCCGCGATTCAGGGCGGTGACTAGGGCTTGAGTCCGATCGCTGACATTCAATTTACCGAAAATATTATTGGTATGAAATCTGACAGTACTCTCGGCAATATTGAGGACATTGCTAATCTGCTGGTTATTCTTGCCCTTGGCGATCAGGCGCAGCACTTCTAACTCGCGATCGCTCAATTCCTCACTACCCATCCGCTCGGCTAGCTTGGCTGCTATAGTGGGCGGAATATACCTTTGACCTTTATGAACAGTGCGAATCGCATCTAAGAGTTCGTTCGGTTCAGCCCCCTTGAGGAGATAGCCCTTTGCACCCGCCCGTAATCCCCGATAGATATCTTCATCGCCATCAAAGGTAGTTAATACAACGATCCGGGCGTGTTTAAACTTAGCACAGATGGCTGCGATCGCATCAGCACCTTCCATCTTCGGCATTCGCAAATCCATCAGCGCTACATCGGGTTGATGTTGGTGGAAAAGTTCTAACGCTTCTCGCCCGTCGCCAGCATGGCCGATTACAGTCATGTCTGGCTCACATTGAAGAAACATTGTTAAAGCTTGTCCCAAGATGGGATGATCGTCAGCAAGCAGGATGCGAATGACATTGGATTGACTCATAATCATTTACTCTCGGTAGACTAACACTGAAACTTCTGTTCCCTGTCCTGGCGAACTCTGAATTGTTAGTTTTGCCCCGATGCGTTCAGCGCGTTCGCTCATGACTAAAAGCCCAAAGCTGTTGATAACAGATACACTGGCGATGTCAAACCCTTGGCCATCATCTTTGATTCGCAAGCTGCACTGTCTTTCTTGATACGCCAGTTCAATTTGGATTTCTCCAGCTTGGGCATACTTGAAGGCATTGGTTAATGCTTCTTGTCCAATGCGGAGTAGGTTATTTTCAACATCTGGAGACAAGGGGTATATCTCGCCTATTAATTGGCAGACAATATGTGTTTTGGTAGGGGAAAACATCTGTGTGGCGAAGCGATTGAGAGCATTAAAAATGTCGCCGTCCTCCAATAATTGAGAGCGTAATGCTTTTATCGAACGGCGTGCTTCAGTTAGCCCAGAATGAGCTAAGTCTCGCCCTGCTTTGATTAATTTCTGTGCTACTTCTATATCTGTTGTCAGTTTTCGTGAGGCGGTGTCTAAGTGGACAATAACAACGGTGAAGGCTTGTGCTAAAGTATCATGAATTTCCTGTGCCAAGCGGTTACGTTCTGCCAATACGGTTGCTTCTTCAGCCTGCTTGCGACTAGTAATATCCTGTATTGCAGCCATCCTGATGGTACGCCCACGATATGGCATAACTCTGGCTCTGATCTCAGCCGGAAATGTGCTTCCATCCTTACGAAGACAAACGGTTTCATAAATTCCCTCATCTCCTGAGCGAATCTTCTGCATCACCTGTTCCCGATATTCAGGAGCAGTAAAATCCATGACACGCATACCAAGCAACTCAGAAAGTTCATAACCAAACATCTCCGCACAGGTTTGGTTAGTGTCTAAAAGTATGCCTTGCTCGGTAATAGCGATCGCTTCAAATGTTGCCTCTGCTAATAGCCGAAATCGCGTCTCGCTTTCTAGAAGCGCTACTTCTGCCTGCTTGCGTTCAGTTATTTCTCGTTGTAGTTCTAGGGTACGTTCAGTAACCTGTTGCTCTAAAATCGAATTATAATCAGCTAGAATCTTCTCTGCTTTTTTGCGTTCGGTAATATCAATACAAACAGTGAGCGCATATATTACTTTCCCCGATTCATCAAAAATTGGGGTGCTTAAAACTTCTACAGGGATAGTTTTATTCGGGTGGCGAAACTCAAGATTATCAACATGGACAGTTTTACCAGCTAAAGAATATACAATTGGCAGTTCATCAGCAGGGCATAACTGGTCAGTTCCAGCTAGATAAATTTGATAATATTCTGCTATATTTTCGTATTCGATAGATGGTAATAACTCTACGTTGACTAACTGTTGTGAAGCTCGATTAGTATAGTAGAGTTGCCCACTACTATCATCTATCGAAACACTCACAGGTATAGCGTCAAGAAATTGTTTCAGGCGGGTTTCACTTTGCAATAAAGCTTTGTTTAAATCCTGCATTTCCGAAAATTTTTCTTGGAGTTGATCCGCCATACTATTAAATGACTTGGCTAATTCCCCCAATTCATCGGAACGCTCTATTTCTATTCTTTTTTCCCATTCACCTTGAGCAAGCGCTAAAGCTGATTTTTTTAAAGCTAGAACTGGTTGAGTAATCCACCGTAAAATTAAAACACCGACAGCTACAGCCACTATCAAAGCAACAATGCACAACAAAATAGTTGTGCGGGTGTTAGCATTAATTTCCTGCATGAAGTCATCTTCTGGGACTACTACTACAATTAACCAGTCAAGTCCTCGATTATCTTGGAAGGGTAAAACTTGAATAAACTGCCACTTACCATCTATCGAGAAATATAATTGCTGTGAGCTATTAATTGACTTAAATTCATTAAATTTATTTTTTAAATATTTACTAGTAAATTGTGTTTGTTTATCATTACTATCTATAGCCAAAAATGGCTTAATTCTATTCTCTGCTAATTGTGATTCTAACTTATTTGAGCGGAAGGGCTTTTCATTAGTTGAAGTTGCTACCAATTTTCCAGACTGGCGCTCAACAATAAAACTTATTCCTGTTTTACCAATTTTTAAATTTTGCAGAAAAGTGCCAATTTTGGATAAGTTTAAATTTGAGAGTAATACACCTTGCAAATTTCCCTGTTTATCGTAAGCAGGCTGACTAGCAGCGATGTACAAAGCAATTCCAGAATTATGAGGATAAATTTCACTCCACATTGATCTTTCTTCTGCTATTGCTTTGTTATACCAATTACGTCTCTGAGTATCATAAGGTTTACCAAAATCCTTGATTCCCGTGCGTGTGCCTTGTTTATTAGTAGTATAAGTCCGTAAATTATATTTAGTCGATTTACCAGATGCTCTGATTGTCAAAGAGCCATCAGGAAATATTTCTGCTGAAATAAACTCTTTGTTTTTATTGGCAAACCCAATTAGACTTACTTGATTAAATACTTTTAATTGCTCAAAAAAATATTTTTCTAAGATAGGAAAATCTTGTATGTTTAATTGGTCAATTTTAATAGTATTAGCATTATTCTGATTAATTTGCTGGGGAGCTTCAAGAAAAGTATGCAGATTCTGCTGAACACGCTGGCTAATTTCACTTAGTAGCCGTGTGGCAATATTATTTACTGCTTTTTGCCCATTTTTGAATGAGAGATAACCCGTTAAACTCACCACCGCTAAGATTTGCAAAATAAAAGGAATAATCAGAACGGTTCGCAGAGAAGGTTTAACGGGAAGAGAAAGAAAATATTGAAGATATGATATTTTGTTAAACAATAAAATATTCCTTTTATTGTCAAAACTATAAAATTTACTTAAGAAATTAAACTTCAGAAAGTTTTAAGTGTCTGAAGCAGAAGTAGTTCAGGCTTTTTTAACTCATCCTGCATCCACTACAGCACTTTTATTTTGATTATGTATAGTCAGCACTTTCCTTTGGATAACATATATGAATTTTATGTAGGAGTAAAAATCATTTTTGCATAATCTAGTTCTAAAAAATGCATACAGAAAGATTAACCCTAAAAAATATATCTTAGGATAGATGCTTATTTTATTTTTTAATAAGTAGAAACTATATAACTACAAGACAATTAAAACAATTTCCGCAATCATCTACAGCCAAAAGCTATAAGTTTTTGAGGAAATTGTAATTTCCCGTATTTTCTCAGATTTTCCAACTAGCCTTAAAGGATGTTTGAAAAGTAGTTGCTTGTTATTTCAGGCTCTTATTGATCCCCCCTAACCCACGCCAGTCGCTACAGTTTGCAAGACCAGAATCAAAGTCCCCCCTTTTTAAGGCAATACAGTTCACATAAGACCAAAACACTTGTAGAGATGGCGATTTATCGCATCTCAAAAACCCAAGATTTTGTACTTTTTAAGGGGGATTTAGCAGGTTAATTTTATACGGCAAAAGAAAAATACATTTAATAAAGTCTTTTTAGTAACATCAAAATATTCCAAATCTAACCACGGTTTTTTGGAAATGAGCGTAGTAAAATTTTCAAAATATGTGGGATTGTTTAGAATTAAATCTTCTTAAATTGGGTTACTTTTCTGTTCGCCGGTTAACTAAGGTAGCGCTAGCTTGGTCAACAGGCATCAGCACAACTTCGTTAATATTGGCATGGGGCGATCGCGTCATACAGAAAAATATCACATCAGCCACATCATCTGCTGTCAGTGGGGTAACTCCCTGGTAGACCGTTTTAGCGCGTTTAGTATTTCCGTGAAACCGCACCTCGCTAAATTCCGTTTCCACCATACCAGGGTCAACGGAGGTTACACGTACCCGTG
>NZ_JACKZS010000231.1 GCF_014222285.1 Nostoc sp. UCD121
GTTTGTGCCAGCCCTTCATGCAAAAAAGGGCTGACGCTATGAGGATCTTCATTTCGTTTCCTTACTAGCATCAGCCTGTGTCCTTTCAACTAATAGTTATCTATCGCCTAACTTCTGCCACAAGTTACCCAACATTGCACCCCAACCGCGAACTGTTCCTGTTGCTGAAACACTAGATGCTGGTGCATGATTTTGGCTAGTAACTGGTATCACTTCCTGGGGTGTTTGATTTGGTTCTAATGCTCTTGAGCCAAACCTCGCACGGGCTAAAAGTTGTTGGCGTTTCTCTCTTAATCCCGTAGTAATTGCTTGCCTTTCGGCTTGTACAGTCTGTCTATTTTCGATGCCGCTTACCTTGTTTTCATGCCGCCACAATTCTGTTTGTAAATCATGGTGTAATTGGGCTGCAACTTCGGCTAGTCCGTGCTTACGTTTTTGGTCAATTCGCAGGAGGTCTGCTCTATCTTGGGCATCTATTTTACTCATCTCCGAATCAAACTCGGAGTTTAGTTTGCGAATTTTGGCGATAGCACCCGCAACATGGGAACCGTATTGTTTACGAAGTTCTGTCCAAGTTACTTGACCTTTTGTTAGCTTCTCCATCGCCTCAAAGACGACCTTGGCGTTGTCTAAAAAAGGCTCTAATCGGTCAGATAATTCTTGGGCGTTATTCGCATAATCCGCAAACTGCTCTAGCTTGTTTATATCCGAAAGATAGCCCAGAATATCAGACTCAAATCCTCCCCAGGATTGCGCTTTTTCATCAATGTGGGAACTATGACCAACTACCGGATTACGTATTGCAAAGTCCATTGCGTTATTCTCCTAATAAGGTATTAAGTCGTAGTTGATATCATCGTCCGATTCTGGCACTTCATCCCAATAGCCCATGTCTTCAAATCGGTTATAAATTCTCGTTGCTAATTGCCTTACTGAGTCGTCAAAATCATCAGAAATTAAATCAAATCTGTTAGAGCCAAACGCCAAGATATTTGCAATGTCCGCGTCAATCCCATTGCCTAAGAATTGACCAAATGCAGCAGAGTATGGATGGTCATCAATGGTTTCATGAGTTGCTAGAAATTCCGTCCCAGTGAAGGGTGGGTAATCTTCACTCTCGAATATTGGTGTGGAGAGTGCCTCAATATCTGCCTCAATCATTGCAGCCCATTCTTCAGGATTTTCTGCTTTGAATTGCTGCTTTCTCAGGGCGGAGTCGGTCAGAGGTGAGCGTCCCCAATCGTTGGGATTTTTGTAATCAAGTGTCATTTGTTAGAATCCTTGTAACGATGTGTACTTGATGCACTTTCGGCTGAGGCGATTGCACTTACTTTGGTCGGTCGGGGCAATCGCTTCATTATCAGTTCTCACAAAACTCAACAAGTTCAAAAACCTCCCTCTGCACTTGGTTTTGGCTTAATTCTTTTCGTTTGCCCTTAGAGTCATTGAATATGAAAGGGGCATTGACTCGACAATTAGACTGATGGCTGTAGCGCAGTTGTTGACCGCGAAATTCGTAGAGGTGGTTACGCTGTAAGGCTGTCGTTGAAAGCATAAGTTTGTCCCTCAACTTGTGAATAAAACTCGATATTTAGAATCGCTTCGTGAATCTCCATCAAGGCTTGCACTGCATCGCCCATCTTTAAGTCATTCGATGTGCTGAACCGCTCGGAGGCTTCAATTTGCTGGTAATTGGGAGATGCTTGCACAAACCTTAAAGTCTGTTCGCAACCGAGGATGATGGTCATGATTTCGGTGGTCGTTAGGCTTGGCTGTGTCTTTTGGGTGTCTTGGTCACTCATGACTTGTTTCTTCTCCTTTGGGTTTTGATTGGTGTGGTTGGCGCTTCTGGCTGACTCGGTTTCTGAAGTACATAGCTGATGGCCCCTGCACCTCCCACGGCTGCGGCGATGGTGAACATATTGTTTTTACCGAAGTACTGCACTCCGAAGTAGCCAAGGGCTAACGCTGCTGCTGTTGCTCCAATGCCTAAAACCGTGTTTCTGAATGTGGTTCTGCTCATGCTGCCCCTTTAAAATTAGTGACCATTGCGCTAAGTGCCGATTTATTGGGCTGTGTAGATGTTGCGGTTTCAACTTTGGGTGATGTTTGGACATTACCGTGTTGAAAAATCAGCTTCTCTACACCTGCTGAAAGTGCTTGTGTCGGTGCATCTTGGGGTAAATCAAAAATCTTGCACAATTCAATTACTGCTAGGTAGGAGATGGTTATACGCCGAGATTCGTAATTCATTGATTAGGCTCCTCTTGCAATTTGAGTTAATAGCTTCAACCCCAAAGCATTGATGAATTGGGGATTATTCAAGACCACAAAGCCTAAACCGGCTAAGTTCTGATCCACCACTGGTAGAGAAACACCACCACCCCAGGCGACAAGGTATTTTGCTCTATCAAGGTAATTGCCAGCAGTCACGAAATTGGCGAATTTCTCAATCCTGTTACTCCACCACTCATCTAGACACTGGCTGTACTCTGCCTCGAACTTCTTGCCTGTAAGGTGGTTGCCGCCGTATGTGAAAGTGGCTTCAATAATCCCTTGGTTCACCAAGCTGGGCGAGTGCTTCACATCCTTGGACAGCAGGCTTACTCGGTCGTTTCGCTTGTCGAGCGCTTCTGCAATCATCGAGTGGAGTTCACCGGCTCCACCCTCAATCAGGTGACGGTCTATGACTGCACCGCTACCGTTGAACACGGTAATCAACCAAGTGGATGAACCGATATCGAGTGCGATCGCTAATTCTGAGGGGTCAAGCACCAGGGACGCTTCACCGAATAAGCAGTGGGCAATGCTTCCAAATCCTTCGGGGTAAATGCCTGTAACAACAATCTCAACTGTCTTGGTGACAATGGAACGAGTAAGTGGGTGCAAATGTTCAAAGGTGTGAGTCCCTTCAACTCTGCGCTTAATCTCAGTCGCCCAGCGTTCGGGGTTATGGTTGCTCAAACTAATTTCTAGCTTGACCCCATCGGGAATATTCAGAACGGCTAAGTCTGCAAGGATGCTTTCTAATGCCAGTTCTGCTTTCTTTGCTTTGTCCTCGTGTAACAGGGTATGGTCACTTTGCGCTATAGCAGCACTGCCCCAGAAGAATTGAACATCTTTTAAGTCAAGCCGCGTTCCTTCTACATAACGCAGCCAGCAGCCATCTTTTGAGATGGTTTCGTGGTGCATAATATTGCGATTGCGAACAAGTGAGTATGCGGCTGGCATCATGATCGAAAAATCACCGATGATTGCCTTCCCATACCCTGCTCCTGCGTCTTTACCTCCTGTGAGGTCAGTTAGCCCGGATTTGGCTAACAAGTCTGCCTGAACTAGCCAATTTTTGGCATTGGAATATACGGTTGTCATGGTTCCGATGATTGGTAAAAGTCTTGATTTTTCTGGCTTTGGAGAATTTAGAGGCGCTTATCGCTTTAAATCCACATATCCAGTTGGGGGCAAGCCAAAGCATCACTTTCTGGCTTCTGTTGCCTTTGTTGAGTGGCGTTTTTTGGCTCACAATGCTAATATAGCATCTATTAGATAGTAGTAGGCACTACTAGAAACTACTTTTGCTTATACTTTAGGCACATTAAATAAGGTAATTTGATACTAATAGTGCCTAAAGCTATCTAATAAATGCCAAAGTATAAAGGTAAAAGAGTAAATGTAACTTTCCCGGTAGAAGTTTATGAGCAAGTTGCAGGATTGGCCACTGATGAAACTAGAACAGTAAGTCAAATGGTTGTCGTGCTATGTCAAGAAGCTATTGCCGCTAGGGAGAAAAAGCAGGAGAAAACACAATGAGCAACTTAGCAAAAACCGGAATAACAACAGTATCAACTTTTATTAAGTAATTTCTAGGGAAATTAGAGCCTTGCTAAATTTCAGACAAACAGAAGTTTTGTATGATCTAGCTATTGTTTAATTAAATGAGATACGGAGGTGAGTACAAGGAAACGAAAAAGCAAAAAGACAAAGCGTAAATAGTTAAACGCTTTGTCCAGTAGCAAAAGTTCAATTTTATAAGCTTTCAGGAGCGGGAACTTATCTCAAACCTTCCAAAAAGTGGCTAAAAGTGTGGAAGCTTGACCACCACTGCTTGGCAAACTGAGATTTAATCCGCGCTGCTTACTCATATTATATGGGCTGCTGTGGAAATTTCTATATTTTCACTGCGAAATTTTGCATAGAAATTTATCAAAATTTTTGACCAAAAAAATTCTAAACAAGCAAAATAGTAAATCTCGTAGATATAAGGTGTAGCAGCGCGATAACCCCCTCCAGATACTGAAAAACAACGTATTTGAGGGAAAAGCTGTGAAAAATAGTAACTGTGAACTTCAAAAAATTGAAGTTACACAGAGGTACGAGATCATATCCCGTCCCTCTGACATAGAAGCGCACCACTGGAATGAATGGTTAGCCAGTGCTGTTGACCCTGGAATTATTGCGCTAAACGTGATTTCCGTATCGGGCACTGCCGCCTACGATTACCTGTTTTATGGTCAAAACGTCCCCCGCCGTAACGATGGACGACTCAGAGACGGGGTATTGAAGAAGTATCGCCACATCGAAGGACTTAACTGGTGGTGCAGTGGCGTTGACCCGCTTAACGATTATAGCCCCATGATGTGGGGCGGCATGAAACCCGACCACCCCAGGCGCGACCTGAACAAAGTTCTTAAATTCATCAAGTATGAACATCCCCTAAGAGTGCCAACACGGGCATTCTTCCTGGCAGTACCAGATCACATCTGGGAGAGTGTGGCCGCACGATATGACTTGACCATTAGCGATGAAGATAGGGCATTAGGCTTCTGGCATTGGGTATGGAAGTACAACATCTCAGTTGTGATTTGTGAGGGTGCTAAAAAAGCAGGGGCATTGCTTACTTTAGGCTATGCAGCGATCGCCCTTCCTGGGATAAACAGTGGCTACCGCAATCCCAAAGATGAATTTGGACAGCCCACAGGTAATTTACACCTAATTCCAGAGTTGCAACACTTCGCCACCCTTGGACGTAAATTCATCATCTGCTTTGACCACGACACCAAGCCAGAAACAGTTCAACGGGTGAATATTGCCATTAGCCAAACCGCGAAACTGTTAACGAAGTGTGGCTGTCAAGTCCTAGTGACACAGTGGAGTTACCCTGAAAAAGGCATTGATGACTTAATTGCCGCTAGGGGGCCAGCTGTTACTGATGAAATTATAAAACTAGCACTGACAAAAGAAAAATGGCAGGTCAAAGAGTACAGCCGACTCTCAATTGAGGCGGCACTCGTTCTCAATCAGCGTTACCTGGGAGCATTGACCATCCCGGAAACCGCTAAACTGATTTTACTCAAATCCGTTAAAGGTTCTGGTAAAACCGAGTCATTTGCCGCGATCGTTGCTGAGGCGATCGCTAACGGTCAACCCGTTATCCTCTTATCGCACAGGGTACAGTTAGCCCAAGCGATCGCGGATCGGGTAGGCATCCCCTACATTACCGAAGTCAGAAACAGCGAAACCGGGATTTTACTTGGTTTTGCGCTGTGTGTAGACAGTTTACACCCCAACGGTCAAGCCAGATTTAACGCCCTTTACTGGAAAGAACCCCTAGTAATCATTGACGAATCCGAGCAGGTGATCTGGCATTTGCTCTCTGCCAACACTGAAGTTAAGAAGCATCGAGTGGAAGTCCTCAACCAACTTTCCCAGTTATTCAAAAATGCCTTCGCCCCTGGACGGGGTAAAGTTATCCTGGCTGATGCTGACTTATCTGATTTATCACCAGAAATGGTTATGGGTCTAGCAGAAACCAACGTTACCCCTTGGGTGGTGGTCAACAACTGGAAGGGTCAACCCTGGAACATCTACCACTACAAACAAACTACCCCGGTTAATTGGTTAGCTGCTCTGGAAGCCCACATCAAAACCGGGGGTAAGCCCTTTATTGCCGTTGATTGCCAAAAAGCTAAATCCAAATGGGGAACCAAAGTCTTAGAAGCGAGGTTCAAGAAACAATTTCCCGATCGCAAAATACTTCGTATTGACTCCGAAACGATTGCCGACCCGCAACACGAAGCTTACAACTGCATCTCAAGATTAAACAAAGTGCTGCTGGAATATGACATTGTGCTGGCCTCCCCATCCATCGGCACGGGAGTCAGCATTGACATTTGGGGGCATTTTACCAGCGTTTGGGGGTGCTTCCGGGGAGTAGCACCAGAAAATGCCACTCGCCAAGCCTTAGCCCGTGTCCGAGAGGCGATACCGCGTCATCTCTGGGTAGCCCCTCATGGACTTGGGAAAATCGGCAACGGAGCAATTAACCTCAAATCCCTGTTAGCCTGTGAGCATAAACGCTTTCAAGCTAACTTGAAGCTGCTACAGAATGCTTCATTGATCATTGACGGCGATGAAATCAACATTAACCGCACTGCCTTAAACGTTTTTGGCAAAATGGCCTGTCGCATCAATGCGGGTATGATTCATTACCGCGACACTGTGCTAGAGGAATTAGGCAACGAAGGTCATAACATTGTCGATGTCAATGACAACAAAATTCGCAAAAAGTTAAACAACGAAATCACCGCCCAAACAAATGAAGTTTACAACGGCGAATGTCAGGATATCACTGCTGCCGATACAACTACGATGACTGCTGCCAAATATGAGGCGCTGCAACAACAACGAGCTAAAACCACAACTGAACGCCACATTGAGCGCAAATATAAGCTAGAACAGCGTTACGGTGTGGACGTTACCTCGGAACTCGTCAAAAAAGACGATCAAGGTTATTACCCACAACTGAGGCTGCATTTTTACCTGACCTTGGGCAGAGCGAAAGTTGCTGACCGCGATCGCAAACTGGGTGAAAAGATGCTTGCTTGTAAGAGTGCTTGGCTACCAGACTTTAACGGCGGTCAACTGGGTTTGGTAATTCATGCCTTGGAACTGTTCAACATCCCCAATTTCATCGCCGATGACCGCGAATTCCGGGGGACTGATGCCGACCTAGTACAGATGGCTAACAATGCCCTATCTGTGAAGTGGCAAGTCAAAACTGTTTTGGGAATTACCCTCAATGACAATGACAGCCCCATCGTTATCTTACGGCGATTGCTGAAGAAGATAGGGCTGAAACTCAAATACATCTGTCGTGATGGCACGGGCGATCGCCAACGAGTTTATCGTGTGGTTGACGCTGACGATGGGCGAGATGAAATCTTCAAAAACTGGCTGTCCAGGGATGCAGCCCAGGCTTAACCGGAATCTTTAACTGTAAATCTATCAAAATACTGCGCCAGTTGTAGCCTTTACCTACAGCAGGGGTTGCCTCATGGAATAATTGCGACTTTCGTACCATTTCCCAGTGCAGACAAGCTTAATAATGTGATAGTTAGGACTACATTCGTCCCAAAATGCCTGTTTTTCGTTCCGTCCACTAACGGTAATTAAATAGATATACAGTTTTACTGGACAATCCACACACACCAATGGTCATTGACCCATTAACCCCAACATTTTATTTACGCTGTTGCGGCTTGATGGCACGGCAGAAAGGTAAAATAGCTCATCAAATCTGACTGATGTATTCAATTAATAAAGGTTCAGCCTTAAACCACTCTCCAGCCAGTCTGATTGCTTGAAACTGCTGATGTAATGCTTTCTCTAGTTCAATCGCTTTTTCAGCCCCATCCACCTGTACTGACTTGATGAGCTTTAAATAGGCTGGGCTAGATGTTTGTAGCGATCTGATCCTCTGTTCTAAATTTTTGGCTCGACCTATTTTAATGGCTTTGCTCTCAGAGTTGAGGATAAAGTAAACAAAATGAGCAGTTTTAGCTAACTTATCACCATCAAGTGAAATTAATCTATTACCCGGAGTAACAATCTTCGTCTCAGGACTTGTCCAAGTCTTGAGCCATGCCGACACTGCATTAATAGTTAAAGACTTTTGAACTTTGATAGGAATCAGTTCTCCACCGATATTGAGCGTAAATTTCTTGCCAGCCACCCTACCTCTAGATGGGACATTGAGGTAGCCAATATATGTTTTAATACAAGTCTCAGTATAAGGAATAGAATCTTTATATTGTGTGACTGTGACTTCCTTATGCCTTGTTATAAACCTTCCTACAGGTTGTTGATATGGAATACTGAAACGTTGGATGTCTTCAGTTAAGACCTCTACCCATCCCCACCCGTCATCTGGATTATCGGGATTTCTATTGATATAAATAACGTTCCAGTTTTTCCTAACCATGAATCTAACAGATTACAAAGCCTTGCAATTAATCATTAGTATTTCCTTAGTGGTCTAATTTTACACTGAAAAGAGAAAAACATTTCAAAGCACCGCAAGAGCATTACTGAATGACTCCAAATTACAGTTCATCTCTGTCAGAAATTCTCGGTATTATGGTTCCACCGACAAGTAAGAGTTTTCAGTCTATCTTGCCCCTGGTGACAGCTTCGCTATATCTAGGCCAAGTTGTTCAGTCAGATTCAAAGTCGATCAGAACAGCATCGGCCTGAAACATTTCGTCTCTAGCTTTTAAACCAATATCTCGACGGATACTGTCTAGAATTTCTAGACCTGTGCGTTGGCTGTTGGGGTACGGAGTCCAGATGGCGTTGACTGTAATTTGAGTACCGACTAAGAATGTGTTGACTGCGCCGATAAAATACTCACCATCGTCATAATCTAAGCGAACAAGGTAAACACGAGTTTTGCCAGCATAGTGAGCATTTTTAATGTCAGAGGCGGTTTGATAATCGGGATGTGATTCAGTCAAGTAGGTGATTTTAGGTTTGTTGGGATGATTAAATCCCTCGGATTTACCCAAATTGGGGTCTGACTTTTTAAATCCTTCGGATTTACCCAAATTGGGGTCTAACTTTTTAAATCCTCCCGATTTACCCCAATTGGGGTCTAACTTTTTACGCCTTTGAGCTTCTCCCATATTGATTCCTATTATGTGGCTAACTTGACCTGATTAAAGACTAAAACTAGGATGCCATTGTTTCTATGTTGCTGCCTCAGCTGCTTTTAGTTGTTTCTTGCTCTTGCTCTTCGTATTGTTTACGGGTGCTTCTTCAGCTTCGCTGCTTTCAACAACTGCTTGCTGATTTTCAGTAGTCCTATTCTCTGACGTACTACTATCGCCGTTATCAGATGCTTGATGACGGCGACGGCTGCTTTTCTTCAACTCGCCCAATAAATATTTGATTCTGCTGCCACTCAAATTGATGCCCAGACCTTTCAGCATCTCTGACACTTCATTATAACTGTAGCCATACTTATCAGAGGTCAGCTTTTCAATGTACCGTCTCATTTTCCTGATGGCCTCTCTGTCCGATACATCTTCTCGTTCTTTTGGCTTTTGCTCCTTCAGCAGATTAATGGCCTTATCAATCTTCTGTTTCGTAATTATTTCTGAATTCTGATGTTCACTCATGGTTATCTCATGAATATTGATTAACTGATAATTATCGGCTATTTGAAAAAATCTGATTCAAAATCCTCAAAAAAATTGACTATTGCGGCTACGCCAAACTATTTTTTACTGTGGCAGCTTCGCTGGTAGTCTTATTCAAGCTAATGCTAAAAAAACTGGCTATTACAGCTACGCTGAATCAGAGACTTTTACTTAAAACAGCTACGCTGAATTATCTTTTCATATTCCCGCTACGCCGAACTATTATTTTGTGCGGTAGCTACGCTGAAGAAGAGAATTTTCATATAGCGGCTACGCCGTTTCTATCTCCTCTATTACGGCTACGCCGAACCAGAATTTACCGACTGCTTGATTTTATCAAATTCCGGCTACGCCGTTGATATATCCTTCTGTAAGTTGTAGGATATTCAGCAGCACGGCTACGCCTTTATATTCCTGCCTTTAGCCCCCTGCTGTGCCCTCCGTATAGCCGTAGCACACGACACCTCGCTTACCCCAAAAATGGGCTAGAAGCAAGCCGTGCCTTTTGCCTACGGCAAACCTCGCTCCGCTCGGACGACAGGCTTGCCAAAGGGGGAAGTGTCCCCGCTTTGGAAACCCCCTCTAAGACATCCCACAGTTATGCGCCCCAAACTGTCAAAAAACCTGCTTCGTACTAAAACATTAGAGGCTCGTGTCAACGCAATCGAACACGAGATGATTAAGTTGAAAGCACAAGACGCGGGACTAAGCATAGCTGAATTAACTAGACGCAGTGTTTTACTAAAACCACTGCCCAAACGACTGAGCAAAATAACCCTAGCTACTTACCGAGAATTAGTCCGCATCGGCAGCAATATTAATCAACTCACTAGAGCTACTAACACAGCTATTAAAATGGGACTGCGACCACCCGCAGATCCAGAACAACTAAAACAGCTACAAAAACTCTTACAACAAATTGGTCGGGAACTGTCCCAAATCGAAACTGAAATCACTGATGACGATGATATTGATGACGACAGTGATCCGGAAGACTGGGAGTAAAAATGATTGGCAACCAAACCAAAGGTAAAAGCTTTCGCGGACTCCTTGACTATCTTGAAAACAAAGAGGAGTCATCTTTAATTGGCGGCAATATGTTTGGCACAAATGCCAGAGAATTAGCCAGAGAATTCCGACTGTCTCGACAACTTAATCCAGAAGCAGAAAAAGTAGTTCATCATGTTTCGCTTTCACTAAGCCCAGGCGAACAACTAGACAATGATACTTGGTGCGAGGTTGCCGACAAGTACATGAATGCAATGGGTTACACAGCTAACCAATATGCCATCTACCGCCACAGCGATCGCAACCACGACCATATACACATTTGTGCTAGTAGAATCAGTTTGGATGACGGCAAGATTACCCGTGATAGCTGGGAGTATGTGCGCTCAGAAAAAATCATTCGCCAGCTAGAACTAGAATATGGGTTACAGCAGACCCTCAATAGTAAAGAGAAACTGAGCCGCGCCCCCAGCGTAGGGCAACAGCAACGATTTGAGAGAGAACAATTGGAGTATGAGCAGGGTGAGAGAAACACGCCGCCACAACAACCAATCAAAACCCAACTAATTGAATTAATCGACCGCGCCACAGTAGATAAACCGACCATGCCCCAATTGATGGAACGATTGCAACTGTTGGGTGTAGAAGTTCGTCACGGGCTAACGCGCAACGGTAAAAGTAAAGGCATTTCGTATTCCTGGAATGATCAGAAATTTAGCGGTACATCTTTGGGGCCTGCCTATATGTAGCGAACTGCAAACATAAACGCTTCAAACCGCAAACAAGGCGATTTTGAAACCACATTCTCTGCAAATAAGGGT
>NZ_JACKZS010000232.1 GCF_014222285.1 Nostoc sp. UCD121
GGGGAGCAGGGGAGCAGGGGGAGCAGAGGAAGTAACTGTAATATTCCCCTCATCTCTATTACTCTGGGAAAAACTCGGTGGGATTCTCCTCTTTTTGGGTTGGCTGGTTTCGGTAGTAAATTATCCTTGGCAAGCAATAGCTGTAAGTGGTTTAGGTTTGTGGTTTGTGGTAAGTCGATTGCGACGGCACAGTTTAAAGCTAGACTTCGCTGCGGTTTTCGTCATCGGTTTAGAGACGATTTGGCTAGGTTGGCGATTAGTACCTGATAGCTTACAGAAATTAGCGATCGCAACTGGTACTCAAATCACTAATTCTCAAAATGAACCTTGGGCTTTGCTGGGTGTAGCTTTATTTCCCTACATAATTTTGATGGTGGCGCTTACAGATAGTCTACATCGCACCGAAAAGCGAGAATTAGCTAAATTTGGCGAACTGCTCACCCTATTACTGGGAGCCTTTTTAACAACGATCGCGATTGTCAATCCTGTATTGCGATCGCTAAATCTGCTATTTTCTACCATAACTCTGGCATTCGTAACTCAACGCCGTTCCCCCGCATCCCTTCCCCTGGTATATCTAACTCACATCATTGGGGTGCTGACATTTTGCTCTACCATTAATTGGCTTGCGCCAACCCTGAGTCAACAAGTCTGGGCAAGTATTTTATTAGCTCTGATGGTTGCAGAATGGCGATTTAGCGTAGAAGGAGGAGTATGGCAACGTAGTGCATGGGATGTCGGTTTAGGACTAGCCGCCGCTAGTTTTTTCCTATTGTGGATGAATGCAGAATCATCTTGGTATGGTGTTGCTGATAGCCAAGCTTATTTGGGAGCCTTATGGCTAGTTACGCCTATAGCTCTCACGGGTGTTGCAAATTGCACAACTACAGAACGTCGGACTACTACCCGTTACTTGAGCGTCTTGGCTGTGGGAGTTGCCCAGCTACTTACTCTACAGTTACCAGGAACCAGATTAATTGGTTTGGCAGTAGGTACAGGGCTAATGTTTGTAAATACGCGCTATTTACGAAACCAAATATCTGCGGTAATTACAGAAGGATTTGCTCTGAGTTTCATTGTGGCGCTGCTGTGGACGGGTGTACCTGGTTTACCTCACCTCGTTCTCGGAGGTTGGTTTCTCGTCGGCGCGATCGCAATCCTAAGTCTATGGTTAGCCAGGACAGTTTTGAGCCGATACGGAAACGAATTAGCACTTAATTATGCAGCCGCCAGTGATAAATGGGCGATCGCATTGTGTGGTTTTGAGTTGTTTAGTTTGACACTACACTCGGTGCTGATTCATACAGGGTTTATCACTTCGGGATTTTTGTACTTAGCTGCCACTTTAATTACCTTGACAGCCATTGTTTATCGCAGTTGGCGAGAACCGACAAATTGGGCATTCTATGGCATCGGGTGGTCTTTAGAATTGTTGATTGCCCAAGTGTTGGGATTTGGGGAACATTCAACTTTTAGGATAGCGATCGCGGAGCGTGGCTTGCCAATCGCAAATATCGCTTTAGGTTTAATCGCTCAACTTGTCGGCGAGTGGTGGCGGCGACGACATCAATTAGAAAAACTTCCTAGCAGCCTTCACGTTTTGCCATTAATTTATGGTGCATTCAGTGTGTTGCTGCGTTTGAACACTTTCACCGAGTGGACTGGTTTATATTCCTTGGGTGTAGCTTTAATTATTATTGGCGTAGGGCGACGGCGCGAGAACTTTAAACCCCTGCTGTACTTAGGAATCATTGGCGTATCCATTTCTGCTTATGAACTTTTGTTCTATCAAATGTCACAAGCTTCAGGAGGAGCATTAGGTGATGGATTGATTGCCATGTCTGCCCTTGGTGCCAGTATCATGTATGCTTACCGTATTTTGTCACCTTGGCTGGTCAACTACTTACGCCTAACTCCCCAAGAATTGAAAAGAATTGCCCATATTCATTGGGCTTGGAGTAGCTGCTTATTAATGGCTGCCATTCCTCTTCCCATTGGAATTAACCGTTTGGTGGGATTAGCAACAGGGGTATTTTTGATCCGTTATGCCATCTTTCAAGGACGAAATTCGCGCACTTCCCCCAGCATATTGGCAGGAATCACAATAGGCGAAATGTGGGTTTACCTTGGCTTATTAGAAGTAGCCGGTATGAGGGTTTATTGGCGCGAGACAGCAGTGGGAAAATTTTGGGCTGGGCCGTTAGTTCCTTGGAACGGTGCGATCGCTTGTGTGGTAGCCTATTTTCTGTACATCCTACCTTGGGAAAGTTGGGGTTGGTCTAAAAAACCTTGGCAGCAAGCCGCCTACATCATACCACTGATAATTTTGTGGGAAACTAGGCTGCAAACTTATCCCATTACCTTGTTACTCGCAGCTGGATTTTACATTTTCCTAGCAAAAATAGGTGAAAATATCCGTTTTACTTATGTTAGTGTGGCGTTGATTGATTGGGCAGTTTACCGATGGTTTGATTCCTTACGCCTGACTGATGTTTTATGGTATGTAACGCCAATTGGATTATCACTGCTTTATATTGCTCAAGTAGATACCCAACTGAGGCTACCAGAGTACAAAGCACCTCGCCATATTTTGAGATTGCTAGGTAGTGGTTTAATTTGTGGGTGGGCAATTTTATTTAATCAAAACACAGCCTGGATACCTGGAATTTTCAGCCTCATCGCCATTTTTGCTGGATTAGCTTTGCGAGTGCGGGCTTTTCTCTATATTGGTACAGCCACTTTTTTAATTACTACAATCTATCAATCGGTAATTTTTAGCTTGCAGTACTCCTTTTTAAAATGGGTTGTTGGCTTACTAGTTGGCATCCTCCTGATTTACATTGCCGCCAACTTTGAAACCCGCCGCACTCAAATAACTTCCTTAATTCGTAGCGCCATTGATGAATTTCAAACATGGCAATAGAGAGAGGAATGAATGGCACTAATTATAAGACACAGCCCTCGCCCTGAATGCTTCTCAGCCTTTGGACTTATGTTAGTGCCATTTGGGGCAAAGAGTTTTTATTGAAATCTAAGAAGCTGTAGACTGTAACTTTTCTAATCGGGCCAGCACTTCTGAACTATGAACAGTTGGGTTGACTTTGACAAAAGTCTCGCGCAAAACACCTTGAGGATCAATGATAAAACTATGGCGCATAGATAAGGAGCCGAGCCACGAACCGTAAGCTTTACTCACTGAACCATCAGTGTCAGCTAAAAGTGGGAATTTTAGCCCTTCAGAATCACAAAATTCAGCGTGAGACTCAATATCATCAGCACTTACGCCAATAATCTGGGTATTTTTTTCGAGGTATTGGGGTAAGTCTTGCTGAAAACGGCGAGCCTCTATAGTACAACCAGAGGTGAAGTCTTTTGGATAAAAGTAAAGAACTAGCCACTTACCGCGCAAGTCAGAGAGGGAAATTTTGCCATCACCTGTGTTAGTTGGCAAAGTAAACTCTGGTGCAGGTTGATTAATTGCGGGAAGTTTACCACCAAGGGCATCAGCAGCAGGGGTAAAGTTCAGCCAGCTGATGACAGAAATACAGCTGGCAAATAATATGTTTAAAAAAGTGCGGCGAGAAATCATGGTGCAAACCAGAATTACAACTTTACACAAGTTTACAATTCTTGGTTGCTGCTAATCTCACTCTTAATGAGATTCGGGTAGGGTATCTATGCTTTCGATATATTGGCTATCTAAGAGAAAGGCTCCCTTAGTAAAGCGAATACCCCAATATCCACCGGGACGGCGGTCAAGGACTATACCCTCTTCGCCAATGTGAATTACATCGGGGGGGCGCAGCATGGGCATGGGTTCAGCAGTTTTGACGTAAGGTGGTAGTGCCACAACCCGGACTTTACTACCAATTGCGAATTCTTTGGACATCTTAATCAAGCTAGGAGTTTTGAATTAACTCATAACTCATAACCAGCTTGAAAGTCTACTAAATGGAGCATGGGAATAAATAGGGAAAGGGAAAGGGGAAAAATTTCATCCCCTTTCCGCGTCTTCTGCAAGAAGTCTATTAATTTTTGACTATGGAAAACAATGCTTAGATATTAGTCAAGTTAGCTATTTTCTGAAAAATTATTATTGAGGATTGCCTTGTTGACGACGTGAAGGAGCATTTTGACGATATTGCTCTATTTTTTGGCGCTGTTCAGGGGTTAAGATTGCTTGAATCTGTTGTTTCTCAGACTCGCGGATTTGTCGCATTTGGGTTTTCTGTGCTTCACTCAGATTTAAGTCACCATAACCACCCTTTCCTCGACGTTGACCCGGTTGCCGTTGACCTTGACCTGTTTGACCCTGAGCCTTACGCGCTTGCCACTCAGCCCGACGTGCTTGTTTAGCTGCTTCTAATTTTGTCTTTTGTTCTGGGGTCAAAACTGCTTCAAATTTGGCACGGCTATCGCGGCGAATTGCCTGAATTTGGGTTTTTTGAGTATCTGTCAAACCCAAGTCTTTCCAAGGGCCTCTTTCTTTTTGTGGAGTTTGTGCCAGTAACACGGGTGAAGGAGAGGCAGTTTGGGCATTAACAGCGAAGGAGGTTGCAGTTAAAGTTAGAGCGATCGCTCCAGCGACTAGCGATAATGCTTTGAATTTCATTTCTTGTAGGTTTTTCCTGGTTGGTTGTCACTATCATAAGAACTTATCTTTACTAGTTACATGAGGAGAAAGTCATGGTTCTACCCATGACTTTAGTCATGATTGAATTTTGACAAATTTGATTAACAATAAATAGTGAGGAGTTGGGAGAGATGCGATTAATCGCGTCTGTACAGAAGTTAATAAATGATGAACATTTCTATAATGATTGATTTGCAAATCCTTATTTAGCTGATTGCATATTTTTACCTAGAACAACGATTCATTAATAAAACACGAGGCAAATAAACCCTGTTTTAACGTCTTATACAACCAATAATTCCTTGTTTCAGCCTCAATAAACCTAGTTTTTGGTCATGATTTTGACTACTGAATCGGTGTTCTAGCCCACCTTTACTATCAATTTTTGACTTAATGAAAATTTGAAGCTACGAAATCCACACTTAAATATTCAAAAGTTTAATTTTTCTTTTTAACTTCTATCTCCAAAATTATAATTTATCAATAACTTGAGGTAAACCACAATGAGTTATCCAATTCAAATTAAAAAACATCCTTTTCCATCTCTACTTTATCTGGAGTGGATACTACTGGCAATCACTGCATTGATAGCAGTTATACCACCTCCCTTACGGAGATTTCGTCCTAAACTTCCAGAACTAACAATCTGTAATTTATTTCCAGACTTGTCAATTTGCAATTTATTACCTGAACTATCGATTTATAGTTTGATTCTTTTTGCATTAATGGGCTTAAGATTACCCAGAAGTAGCCAGACTTATAAAGTGATATACACGTCCATTGAAATTTTATTAATTTTAACAACTGGATTATTTGGTGAAAGATTTGCTCGTCTCTTCCCTTTTCTTTACATAATTTTAGTTACTCGTAGTTGCCTAATATTTAATTTGCCTGGGCGTTTATTTGTTACATCTCTATCCTTTGGATTATTCCTATTTACAACACAATTAAAATACCAGCTATTTAATTTGCAAGCATCATCACAAGCACAAGAAAAATTTCGATTTCTTAGCTTAAATTGGTCGCTGGTATTTGGCTTAAGCTTAGTGTTTGTGTTGTTGATGATGAATGCAGTATTATCTGAACGGCACAGTCGAGAAAAGCTAGCGATCGCTAATGAAAAACTCCGTGAATATGCGATGCGAATTGAAAATCAAGCTACCTTAGAAGAACGTAACCGCATTGCTCGTGAAATTCATGATTCATTAGGACATTCTCTCACTGCTTTAAATCTGCAATTAGAAACTGCTTTAAAACTATGGCAATCTAACCCAGGTAAGGCTGAGACATTTCTAGCAACAGCAAAGGAATTAGGTTCAAAAGCACTAAACGATGTCCGCCAATCTGTTTCTACTATGCGTTCTAATCCTTTACAAGAGCAATCTTTAGAACGTGCGATCGCTAGCCTTGCAGAAAATTTTCATCGTTCCAATGGCATTTTACCAATTTATCAAATCAACCTCGAATATCCTCTACCACCTGAAATCAACACTGCTATTTACCGGATTACTCAAGAATCTTTGACAAATATAACTAAATATGCTTATGCGACCGAGGTTAAAATGGAACTCTCTACGATCAGAGGAAATTTGCGATTGATAATTCAGGATAACGGTAGAGGTTTTGATTTAGGGCAAAATACTACTGGTTTTGGACTTCATAGTATGCGCGATCGCACTTTAGCACTTGGAGGTGACTTTAATATTAATAGCACTCCTGGTTGTGGTTGCAAAATAACAGTTAATATTCCCTTAATGAGGTAGAGATGATGATAAAAGTATTGTTAGTAGATGACCAAGGTTTAATTCGTCAAGGATTAAGAGCATTATTAGAATTAGAACCAGATTTAGAAATCGTGGGAGAAGCAGAAAATGGTGAACAGGCGATTAATTTGGTTGCTGAAATTCAACCAGATGTAGTATTACTAGATATCAGAATGCCTATTATGGATGGAGTTGCAGCGACGAAAGAAATTCAAAAACGTTTTCCTAAAACTAAAATTTTAGTCCTGACGACTTTTGATGATGATGAATATGTATCAGCAGCATTACAAAATGGGGCAATGGGTTATTTATTAAAAGATACGCCCTCAGAAGAATTAGCTGTTGCTATTCGTGCTGTTTATAAAGGATATACCCAATTAGGCCCAGGTATAGTTAAAAAGCTGTTAACTCAGTTTTCTAATGGTACACCAATCCATTCAACACCTGTACCATCTACTTTAACTGAACTTACTCCTAGAGAAAAAGAGGTTTTGCGGTTAATTGCTACAGGCGCTAGTAACCGAGAAATTGCTCAAGAACTCTACATTTCTGAGGGGACAGTAAAAAATCATGTAACAAATATTTTAAACACCTTAAATCTGCGCGATCGCACTCAAGCGGCGATTTGGGCAAATACATATTTATCATATTTGAATTAGCCAAATTAAATAATTCGTAATTTGTGATTATAAGCTTAGATTAACTGTATTCAAATAAAATACCCCCGCTTGCGCCAACCCCCTTAAAAAAGGTTATCAGGAAACCACCCTTTTAAGAAGGGTTGGAGATATCTCTGAGAGGCAAACATGTTAAGGAAACTGTATTACCTTACTTCTTGACTAAAAAATATGCTATAGCATACTCAGGCAATTGGCTGATATTCTGTCCAAATTCTTTTTGACTCTTAAAAATACCTGCTAAAAAATCGAGTTGATAAAGATTGGGTAAAAAGGCTCCGCCTGTATCAGCCATAACTCCCATTTGTAGATGTTTTCGACCACCCTTAGTATGCTCAATAACAATCACTTTACCTAAACCAATATTCAGCACATCTCCGGCAAAAGTTACTCCAGGTTTGATAGAAATTTTCGCATCTATTTTGTATCCATATCCTTTAATGGCATCAACCTCTCTAAAATACCAATAACGTTTTTGTGCTGTTGCCTTTAATCCGCGAACATAAGACATTCCATTATTTCGATCTACGTTAAAAAATGCCCTATAACCATCTGTAAAGTTAATTAGGATTGTTCCTTGCATCAGTGCTTCTTCTAAACCAGTTCTGGTTAGATAAGCGAGACTTTTAACTTTTCCAAATTCTTTACCACCTGGTTCATAAATGCCAGATAAAACATCCTGCTTCGTATATCTAGTGTAGAATTTATCGTTATTAGAGTTTTCTTTTAGACTATAAATTGGTGTATTAAAAGTCGAAGTTTTTTTGCGAGAGCCAGAGTGAGTAAAAACAGCATATTTAGTAATTCGTAATTGTTTTTGTTTTTTGTTTTTTGGGTTATAGGCAGTCCATTTGATAACTCGGAAATTGGAATTGATAAATTTAGGGTCTTGTAAACGAGTGGCTCGATTATTAGCAACATCCTCCTTTAAGACAGCAATCATGAAATTCAAAGTGTTGAGAACATCTGGTATAGTTACTCCTTGAGTCGCAAGCATTCCTGTACGCAAAATATCTGGGTCTTGCGAAGAGTAATCTTGAAAATATTTTCTAGTATTAACTAGAACAGTTAATAAATCTTTTTGATTGAAGTTAACTTTACTACTTGGCAGTTTTCCTGGGGTAACAACTTGGCTGCCATTAATACTAAATTTATATTTTTTGAACTCATCGACAACTGGAAAGGGTGCAGATGCAGCTAGCAAATTCTGCTGAGAGAAAAAAGCCTTTTGCTTATCGATAACTTCATCAGATATTTGTTGAGCAACAAAAGGATTTTGTAAATTTGAGGTGAGGGAAATTTGTGATGGAACTAGGGCAGAATTTTCTTGCTGAGTAAAGGACTGATTTTGTTGGGCTAGCTGTTTATTTGTTGACTGAGTATATAGATGGCTACTAGCTAAACTGACAAATAATAAGGCTGCACAACCTACTGTGAAGCGAAATTTTGGGCTGGATAAGATATTCATAACTTGGAAAGTAAATTTCTAATACTAAATAATCAACGTTATGTTTCCACCACCTCACGCACTAATTGCGCCAATTTTTCGGCACTATCGGGAACTGCGATCGCATGAGCTTTTTCACCCATCTTTGCTAACTCTTGCGGTGACTGCAACAAATTCAACACATTACTTTGCAAGACTTGCGCCGTCAACTCCGATTGTTTCAGTGTTAACGCCGCACCAGCTTTGGTAAATACATCTGCATTGTAAGATTGATGGTCTTCTGCGGCAAAGGGGTAAGGGATCAAAATTGCTGGTGTTCCGCACACTGCTAATTCTGTCAAGCTACCGGCACCAGAACGACTAATGGCAAGAGTTGCTCGTTGCAACAACGCCGCCATATTGTTGTAAAAAGGTAAGGCTATATACTGCGGATGTTTGAGACTATCTGCTTCCGGATCGCGATCGCCAGTTAAATGTACTACATAAGCACCAGCATCAAACCAAGCCTTTGCAGATTCGCGCACTAACTTATTAACCGCAACTGCACCTTGGCTACCACCAAAGACGACAACTAAGGGAACACCATCAGGAATGGCTAAATCCAGAGGTGAATTAATTTCCCCATTGAGAAATTGCGATCGCACAGGAGTACCAACACAGACATTTTTGGCACGAGGCAAATACTTAGCAGCTACTTCAAATCCCAAGGCTACCGCACTACACCAAGGGCCAAAAAAGCGAGTTACTTTACCTGGTAAGGCGTTAGATTCGTGGAAAACCACGGGTAAACCGAGAGAACGTGCCGCAATGACAGCAGGCCCGGCAATGTAACCCCCAGTGGTAAACACCCCTTGAAAATTTCCCTGTTTGAGAATTCGTCTGACTTCTATAATCGAACCAGCGAGTTTAGCCAAAATGCGAATCGAGGAGAGTCCAAACCCTTGCTGAAACCCTTCAACTGCAATAGTATTCAAGGGATACTCTTTAGGGACAAGTTGAGTTTCCAGCCGATTGGGTACTCCCAGCCATTCGATTTGATAATCTGGAAGTTTTTCTGCCAGTGCGATCGCTGGAAACAAGTGTCCACCAGTCCCACTGGCAGCTATTAATAATCGTATCGGTGCGTTTGCCATCAAACCTCTACCGTTTAGCGTCTAGCTTAACTAAGATAAAACAATTTCCTGACTTTCTCTCATCAAATCAGTAAACTCTTGCAAATGACTAAAATTATTACTGCTTTCGTAAAACAACAACTCAAATTTCCAGCCAAATACTGGCTGGTTTCGTTCCTGCTAACCCTTGGTTTAACAAATGGTTGGCAACGCACTCAAGCGACGACACCACAGCAATTAGCCCAAACTGGTACAGTTCAAAATGCACCAACAGATTTAAAAAACCTTTTGACACAAGTCGATGCAGCTGCTAACAAGGGTGATGTCAAAGGGGTGTTGCAATTCTATAGCCCCTCTTTCACTCATGGGGATGGATTAAACCTCCAAACCCTAGAAAAGTCTTTGGTTTCACTTTGGCAACGATATCCTAAATTACAATACAGTACCAAACTGCTATCTTCAAAATCGGAAGGCAATGGGATTATTGCCGAAACAGAAACAAAGATAACTGGCTTACCCTCTGGTAGCGGGAATAATTTGGCTCTCGATGCCACGATTAAATCGCGTCAGCGTATTGAAAGCGGTAAAATCGTCCGCCAAGACATTTTGGCAGAACGCACCCTACTTACCTCTGGCAGTAAGCCACCCAAAATTGATATTAAATTACCACAACAGGTACTGGTTGGTCAGAAGTATAATTTTGATGCGATCGTCCAAGAGCCACTTGGCGATGATTTTCTCCTAGGAACGGCGCTAGAGGAAACCATCCAACCAGAGAAATTTCTCAACCCCACATCCGTAGATTTGCAATTACTGACATCCGGTGGACTGTTTAAAACGGGACAAGCACCATCCACTCCTGGTAGCCAATGGGTTTCTGCTGTCATCCTGCGAGGTAATGGGATGACGATGGTAACTCAGCGCCTACAAGTGGTGAAGAAATAATCAGGAGTTAACGCGGTGTGCCACTTTGTTAGGACTTACACACGGGTAACGGAAAACGAACCATAGAGGGCGCAGAGGTCACGGAGGCATGAGAGTTTTAGAGGGTTTTTGTGTAAGTCCTATTTCTCTCAAACCTAATCCTCAACCCCTTTCCTTGTAGGGAAGGGGAGTAAGAATCAAAACCTCTCTCTGTGGGGGAGAAAAATAGAAGTGGGGTTATAAGAATAAGTTGCACATTGCGTGAGCTAGGAGCTAGGAGTTATAGACGACTGATGATAAATTATGAACTATGAAACTTGTGCTAATTCATAATTCCTAACTATTAACTCCTCACTTCTAACTATCCTAATGACTTCCCTACAAAATCAAATCATTTTAATCACTGGCGCAAGTAGTGGTATTGGTACTGCTTCTGCGAGAATCTTCGCTGGTGCGGGTGCAAAACTAATCCTAGCGGCACGACGGTTAGAACGTTTGCAGGAGCTAGCAGATGCTCTCGTTAAAGAATTTGGTACTGAAATTCATTTATTACAGCTAGATGTGCGCGATCGCAACGCTGTCGAATCTGCCATTTCTACTCTACCGCCTGCCTGGTCTGACATCGACATTCTCATTAACAATGCTGGTCTAAGTCGTGGTTTAGACAAGTTGCACGAAGCCA
>NZ_JACKZS010000573.1 GCF_014222285.1 Nostoc sp. UCD121
CCACAATTATTTAAACAACTATTAATGATAAGTGGTTTTGATAAATATTATCAAATTGTTAAATGTTTCCGTGATGAAGACTTACGTGCAGATCGTCAACCAGAATTCACTCAAGTTGATATTGAAATGAGTTTTGTCGATCAAGAAGATATCATAGCCATGGGTGAAGATATGTTACGTAAGGTTGTAAAAGATGTAAAAGGAATAGACGTTAGTGGCCCATTCCCACGTATGACATATGCAGAGGCTATGGACCGTTTTGGTTCAGATAAAC
>NZ_JACKZS010000574.1 GCF_014222285.1 Nostoc sp. UCD121
CCTTGACGAAGAACGTTATCTGCTTCAGACAAAGCTTCAAGAAGTGGAGTTTTCTTGTCAACAATTTCTAATAAGTTGTTGTTTGAGATAATCAAGAGAGTATCAACATGTTCGCGAAGTTCGTTAATCCCTTCGACTGCAAATTGACCACGTTTGCTTCCTTCGAAACCGAATGGACGTGTCACAACAGCAACAGTCAAAGCACCTAAACCTTTAGCGATACGAGCGATAACTGGTGCAGCACCTGTACCAGAACCACCACCCATACCAGCAG
>NZ_JACKZS010000233.1 GCF_014222285.1 Nostoc sp. UCD121
ATTTAATACTTATTTATTAACTATTAAAGCGATTGCAACAAACTTTCACTGGCGATATTAAGCGATCACACTGATGGGACAAAAACACCAATTTGCGGATTGAAAGTAAACAGATGCTGGAAAAAATTCGGGTATTTTAAAATGCGGATAAATGCCTGACGACAGTAGGCTGCTCTAATAACAGCAAGCATAACACGGAGATAAAAAAGTGCAAATCACTAAGCGCAATGTCGAGTTAACAACAGATAACGGTTTAATGCGTGTTTATGTATTGGCTCGCAAAGCAGCAGGAAAATACCAAAGTATTGTTTTAACAACCATCAACCCAACGTTATAAACACCAAATCGCAACACAACTAGAATCTGTGCGCAATGGGCTACGCTCCGCCGTAGGCGATCGCATTTTAACTTTCACTCAATTACAATGTTATCACTTACTTAGTATTGGATCTAAATATCGCCAGTAGTTTACTTACTTAGGAAGCAATCAGGCAAGTTCTACAAGGTGGGGTTTATACCTGTGTCGGCTATAGCTTTGATGTCAATGCTTTAATCAAACAAGCTGCGGCACTTCTTAAAATGATGCGACCAAATTTTAATTTGATTTATAGATGATACGATCGCAGTAAAAGTACTTTAGAGAGCTATGACAATAAAAAAGCGTATTGAGCTTAATCAAGGATGCTTCCTTAATCCTGCAAATAAAAAGATAGTTGTCAATTTAGCAAGTAAAGATATTTTAACTTTAATCACACAAGAATTAAAAACTCGTTATTCGCCAGAAACTCAAAAGCAAGCTCTTGAAGAGAGTTCCCAGATGTTGCCAAATTTTGTATTTCAAGAATTATTAAAACGTCAAGAGGAACTAGTAAACGTTAACCCAGATACTTTAATAATAGTTAACTGTAACATCACAGAAGCAGAAGTCGATGACTTAGAATTTAATTTAAGTATCGAAGCATATTTTGTAATTGGAGATACAACAGGTCAAAATCATTTTCGTGCTAATAGGATAGTATTATGGTCAAATATATGGGGTGATGACGAACAACTCCTTTTCGATTTAGAAGATGAACTAGGCGAAAAATTCTGGACAGATTATAAAATTCAATTGCTCTTTGATGAAGAGAATCAGCAAACAATTGAATTAGAAGTATCACAAACAGATGATTATGCAGCAAGATTAGAATTTTCCCCATCTCTTCAAAAGTTTTTACCATCCATAGTCCCGTTTACGGATAATGAATTCTAAAAGTTATTCTCCGTATCGATTATTAGCCAATCAATCAGAATGCTAATCCCAACTCTTCAGAGCCGCAAATGAGTTATTTACGATTGGCTGGTGGTCTTGTAAGTAATAAAATACTGTGTCAATCACCTGTTATCGAGCAATACAGTTCAATTAAGGCTAAAACTCTTTGCCAAAGTCAATTTTTTTAACGTAGAAGCAAAGCGGCTCCGCAAAGGACGCAAAGAGAATAAAGAAATGCTTAACTGAAGCGTACCAAGAGATATTGCACAAGTAACTAGCATAACTAAATTACAGCAAGCATTAGTGGCACGCAGTAGAGGCGATACCCTGTGGTTACTCCGTTGGAGAACTTGTGGAGTATCTGCCTCTCTACAAGACGCTGACGCTCCTAACGTCGCTACCGCTTCGCTAATGCGAATTCGCCTACATGAATTGCCTTAAGAAGAAAATCTTTCTTTTTGGCTCAAGTTTTGCGTAAGTTCGATGATAAATATATTTTTCTCAAGAAATACTTCTAAGTGTAGATGGCTAGATGATAGCGAAAGGGATAATGCTGAAAGAGTTGATTTTCTCTGACCAATTACTGACTAGGAGATTATTTAATGAAAACCAGAAAACTAGGGAAACTTGGGTTAGAAGTTTCAACTCTCGGACTTGGTTGCATGGGAATGTCTGAGTTTTATAGTGGTCGTGATGAAAATGAGGCGATCGCTACAATTCATCGAGCATTGGAACTTGGAGTTAATTTTCTTGATACTGCTGATATGTATGGGCCTTTTACTAATGAGCAATTAGTAGGCAAAGCAATTAAAGATCGTCGAGATCAAGTAGTATTAGCAACCAAATTTGGCAATGTCCGCACTGAAGATGGTGGTTGGCAAGGAATTAGCGGCAAACCCGAATATGTCCATCAAGCTTGCGATGCCTCACTAAAACGCCTGGGAGTAGAAGTGATTGACCTATATTATCAACATCGGGTAGATTCAACCGTACCCATTGAGGATACTGTAGGAGCAATGGCGGAGTTAGTAAAGCAAGGAAAAGTGCGTTATTTAGGGCTTTCAGAAGCTGCTCCGGCGACGATTCGGCGGGCTATGGCAGTTTACCCCATTGCGGCGTTGCAAACAGAATACTCGCTTTGGAGTCGAGAGCCAGAGGATGAAATTTTACCTACTGTGCGGGAATTAGGAATTGGGTTTGTTCCTTATAGCCCATTAGGAAGAGGGTTTTTATCAGGTGCGATCGCTAGCATTGACGATCTAGCACCTGATGACTATCGCAGAAATGCGCCTCGCTTTCAAGGTGAGAATTTTTCTAAAAATCTGCAATTAGTTGAGCAAGTGAAGGCAATTGCCACCGAAAAAGGAGTAACTGCTAGTCAGCTTGCACTAGCATGGCTATTGGCTCAAGGAGAAGATATTGTCCCAATTCCTGGTACAAAACGCCGTACCTACTTAGAGGAGAATGTTGCAGCTACCGATATTACCCTGACTGAAGAAGAGTTGAATCGGCTGGAAGCAGTTGCACCAAAAGGTGTAGCAGCAGGTGAGCGCTACCCTGACATGAGTACTGTTAACCGTTGATCCATTAACGAAATGTAACCAAATTTGTACCGATTGTTCCCAGTAGTGTGATGTCTACGACGGGCTACGCCTACGCAGGTGAAAAGCTAGGACTACACAAAATAAGTATGTCATTTCAGGTTTTTATTAATCGTTGTTTGATGGTAAATAGACCTGTGCTGTAGGGGCAATTAATGAATTGCCCCTATGACATATATGTTTTTTCAAATCATCTATACTTGGTATTTCTTGTTAATGCCTAAGCTTTAAGATTATTCATTATTTTACTCAAAATCCCAACACCTGCCTTGATTTTTCCAGTACTTCTTTAGGGCGAAATGGTTTAGTTAGATATAAATCTGCACCAACTTCAATCCCTTTTTGTTTATCAAATTCCTGCCCTTTAGCTGTCAATATGATGATGTAGATGTCAGTCATTTCCAAGTCATGTTTAACAATGTGGCAGACTTGCAAACCGTTCATTTTAGGCATCATCACATCAAGAAAAACTAGATTTGGTTTTTCAGTTTTAATAGTTTCAAGAGCTTCTTCTCCATTTCTAGCAGTTAGAAGTTCTACGCCTTCATCTTCTAATGCTTCTAAGGCTTGTTCCATCAAAATCAAGATATTGGGTTCATCGTCAACAATCAGAATTTTTTGGGTCATAAGATTTTCGGAGAGATTACTGCTCAGACAGCATAATAAAAAATACATTTTCTAACTCTTTCTCAAACCGTAGAGTTTTCACCAAATCACCTTCTTGAGAGAAGATAGAATCGATGATGATCATGTCAGGTTTGGCTGACAGAGCTTTGTTGATACATTCTTGCGGATTGGAGGCTTCAATCACGTTGTATCCCTGAGTTTGTAGTACATCGGATAAGGTTTTTAAAGCTGAGGCATTTTTATCTACAACTAATACCTTTTTACTAGAAGTACCTTGGTAAAGCAGTGAGCCAATTTCGTTGAGGAGTTTCTCTGTATTAATGGGCTTGGTGAGATAGCGATCAATACCAATATGGTAGCCCCGTTCTTTGTTTTCAATAATTGACAAAATAATGATCGGAATGTCTGCGGTTTGAGGATCATTCTTGAGAACAGCTGCCACATCAAAACCATTGATTTGGGGCATCATCACGTCCAAGAGAATCAGATCGGGACGGGCTATTTTAATTTGATGAATTGCATCTACGCCGTCCTTTCCTTCCTGAACATTGTAGCCTTCGTTTTCTAGTTGTTGACGAAGCAGTTCCCGAATGTTAGCGTCATCATCCACAACCAAAATGGTTTTACGGTTTTGGTTCACCACTGGGTTTGTGGTAATGACGTGTTCTTTGAGCTGCTTGACTAGCGTATCTAGATTCAGATTAGCAGTAGTTTTTTGATCGCTGCTGTAGATGGGAATGATGAATGAGAATATACTGCCATTCCCTGGTTCACTTTCAACCCAAATTCTACCGCCGTGATGATCGATGATTTGTTTACAGATGGGTAGCCCTAACCCTGTGCCTTTGGGTTTGTCGGTGAGGGTGTCACCAACTTGGCGGAATTTCTCAAACACTTTTGGCTGATCTTCTGGTGAAATACCAATGCCTGTGTCGATAACGCTGATGCAAACACCGTCGTCTCCTTGTTTGACGCGGCAGGTAACACAACCAGATTCAGTAAATTTAACAGCATTAGAAATCAGATTAATTAAAACTTGCAGCAAACGGTTGCGATCGCCTACTATCTGAGGCAGTCCAGGTTCAATCTCGCTTACCAACTCCAAGCCATTGGTTTCAAACAACCCGGCGGTAGAATTGGTTGCCCAATCCAGTAATTCGCTGGGATCGATCGCCTGCATCTGCCATTCCACCTTACCTGCTTCCATCTTGGCGATGTCTAAGACATCGTTAATCAAAGACGTGAGCCGTTCTGCTTCCGACACAATAATGTTGAGATTGTCACTCACGCGTTTAATAGTTTTTTGAAGCTTGCGGTCTTCAGTAGAAATTATTGGGAATACATCGGTTTCTAGCTTTTCTTTAATAATTGATGCAAAACCGAGAACAGAAGTTAGTGGTGTTCGCAGTTCGTGAGAAACCGTTGAGATAAAGTCGGTTTTCATCTTGTCAATCTCTTTTTCTGCTGTTATGTCCCGAATCAGCAGTGCAGAACCGAAGCAGGTAAGGGGTTCTTCCTCTACCGTCTTTTTAAAAATAGCGGTTGCCACTGCCTGACCAATACGTTCCTTCGTCAGTGCAACTTCAGCAGAAAATACCTCTCCGGGATGAGATTGAGTTCGGGCAACCAGTTCTGCTAAACCAGATATCGGCAGTTCTTGGTAGTGACCCTTGACGACGGTATCTGTCAATTCATACATAGCTAAAAAGGCAGGATTGAAGTGGGTAATTTGTCCTGCGGTGTCTGCCACTAACAAACCGTCTGCTAAGTTATCTAAAATGGCATTTAATCCGTGTGCTTCTGCTAAGGTATTTTGCAGGGCACCTGTTCGTTCTACAACTCTGGCTTCTAATTCTTGATTCAGTTGCCGCAGAGAGATTTCTGCTTCTTTGCGGGCAGTGATATCGGTATTAATTTCTAGCACCGCGCAAGGCTGACCGTCGATATCCCGTTGCAATGTCCATCGGCTCTGGACGATAATCAATTTGCCAAAATGGGTGAAGTGTTGCACTTCTCCTTCCCAATTACCTTGCTCTAATAACTCTGCGATGATTTCTTCTTTTGGTTTTGGAAAGATTTTTTTGAGAAATGCTTGAATACATTGGCCTTTTACTTCTTCACGCGTCCAACCGTAGAGTCTCTCGGCACCCTGATTCCAGTGAGAGATTTTGTCGCTCATGTCACGGACGATAATGGCATCGCTGGAATGATTTAACATATCCATCAAACGTTGATTTTCGGCTTCTGCTTGTTTGCGATCGTGAATATCGGTACAAGTACCAATCCATTCTCGAACGCTGCCATCTTTTTCTAAGACGGGGGCACCACAGACAAAAAAGTGTCGGTAGCTGCCGTCTTTGCCACGAAATCGGTATTCGGTTTGAAAGAGACTCTTATTTGCCACAGCAGCACTCCAGGCTAAGGCTGTGCGGTTACGGTCATCGGGGTGAATCGGATCGAGCCAGCCCAAACCCTCAACTTCTTCTGCACTCTGACCTGTGTACGCTAACCAGGTAGGCATTTCATGGCCCACCGCCAGTCCTTCAGGCGTAGCCACCCAGACAATTTGTGAGCTGGCAGTTACCAAAGAGCGAAACCGTTGTTCGTTTTGTTGGAGAGTTTGTTCTCCTAGTTTGCGATCGTGAATATCGGTGCAGGTGCCAACCCACTCTCGAACGTCGCCGTCTGCTTCCAAGACTGGGGCACCACAGACAGAAAAGTGGCGATAGCTGCCGTCTTTGCCACGAATTCGGTATTCTGTTTCATAAATGCTGCACTTGGCCACGGCTGCATACCAGACTTGGGCTGTGCGATCGCGATCGTCAGGATGAACGGCATCAATCCAGCCTCCATTTGCCGCTTCCGCTAGACTTTGACCTGTATAGGCTATCCAGCTTGCTAGTTCAATGCAAATTCCTTCTGGTGTGCTTACCCAAACAATTTGTGTCGTAGCGGTTACTAGAGAGCGATATCGAGCTTCACTCTGTTTCAGGATTTGTTCAGTATGTTGGCGTTCCTGTTGGGCGAGTCGAAGATCGCTGATATCCTCCACACTAGACCAGATCATTCGTTCGCCATCTTTCTCAATTATCAGCCCGGAGATTCTGACTGGGACTAAATGCCCATTTTTGTGAATTAACTCCTTTTCGTAAGGCCCATAGTGACTAGTTTGTTCTAGGTTTTCTAGGGTAGCTCGGTCAGAGGCAGCATAGCTTTCAGGAGTAATTTGCCAATAGCTGAGATTTAGGGTTTCTGGAACGGTGCGCCCCAAAATTTCAGCATAAGCATGGTTGATATTAATTAGCGTCCCATCTGTTCGGCATAATGCTAGACCAACCGGACATTTTTCAAATAGCTGACTATTGTATTCATCAAGTTGCTTAAACATGGTTAAGGTTTCTCTAGTGGCGTATTTAAATAGGATTAGAACAACAGAACCAAGACAACAAAGTGGCGTAAAGCTTTAATGAAATTGGGTGGCGTTGGAACATCTGGTAAATTTCATCGGGTGATGCAGTTTCCACATCTGGATTGTGCTGTGAAAGTCGCTGGATCAAGTGAGTATGACGGGTCAATAAATCCGTCGGTTTGAGCATTGGAATTGTTGATCGAATGAAGCCATCGGCATCGGGTATATGGGGTAATATTGTTGTGGCAGTTGGCGAGGCAGAGGTGTAATTCTCTTCTTCAGTAGGGGCCACCACTGCACAATTTAAGGGAATCTGAATCCAGAATTCTGTGCCTTCACCTGGTTGAGAACGACACTTGAGCATTCCTCCATGTTTGTCTACAACAATTTGATAGCTGATTGCCATACCTAATCCGGTTCCCTTACCAATATCTTTTGTGGTGAAAAAGGGATCGTAAATGCGGTGAATAACCTCTTCCTTCATGCCTGGGCCATTGTCGGCAATTAGAATCACAGCCCACTGGCGATCAAGAACTTTGGTACGAATAGTGATTTGGGGGGTGGGGAGTGGAGAATGAGGAGATTGCGGGACAAGAAGATGGGGTGAATGAGAATTTTTCCATTCCCCATTACTCATTGTCTCCTCCAAAGCATCAATGGCATTTGCCAGGATGTTCATAAACACCTGATTCAACTGTCCGGGATAGCATTCAATGGGGGGAAGTTTTGCATAGTCTTTGACGATTTCAATTGCCGGACGGTGAATATCTGCTTTCAGGCGATGATGAAGAATCATTAGCGTGCCGTCTATACCATCATGGATATTGACGGCTTTCATTTCGGCTTCGTCGTGGCGGGAGAAGTTTTTCAGGGATTGGACAATTTCTACGATACGACCGGTGCCCAGTTTCATCGAATCTAGCAGTTTGGGGAGATCCTGCATGATAAATTCCAGGTCTATATTGTCTAACTCTGATTCCAACTCTGGAGGGACAACAGGTAGGAATTTTTGATAGTTTTCCAATAGGTGTAATAAGTTTTGGGCGTATTCGGCAACATACCTTAAATTGCCGCAAATAAAGTTAACTGGGTTGTTGATTTCGTGGGCAACTCCGGCAATAAGTTGTCCGAGACTGGACATTTTTTCGCTTTGGATTAACTGAGTTTGGGCCAATTGCAGCTCATGAAGAGCTTTCTGAAGCTTTTTTGTCTGGGCTTGTGCCTGAACTGCTGCTTTAGTGCTTTGCTCGTAAAGCAAAGCTTTGTCAATGGCGATCGCTGTTTGAGAAGCAAAGATACTCACAAGTTTCAGGTGTTCAGCTTTGTATGAATCGGTTTTGGATGCCCCAATCGCGATCGCTCCCAGTACCCGCTCTTTGGCTCTTAACGGTACACAAATCATGGCGCTAACGTTTTTTTTCACCTCTAATCGAGGATCGGTTTGCACATCATTGATCAGTTCTGCCCGGTTGGATTGCACAATGTTGCCAATAATCCCCTTACCTGGTGCTGGGTGGCTATCGTCAAAAAACTCTCCAAATTCGGCAATGATTTCAAATGCAGTTGCATCTGGACTCAAAAGCAGAATCATCCCCGCAGACGATTCAATTAATCGACTTAATTCTTGAAGCACGAGTTGAGCAATCTGTCGCGTATCCAAACTTGTTGCGAGTTGAGTCGAGATATCGTCAAACAAATCAATTTCTTGGTATCGCTCTAGCAATTCTATGGCCAGTATTTTCTTCTCAGCTTCTTGCTTGGCCAACAATGAGAGCAAACTTGCAACTAGAATTGCCTGTTCTCCTCCCACAACCCAACCGATGATTTCTCCTGACATCTCAATTGGATATCGGTTTTCGTTAGTTTGCTTCCCAATGCTAAGTAGTTTTGCGCCGTCTACCAGTTCAACATCAATCGCAATATTGAGCTGGTAGACTAAGTTATGCAGGAGAGATGGCAATTCTTTTTTATTGAGAATCTTTCTGAGGCTAACTGGGGACATAAAACACCTCATAAGCAGCAAGTTGCAAATTAACCCCATTCAAGCAAATTGGGTGATTAATTTTATCAATGAAAACAGGAAATACAGGGCAGGATAGCGCAGCGTTAGCGAGTCCGCGTACTCTTACGGAGAAGCAAGCTACGCATAGCGTCTCGCAGAGAGCGTTGACAGGAGGAAAACCGCCCTCTCTGGAAAAGAGAGGAATTGTCATAAAAATCTAGGGATATAATAATTTACTAATTAAGACTAGCTTTCCCAAAAATATTGGCGATATAACAGTGAAGCTGAACATTAGCAAATACCTTTATACTTCGTTACAAATGTATACTTCTGTTTGTGTAACTCGGTTATTTTTAGGGCTTACACAAAGCCACAACAGTAGGGGCAATTCATGAATTGCCCCTACCTGATAATATATTTTTATGAAAAGATAAATAGCGTATCAAAAGAAGCTGCGATCGCAACTTCTTTTGGTACGTTTAAAAATTATTAAGATAAGTAGTAGCTTCAGTTAGATGCGAGAGTAGCGGAAACGAAGTCTGAGTAACCGAAGCCAGCGTAACCACATTTGTGCAGGTTGTTCAAAGAATGTAAAAATATCACCAAAACCTAAATTAGTTTTGTGATGATGTAACCAGTGTCTCTCAGGAGTAGTAACAAATAAAATTTGGCATAAAATATTGATAGGCTTTGGAGTTTGCCAACCAAGTACACTGATGTGTCGCCACCATACATGAAACTGACCAAGCAGTAATCCCGAAATAACGCCAATGGGAGAGAAAGACCACAAGACTACTGCTATGAGTATATAAGGCAAAGCTCCTAAGATACCATCTAAAAGAACTTGGGGATTAAAAGTCAAAATAGCGTAGTGGCGGAAATCTTTTTTCCAGGAGTGGTGCGTTTTTAAATGAAGGCTACCAAAAACATGCTCGGGTATGTGGTAAATAAATGTAGATAGAAAATCACCAAAAAACAGTAATAACCAAGCAACAGCGATAGCCTCAAGCATTTGTACTCCTCAAGAATAGTTAAGAAAACTCCACAGAAAATATGCAAATGTCATGCTGTGGGTGTAGACACATGATTTCCTTCATGCAAGCAGCATTTGTGCTTATCATGGGTCTACACTCCAGTGAATTTGGCTCAGAGTATATGTAATTGGATCAGTTGCAGTTTCAATGAATCTCCAATCCTTAAATGCAGTAAACAGCAACCCCTAAGAACCTCCAGCTTGACTTGTAGCTCTGGGTTAATGGCAATAATACATCTAAAACTCGATTGGAATACAGTATTTTACTATAGTTACTACACAATCTTCTTACTAAGGCATACAGCGTAGGCAAAGATTGAGTTAAAGTTAGTACAAATTTAGGTTAAGGCTTTTTTCGAAATTCTTAATTCCAAATTGGTTGCAATTAAGTCTTAATGATGAATTTAATCAGAGCCACAGAAATAAAGATTCTGCCAAAACAACTTGGGTAATCAAGGTGAGTAAAACGAGTTTACAATTAAATTGAGATATGGCAAAATTTTGAGTATTTAGAACTAACATAGTTTTTCATAGACAAGTGATGTAAAATCTACATTTAGTCCCCTAAAATTCAATTCAAATTTTACCAAAAAAAGTAGATAAATGCCTAATTTTAGCTAAAAATAAGCTAAAATAAGTTTTGGCATGATGATCCTATATTATAAAAAATAACCCTGTTTTTTATAAGCTGGTTCGTGTGAAATTCTGATAAAAAAACATCACTATTCTAAGCATATTGCCATATATTATAATTATTTTATAATCTAACAACAGAAAGAGTTTGATGATTAATTTATATATAAAAGTTGCTGAAATACCTCAAGATTTTCCTAGAATTCAAGCAATTAGACGAGTAGTTTTTCAGGATGAACAAAAGGTAGATCCTGCTTTAGAATTTGATGGCAAAGATGCAATATCTGAGCATTTAATTGCTTATTTAAATGAAGAAGCTGTTGGTACTGCCAGAATTAGATATTTGCAAGATAAAACTGCCAAGATAGAAAGGCTTGCGGTTTTATCTACAGCTAGAGGGCAGGGTATTGGTACAAAAATTATGGAAAAGGCACTACAGGTTATAACTAAAAAAAATATTACAGAAGTTGTTATTCATGCCCAAGAATATGTAAAAGATTTATACAAAAAACTGGATTTTGTAGAAGAGGGAGAAATATTTGAAGAAGCAAGCATTCGCCATGTGATAATGAGAAGGAAAATC
>NZ_JACKZS010000234.1 GCF_014222285.1 Nostoc sp. UCD121
GTTTATATATTGGGAATGGGGAATGGGGAATGGGGAATAGGGAATTGGGAATTTGGAATGGGGAATTGGGAATGGGGAATTGGGGAGAATAACATTTCCTCTTTCCCCTCTGCCCCCTGCTCCCTTGCTTCTTCCCCAGTCCCCAGTACCCAGTCCCCTTTACCGTCTAGAACGTCTGCGGAGTCTATCAATCACAACTGCCAAAATAATTACTAGTCCCTTGACAACTAGTTGCCAGAAGTAAGATAGGTTCAACAGAGTTAAACCGTTGTTGAGAATAGCAATAATTAATGCACCTAAAAGAGTGCCGCCAATAGTACCAATACCACCTGTAAAGCTGGTTCCACCAAGAATAACAGCTGCGATCGCATCTAATTCGTAACCTTGACCTAATACGCCACTAGCACTATAAAGACGGCTAGCACTCATTATTCCTGCTAAACCTGCCAGTAAGCCACTAATACCATAGACGAATAGCAACACCCGATTAACTTTAATCCCAGTTAATCTGGCTGCCCGTTCGTTACCGCCAACAGCATATATCTGCACTCCTAAAACAGTTTGTCGCAGCACAAACCAGCTAGCGATTACGGTCAGTAGCGCAATGATTACTAGCCACGGCAGGGGGCCGACATAATTATTACCCACCCAAGCAAAATTGATGTCTGGGTTAATCAGCGTTGCTCCCTTGGCAACTAAAAAGGCAACACCCCGCAAAGCTGTAAGTGAACCTAATGTGACAATAAAAGGTGGCACATCCAAAAAGGTGATGAGAGCGCCATTGATTAACCCTAAAAGCAATCCCGCCAGCAACGCAGCAGGCACGGCCGCCCAACTTAAAGCCGGCAGCAGTGATACCAGTAAGGAAACTACGGCAGAAACAGCCAATATTGACCCAACTGAAAGGTCAATCCCTCCGGTGAGAATCACAAAGGTCATTCCTGTGGCCAGCACAATATTGATTGATGACTGACGCAAGATATTAACGATGTTACTGCCTGTGAGGAAGTTGGGAGAAAGGAATGCAAATAAGATGCAGATAATTACTAAGATTGGCAGAATACCCGCAACTTCCAGCAGAGTGCTGATTGATTTCCGATTGCGGGATGCGGGATTGTTGGCTAATTTATTGGCAGGTGGTCTGACTGTCTGACTCATGATTCTAATACCTCCGATGCTCCAGTTGCATAATGCATAATCTTTTCTTGGGTGATTTCTTTGCCAAGACTACCGTCCAGTTCGCCTACCAGTTGTCCCTCTCGCATCACTAAGACGCGATCGCTCATGCCGACAATCTCCGCTAGTTCGCTGGAAACCATTAAAATAGCTACACCTTGCGCTGCCAATTCGCTCATAATTCGGTAAATTTCACTTTTGGCACCGATATCTACGCCGCGTGTCGGCTCATCTAACATCAGTACTCTCGGTTTAATGGCTAACCAACGCGCTAGCATTAGCTTTTGCTGATTACCACCAGAAAGATCCAGCGCTCTGATTTCCAAATTGGCTAGGCGGATATTAAAGTTTTCCACCGCCTCTGTTGACAGCCGATTAACTGAACCCCAGTTAACAACTCCACCCTTTGCATCTTGCTTGAGTGTGTTGATGGCAATATTCTTGCGGGCGCTCATCTCCAGAAATAAACCTTGGTCTTTGCGGTCTTCTGGGACGTAGCCAATTCCGGCAGCGATCGCATCACTGGGCGAATTAATTTCTAGTTTTTTGCCATTCAAAAATACTTCACCACTGGCTTTGCGGTCAGCACCAAAAATCAGCCGCGATAGTTCTGTGCGTCCTGCACCAACTAACCCCGCTAAACCGAGAATTTCTCCAGCATGAAGTTCAAAACTAGCCGGCTCAATCTTCTTGCGGGCATCACTCATATTTCTGACTTCTAGCACCACCGGGCCAGGATTCATTTGCCGTTGATGTTCGTAAAAGTCTTGCATGGAGCGACCAACCATCATCTGCACCAATCGCTGTGGAGAAATTTCGCTGCGTGTGAGACTGCCTATATATTGACCATCCCGCAGCACGCTAATCCGGTCAGCTAAGGCATAGATTTCTTCCATCCGATGGCTGATGTAGATAATGGCAATACCATCACTCCGTAGTTTGCGAATTACCTCAAATAAATGGTCGCTCTCCCGGTCAGATAGGGCTGCTGTTGGCTCATCCATCACCAAAACGCGGCTTTTGTCCTTCAGCGCCCTGGCAATTTCTACTTGCTGCTGTTCTGCGATCGATAAAGTACTAACTACAGTCTGCGCTGTAAAATTGGCTCCAAGACTGTCCAGCACTTGCTCTGCTTCCAGTTGCATAGCTTTGCGGTCTAAAAACTGACCTCGCCGCAACTCGCTACCCATAAACATATTTTCGGTAACGGTTAAATTAGGTGCAACATTCAGTTCTTGATAAATAAGATTAATACCAGCTTTACGTGCTGTCGCCGGATCGGTAATTTTGAGGGGTTGACCATTGATGCGAATTTCTCCTTCATCGGCAATATAAGCTCCAGCCAGGATTTTCATCAATGTGCTTTTGCCTGCTCCGTTTTCACCCATGAGGGCGTGAACTTCTCCCGGATAAATCGTGAGATTGACATTTTGGAGCGCGGATACACCGTGAAATCGTTTCGTAATCCCTTGCATTTCTAATACAGGGGTGGTGGTTGGTGTATCAGTAAATGAGGTTTCAATATTTGTTGTCATGAGCAGAACCTCTAAAAACAATTTAAAAATTGCATCGTGAGTTAGAAATCAATAAACTCACACTTGATATGAAATTAAGATCATCACAAAATCATGTTTTAAATAGCGATCGCTATCTTGGAAACTTCTAAAGGTCGTCTTCCAAAATTTAGAACTTTTCGCAAATGCATATATACATCATGAGTATGGGCAAAAAGTCTGTCAATGCATCAAAAGACTCAACTCAGATTAGAAATAATAAAAATTGTAAATTTACAATTTTTATTATTTACCAGCCTTTTTCTGTGCTGACATTATCTTTTGTAATTAACTTAACTGGAATCAAAATTGTCGGATTGCTAGGTTTGTTCCCATTTAAAATGTCGTTGCCAACCTGGACTGCTTTTTCGGCCATTCCTCGCGGATTTTGAGTAGCAGTTGCAGCATATAAACTATTTTTAGAAGCGATCGCAGTGATTGCTTCTGGCGCACCATCAACCCCAACAATAAAGAACTCTTTACGTTGTGCTTGGTTAGCTGCTAGTTCCGCACCAACTCCACTCGGATCGTTGATGGCAAAAACAGCATCAATCTTCGGAAAGGTTGTAAGCAAATCAGTCATAACTCTAAGTCCTCCATCCCGACTACCCCCTGCATTCTGATTTTTAGAGAGGATTCTGATATTGGGATATTTAGACAATACATTCTCGCAGCCATTAACTCGCTGAATTACCGAATCCACTGGCGGCCCGTTAACTATTACTACATTGCCTTTACCTTTAAGGCGGTCAGCAATATATTTGCAACTAACTTCTCCAGCTTGAACATTATTAGTAGTGATGGTGGCATCCACACCTCCCTCTGCACCTGTGTCTACAGCAATGACAATTTTACCTGCTTGTTTTGCTCTTTCAACTATTGGTTTAATTCCACTTTTATCAGCAGCATTCAAAACAATGATGTCAGTATTTGCAGCCGTAAAATTCTCAATTTGATTAGCTTGTTGGTTAAGGTCATAAGCACTGGAAGCTATAATAACGTTGACATCTTTTCCACCAATTCTCTTCGCTTCTGCCTCAACAGCTTGTCCCATAACAACGAAGAAAGGGTTACTTAGATCGCCAACAGTGAAGGCAACCGATCGCAACTTTCTATTCCCAGTGGCGGTTTTAGTTTCTGCACTAGTATTGGTAGCAGGTTTAATATCAGTGTTAGTAGCAATGTTGCCATCGGGAGAACTATTCGTACAGCCGATAAAGCTGCCACTAATGATACCTAGTATACTAGCTGCGATTATGCGAAGCGCAACACCAGAAGTAAACGGAATCTTTTTTACATTCATATATCTCCTAAAAGTCATTCTTACTTACACCAAATTTAGAAACGATGTATTTTTCAAAAAACAGAGTAAAGTCTTGCAACCCTCTTATATCAAGCCTTTTCTATGTATTGGAAATACAAATTACGTTAGCGTAGCGGTAGCGAGTCTGCGAGTGTCATTACGAATTACGAATTAGTATTACCAGCCTTTGTAGCTGCTGAGGTTATCTCTAGTAACCAATTTGACTGGAATTAGAATGTCAGATGACTCAGGTTTTTTACCCTGGATGATGTCGTTGCCAATCTGAACTGCTTTTTCGGCCATACCTGCGGGATTTTGCGCCGCAGTTGCAGCAAATACACCATCTTTGTCTTCCATTGCTTTGGTTGCATCTGGCGAACCGTCAACCCCAACAATAAAAAATTCTTTGCGTCTTGCTTGTCTAGCTGCTAAGTCTGCGCCAACACCGCTTTGATCGTTCGTGGCAAAAACGGCATCTATTTTGGGAAAGGTTGTGAGTAAATCACTCATTACTCTCAATCCTCCATCCCTTGTCCCTTCGGCATTTTGCTCTTTAGAGATGAGTTTGATATTAGGATATTTGGATAATGATTCCTCGCAGCCACTAACTCGCTGATTGATTGAATCCATCGGCGTACCGTTGAGAATGACTACACTACCTTGACCTTTGAGGCGATCGGCTATATATTGACAAGCAACTTCACCAGCTTGGGTATTGTTGGAGCTAATCATTGCATCTACATCTGCATCCACGGCTGAATCTACTGCAATGACAACCTTACCTGCAAGCCTTGCTTGGTCAATTACTGGTTTAACTCCTTTTTTATCAACAGCACTGAGGATAATTAAATCAGTATTCGCAGCAGTAAAATTTTCAATTTGGTTGCTTTGTTGGTTCAAATCAAAGCTACTGGAAACCGCATTAACTCTAATATTACCGCCGATTTTCTTAGCTTCTGTCTCTGCACCCTTTTGCACTGCATTATAAAAAGGGTTTCCTAAGTCACCCAAGGCGACACCGATTGTTTGTAATTTTCTACTTGGACTATTAACTGTAGTCTCTAAACTAGTGTTGGTAGCAGTATTAGTACCATTAGCAGCAGAGTTTTCATTTGGAGCGCTATTTGTGCAGCTCGCAAAAGTGAAACCTAATATGCCAACTATGAGCGCAATTGTCTTCATATTTGTCTTATTATTAACAACGGATTTAAATTTGATAAAGGTCAACAGAATATTAAATATGTCTCAAAACTCAGACTCGATCTAATATTCCTACAGGCTTTGGCATTTTCAACTATTATTTAACATCGTGTAACTAATTTGATGTGAGTTGCTGCTATTAAGTCCATTACACTTAATAGATGTTTATCTTTAAAGCAAAGCGATGACGGCTACACTACGTCATAAAATTTGTTTCTTAGTGAAAATACTTTTTTAAGATGTCTAGAATCAAATTACCTTTTCAGCAAAATTTATAGAAAAGGATATTATTTAACTTGAGAACTTATGCTTGTCTTTTTATGAGTTTATCCTTCCTTGGTACAAAAATGAGCTTTATTGATTGAATTTTACAGAATGAAGTAAGGTTTTTAATCTATCTTTAGTTGAAACTCTTGGGATTCTAGTATTGGAAAATGTTAAGTATTTTTAAGATTAAGTAAATTCAAAAAACTTAACATTCCCAGAATGAAATATCATAATTTAGCTTGGAGGATAACCAGTTTTAGATTTTAGATAATGCAGCTGAAAAATTTCAAATTCTAAGCTTGAAACCAGTTTGCAGTAACCATATTGAAATATAGGGTTAATCTGAAATCCCAAATCTGAAATTGATTAACTGCTTTTAGCATCTCCTAAAAAAAATGGAGATTTTTTAGCACAGCAATAGCTAGTAATTGGGTATCAGCAGTTTAAAACTTTAACGTCGCGGGTAAGTATTTAGCCACTAAATCTTCGTAGTATGGTCTTAACTTTTGCCAATCGGGAGGAGTAGGATTTTTTGAATACAAATCATAAGGATTAAATAATTTAACCCATTTAAACATTTCACGATCGCGATTATCCATCAAATGGTTATATGCGTTTTCGCGGTGTTGAGGATAAAATGAGTGATAGCGAAGCATATACAATGCAGGTTCAGGTAAATAGTTTTTCATCATCTGATAAAAATATTCATCATGACCCCATGAGATATGTACATTAATCAATCCACAATTCGGCTCGTAAATACCATATTTAGTGTTGTAATTGGGATTATTGTAATCAGGGTTTTCTTGGAAAAATTCTGAAAAAACAATTTTATCAGAGAATGCACAACCCACAGGATAAGTATCACCGACGGTAGCCCATTGAGGTTCACCAAATAGACAAAGTACCTTCCCCATATCGTGAAAGAAGCCGGTAAGTACCATCCAATCAGGATGACCATCAGCACGAATGGCTTCTGATGTTTGCAATAGATGCTGTAACTGATCCATATCTGTATCGGGATCTGAATCATCTACTAATTGATTCAAAAATTCAACTGCATCCCAAACAGACATTTCTTTTTTATCAAACTTGAGAAAATTCTTTTCTTTCTCAAGGACAAAATTATATGTTTGATTAATATGATTTAACCGATAAAATTCTTTTACTGTGTCTCTGGTAGGCGTTTCATAATTCCTGTACTCTTGAGTGGTTTTACCTTCTTTAACTATGCTATCTGGATCGGGATAACGATTGAGTAAGTCTTCTTCCCACTCTTCTAACGAATGTAAGGGGTTGTTTTGAGCTTGTTCGATGGAATTCTGGAGAATTTGAGACATATCTTGTTACTCGTCGATATTGATTTTTTAAATCGGGTTTTCGCAATATTATGCATAGGTGTGCAAAACCTATTTTTGACTTATTTTTATTTTTGCACACGTGTGCAAAGCCGTGTGTTAAGTTTTTTTTCCATCTGCAAAACTCTGCATAATATTAAATTCCTTGTAGAGACGTTGCAATGCAGCAACGCCGACAAAAGTATTGATAAAGTACACAAAATTTAGAGCGCAGACTTAAAACCAAGTACTTATGCGATCTGTGTAGATATAAGTTTATACCAACAAATAATTCGTTTATTGGATAGATTTTTGAATAAATAGATTTTACACAGGTGTGTATAAAGCTATATTAAGTTTTTTGTCAGCTTTACTTAGAGTAGTATTAAGTTGTCAATTGTATGGTAGACGAATACTTGATAATATTAGCCAACTCTTGCAATTGTTTTATTGCTTCTGCACCCTCCAACTTCATTAATTCGCGATCATCCCACAATTCCATCCAAGTAATTCCGTAATCAGACACGACAAAGCGAATCAGATGCTTGTCTCGCAAGCTAACCATAAATGAAGCACTCTTCATTTGGTTGCCGCAGGTGTAACATGAGGCACAATAACCACGCCGTTCAAGAATAATTGTCAAGGCTTGCAGGTTTATTACCAAGTCTTGGATGAATTCTTGATGTTGTTGCGCTAATCTTAGGAACACTAGTTTTCTCCTACCACTATAGTTATGTGGTTCCTTTTAAAGATTCTTGAGACTGACACCTGACGTATTTAGTTGCCAAAAGTTGTTGTTTTCGTCAAGACGTAATTAATCTTAATCTTGCGGTTGCAACCAATCAGCTAAATCTTCAAAGCCGTTTTAATGTTCTGGACAATTATCTGGGGTGGTTGTGCAACATCCATAGATATGGCATCTAATGGTTCTTCAAGAGTATTAAACTGGCTATTCAGGAGTTTTTCGCTCATGTAATGATTGCTACGCTCTTGCAACCGCATTTGAATCAACTCATAAGGCCCTTTGAGGTAAACTAACTTGATGCGATCGCTATCCGATACCAAAAATTGCCGATAGCTGTCTTTTAAAGCCGAACACGCCAGCACTACATTTTTATTTTCTTGCAGCCAATGTTTGATGGCTGTTTGCAAATCTTGCAACCAAGGCATCCTATCAGCTTCCATCAACGGGATACCGCGCCGCATTTTATCAACATTCTCTGGTGAGTGGAAACTATCAGCATCACTAAACTCCCAGCCTAAAGAGTCTGCTAGCAGTTTTCCTATAGTGGTTTTGCCAGAACCAGATACACCCATGATGATAATAATCATATTTTTTGAAGAAAAGTTAAGTTATTGAGGTAAGAGACAAGAGGTAGGAAATAAGACTATTGAATTTTTGTATGCAAAATGTGAGTTGTATTAAAATTTCTTGACAAATAACCATTGTTTTCTATAATACATATAAACGCACACGTGTGCATTATTTTAAAATCTAAACTAAAAAATGAATAAACGAAGAATTTCAATTGAAGATATTGCTCGCAGAGCAGGTGTTTCTCATTCCACAGTTTCACGTGCTTTGCGGGATAATGCTCTCATTAGCCCGAAAGTACGAGAAGAAATTAAGCAACTGGCGCAGGAGATGAACTATGTGCCAAATGCTATTGCTCAAAGCTTGCAAAATAAACGTACTAATACCATCGGTGTAGTAGTAACTTCCATTGCAGATCCTTTTTTTGCTGAAGTAGTAGACGGCATTGAACAGATAGCCAGACCAGCCGGATTGAGTGTTTTGTTAAGTGCTTCACACCGAGATTTAGAGCAGGAAATGGCAGCGATTGATACCTTCCATCGCCGGAGAGTAGACGGAATCTTAGTAGCCGATTCACGAATTAGCAAACAGCATACAAAGCAACTAACCCAAATTGCTGTACCAACAGTTTTAATTAACAGCCAGACCGAAGATCAATCGGAAATATTTCACTCAGTAGCAATAGACGATCGCTTAGGTGCTAAATTAGCCACAGAGCATTTAATAAGTTTGGGACACACTGCTATTGGTTATTTGGGTGTAAGCGATCGCAGCAAGTCGAATCAGCAGCGCCTAGAAGGATATCAAATGGCTCTTGCTGAAGCTGGTCTACCACAAAATCCTGATTGGGTTGCAATTAGTGACGAGTATGATGCCAGAATCAGCGATGTCGCCACCGGACAAAATATGCTGTCTAAACTATTGACTGCTGAGGTAACAGGCATCTTTTGTTATAACGATATGGTGGCAGTTGGCGCTCTTTTAACTTGCCAAGAACTAGGTATTTTAGTACCACGAAATTTAAGCCTGGTTGGATTTGATGGTATTGCTTTAGGTAGTTACGTTACACCGCCACTTACAACAGTCAGCCAGCCGATGTTAGAAATTGGTGGCTATGCCATGCAAATGTTACTTGATTTATTAGAAGAAAAGACTGTGGAAAACCGCGTTTTATCTCCTTTTCTAGTAGAGCGTGGTAGTAGTGCATTAATAATTCGTAATTAAAAATTAATGACAAGAAAGGTTTCTGATTTTATCTCGTGAGAGTCATAGAAGAGTGTTAATATGTTAACCAAAAAACCGACTTTATCTCCCGATCGCTGCTTTTCTCCAGAACCAGTTCAAAGACGACTAGCTCATCAATTCTTTGACAGTATATCTGCATTACCTTTGGTCTGCCCACACGGCCACGTAGATCCAGCCCTGTTAGCTAATCCAGCAGCCCGTTTTGGTTCACCTACAGAATTATTTATTATCCCTGACCACTACATTTTGCGGATGCTTTATAGTCGGGGCGTTCCTTTGGAAGCTTTAGGGATACCGACTCGTGATACACCAACAGAAACTGACCACCGGAAAATCTGGCAATTGTTCGCCGAACATTTTTATTTATTCCAAGGTACTCCATCAGGGTTGTGGCTCAAAGACGAACTAACTAATGTCTTTGGGGTGGATGAAGCTTTAAATTCTCGTAATGCTGGACGTATCTATGATTATCTGGAAAGTTTATTAGCCTTACCTGAGTTTTCTCCACGTGTTTTATTTAAACGCTTTAACATCGAAGTGCTTTGTACTACCGATGCAGTCAGTGATAACCTAGAGAATCAGCGATCGCTCCACGAAGAAGGTTTCACTCAAATTAGACCAACTTTTCGACCAGATGCAGTAGTTAACCTAGATGCTTCTGGTTGGCGGGAAAATTTGACCAAATTGGAAAGCAGTATCGGGAGAGAAATTAGCAGTTACGCTACTTTTGTGCAAGCTCTAGAAGAACGTCGCGCTTTCTTTAAAAAAGTGGGTGCAACAGCTACCGATCAAGGTGCAGCTACGCCTTATACCACAAGTCTTTCCGACCAAGAAGCAGAAGCTATCTTTGCTAGAGCATTAATTGGCAAACTGAATCCAGGAGATGTGGAGCAGTTTACCGGTCATATATTCATGGAAATGGCTCGGATGAGTGTAGAAGATGGTTTAGTGATGCAAATGCATTGTGGTGTTATGCGTAACCATAACTCAGCTTTGTTTGAGAGATTTGGATCTGATAAAGGTGGTGATATTCCGCTAAACATCGAATGGACTCGAAATTTGCACCCATTGTTGTCAGCTTATGGCAACGATCAGCGCTTCCGTTTAATTATTTTTGGTATGGATGAAAGCACTTATAGCCGAGAGATGGCTCCTTTAGCTGGTCATTATCCTACTATATTGCTCGGGCCGCCTTGGTGGTTTCACGACAGTGTAAATGGCATGGAACGCTACTTCAATCAGGTAATGGAAACTGCTGGAATTTATAATACTGCTGGGTTTAACGATGATACCCGCGCTTTCGTTTCTATTCCAGCCCGTCATAATGTTTGGCGGCGGGTAACTTCTAACTGGTTAGCCGGATTGGTAACACGGGGATTGGTTGACGAAGAGGAAGGGTATGATATGGCCCGCGCTTTAGCTTACGACCTCGCTAAAACTGCTTACAAATTAGACTAATACAAATCAAGCTACTAGAATTAGCCCTTTCAAGGTGACTGAATTATTACCCCCCTTAATCCCCCCTTATAAAGGGGGGAAACAAGAACATCCGGTTCCCTCCCCTTTATAAAGCTACGGTGTACACACTTCTCTGTACAAAACCAAAATCGTGTAGATCCTCCTAAATCCTCCTTAAAAAGGAGGACTTTGAGAGGTTTTTGCCCCCCTTTTTAAGGGGGGTTGGGGGGATCGAAAGGCTCTGGGGCAACTCTAGAAGACTTGTGTGTAC
>NZ_JACKZS010000235.1 GCF_014222285.1 Nostoc sp. UCD121
GGGCAGGGCGCAGGGGGGAAAAAGGTAATTTTTACTTCTCTCAAATTCCCAATTCCCAATTCGCAATTCCCAATTCCCAATTAATTCAACGGTTCCATAATGGCTCTTAAACCATTGCTAGAGAGTGTTTTGAGCATTTCTTTAGCGTTATATTCACTGCTAAATACTCCTGCTTGCATAACTCTTTGACCTTCCCAAACTGTGGGAAACGCACCAGGAGCAAGCGATCGCACTAAATCTTGATCTCTATCAGTCAACAGTGGAACTACTACGCGATAACGTACACCAAATTGTGTTGCAGAGCTACCACCATAAGGAATACTTGCAGAGCTTGTTTGCATATTCCGAGCATTACCAATAGGGATATTCTGATCGGGAAGTGGTAAAAGTGCTGAAGCACCTGGGGCAGTAGCTTCTACTATTGGTAATGGCTGCTGTGTTTGATTCCTTGTGCTGGCAACTGAATTGGATGGGTACTCAGGGGCAGTAAATTCGATCGTATTAGGATCAATCCGCACATATAGCAACTGTGGTGTGTTAGACGGCTGTGCTGGACTGGAAGTTGCAATTTGAGTGTTAGTTGGTATTTGTCTCATCGACAAGCTACTAGGAGTCGGAAATCCAGCAACTTTAGATGTGGGTTGCTGTTGATTGGATATAGGCGTGGGAAGTGGAACCTTAGCTGGCACTAATGGCAGCAGTTGACTGTTTAATTGTGTAGAAACAGGATTATTTGCTGAAATACTGTTGCTGTTTTGCCTATTAGTAGTTTCAGAGATTTCGGGAGCCGAGAAGGTGATTTCCCCAGTTGGTGGTATTTCTTGTAACACATTGTTGGGAGTTGATTGAGAATTCTGTGCTGCTAGTGCTATTGTGCCGTTAATATCTACCTTGCCAGTGATGCGATCGCTCACAAGATTATTACCGCCAGCAGAAATCATCTGTTTAGCAGCGCTGGCGTTAATGTCGTAGCGGCCATTATTTTGAAATTGATTACCCCCTGGTTCCGATGCACTACCCAAATCTGGCATTGCTTGAGCGATCGCAACTAGACCATCTTCTTTATTATCTTGAATAATATTATTCCGTAAAATCGGGTGCGCCTTTGCTTGCACGACAATTCCCGATCTATTGTTCTGAATTTGATTGCCTATAACTATCGGAGCGGCATTTTGGGCAATATTAATCCCAAAACCCGTTTGGTGAAAGACATTTTCTTTCACTTGGGGGCTGGAATTCCCGGCAATTGTGATGCCATTGGCTCCATTGCGATCGAAGTAATTCTTGCTAATGGTAGGTGCAGCATTACCACTGACAGAAATCCCATCTTGGGTACTGCCAGTAAATGTATTTTCCACAATTACCGGATCGCTAGATTCAATCCATAAACCGTAACCCCGGCGATTGCGGTTCGTCAGCGTCACCCCAGTGAGCAAAGCTTGGTTTGCCCCCACAATTGTGACATTTTGACCGCCAAAGCTCCGACTCAGGTAATCACCCCCTCCCTGAATGATAATATCCTTACCTTTATTGCTAGGGTTGCCTTGAATTGAAACACCCGGTTTCAGCATTAAGGGAAATTCCTCTCCTGTCTCGGTGCTATAAGTGCCCGTGGAGAGCATAATTACAGTATTGGGGTTAGCTAATCGCAACGCATGGGTAATCGTTTTTACAGGAGCAGATTCGCTACCATTACCTGCGTCGTCATTTCCACCATTTGGGTTGACAAACAGCACGTTAGCCTGAGAATTTTTTGTCTCACCTAGAGGTGCTGAATTTGGTGTTGATGGCATCTGAGCGATGCCCCCGGCGAGCTCCGCTAACGCACTATCCAGGAACGTCATACTTGTCGCTCCCATACCTACAGTAAAAGATAATACCGATAAACTAAAAAATAAAAGTCTTGCTGATTCCAGAAACTTAAGTTTGGCAAGCATAATATCTACTCTACGGTACTTAGGAAACACACGGTAGTGAATCATATTTAACACAACTCCTTAGAAGTAACAATAAATTCTTATACTCTTAGAGAGTATTATGTCGATAATATTACTCACATATTGACCGATTGGCGATTTTTAATACAGGGTAATAAATAATATTGTGTCTGTTCGAGAATACCTTTCTCTAAAAGACACGTTACGCGATCGCCAAAATACCCTCACCCTAAAAGAGCTTGTAATTCAGGACTCACGCAAAAAACTCTTCATCGAGAGACAAACACTCTTTAAATAGTATCTATGCAGTCTCAATTTAATTTGCCCATTGGAGATTTTCTGATGTATCCCTTTCGGCTAGTCCTTTGTAAGCTGGTTGTTCACCCTAAAATACTTGACTAACCTTAGTGCAAAACTGTAGCCTCAAACTACCCTTATCACTGCATATAAGAACATGGGATAATTTATCGTAACCCTCATTACTACGCTTTTTTGCGTAGATTCGGCAAAAATTGAGTAAAAAAAGCAAATTAATTGACTTATGGTTACTAAGAGATATGATAATTCACATTTTGATGAAAGCACTAACGGGGTTGTTGTAATGGTCGAGCCATACAGCCAAAAAGAGCAAGTACAGCAAGTTGTCTATCGCATTTTAGATGCCAATTTAGACCGCGCTCGTGAAGGCTTGCGAATTATTGAAGAATGGTGTCGCTTTGGCTTGAATAATGCCCAGTTAGCTCTTGAATGCAAGCGTCTGCGACAAGAATTAGCCAAGTGGCATACCCCGGAATTACGGGCGGCGCGAGATACACCAGGCGATCCTGGAACTGAGTTAACTCATCCTCAAGAAGAAGAACGAGCTAGTATAAAATCAGTATTGCAAGCTAACTTTTGCCGTGTCGAAGAAGCATTGCGGGTGTTGGAAGAATACAGTAAGCTTTATCAGCCAAATATAGCTAAAGCTTGTAAGCAGATGCGCTATCAGGTTTATACCCTAGAAAGTAGTTTAATGGGTCATCAGCGCCATCAATTGTTGTGGCGATCGCATTTGTATCTTGTTACTTCCCCGAATGAAAATTTGTTGAATAACGTCGAAGCTGCACTTAAAGGGGGATTAACGCTTCTACAATACCGTGACAAAACCGCCGATGATTCTTTGCGTTTGGAGCAAGCCAGAAAACTCCGACAGTTATGCCATATCTACGGTGCTTTATTCATTGTTAACGATCGCGTGGATCTTGCTTTAGCTATCGATGCAGATGGAGTACATCTGGGACAACAAGATATGCCCATTACTGTGGCTCGGCAATTACTAGGTTCCCAGCGTCTAATAGGTCTTTCTACCACCAATAAAGAAGAAATGCAAGCAGCAATTACTGAAGGTGTAGATTACATTGGCGTGGGGCCAGTTTATGAAACTCCCACAAAAGTAGGTAAGGCAGCAACAGGTTTAGAATATGTCAGCTATGCTGCGAAAAATTGCTCAATTCCCTGGTTTGCCATTGGCGGAATCGATGCCAATAATATTAATGATGTGATCGATGCTGGAGCCAAACGTGTAGCAGTGGTGCGATCGCTCATGCAAGCCGAACAGCCTACCCTAGTAACACAATATTTGCTCTCCCAACTCAATCGCATTAAGCCAGAACTTTAAAGAGTCATTTGTCATTTGTCATTAGCCCAAAGTGAGTAACCAATTCACCATTCCCAATTCCCCATTCCCCACATTTATGTCTAATGAGATTACGGTTCAGGTAAATGGGGAAACCCATAGCTGTTCGTTTCAAATTTCTTTACCCGACTTGATCCAAGAGTTGGGTTTTAACCCGCGCTTGGTGGCTGTAGAATATAACGGCGAAATTTTACATCGCCAGTTTTGGCCACAAACCAAATTGCAGCCAGGCGATCGCTTAGAAGTAGTAACTATTGTTGGTGGTGGTTAGTTGATGTGAGCCAGCAAGCCCAAATCTTTAAGGCTGCGTCGTGTAATCTCAATGCGGATGGGTGCATCCTCTGGTTTATACATATCAAGGGTTGTTGCAAAAAAGTAGACGTTTTTGTTTTGTTCTAAATAACCCACAAACCAACCAACGTTTGGTTTGGTACTCGTTAACCATCCCGTCTTTCCTCGCAGTGTGTAGTCTGGAGTTTGTTCGCGTACCATAATGTCTTTGACGAGATTTATTGCCCGTTGAGAGAAAGGTAAATCGCCTTGATACAACCGTTGCAAAAACTTAATTTGCTCTTGGGGTGTAATTTGCAATAGCTGCTGTTCTAGCCAAAAACGATCAATGTCTGCGGCGGTTCCAATCTGACGATTCCCGTAACCTACTTTGTTAATAAATTGCTGCATCCGTTCATATCCAGCCTTACGCGCTAGTACTTGATAGAACCAAACAGTTGAATCCTTAAAGGCTTGGCGCAAATTCGTATCATGATTCCAAGCATTGATATCTCGGTAAATTCCATCCCAAGTGAGAACCGCCACATCATCAGGAATTACACCTGTTTCTAGTGCCACCAGGGCGTTAAAAATTTTGAATGTCGAAGCTGGAGCGATCGCAGTTGCATTACGTTTAGGATTGTGTTCATAGATGCGGTTATTTTTTGAGTCGTAAATCAAGATTGAGCCTTCACGCCCAAATTCTTGAAAGTGCCGCCCAAAATTTGGCACTTTAATAGCAGGACGTTCAGATGAGGTTGAAGCTGGTTGAGCCAGAATAGGCATTGTTCGGAAGCTAATTACACTCAATACAGCAACACATCCAAGAATTGTAAATATAACAGCTTGCCTTCGGTAATGCCGAAGAGATTGCCACATCTGAAACAAGATATTTTTCATTGCATATTTAATAAAATCACAAAGGAGATTTTACAATGCAATCTTGCTCATTTGCGAAGAGATGAACATCTGTGCATCACTATTCTATGTGCATTCATCTCACAAAATCGCGTCTGATTTGTAAAGCGATCGATGAAGAGTTCTACGCTTGGCTAATTCTTTACCTTTGCGGCCAAGTTGCTCACGTAGCTGTTGATCTTTGCACAACCGATTGAAAGCTTGAAAAACTTCATAACCAGAATTAGGATTAACCAGTATCCCATTTTCTTCATGCTGAACTGTGTCTAGAACACCACCTAAGCGAGGGGCAATGATCGGCTTACCGAAGTAACTTGCTTCTAAATAAACCATACCAAAACCTTCCATATTATTAGGTTTAGTATCTAATAAAGTCAGCATGGCAAATATGTCGCAAGCTGCATAATAACCAGCTAATTCACGCTCTGGCACATATCCAGCAAAGTGGACGCACTTATCTACCCGCAAACGATGCACCAGAGATTTCAGTTCCGATTCACTTGCCCCTTCACCGCAGATTATATAGTGGACATCGACCCCAAAAGTTAGCAATAGTGGGATATTATCAATCACTCGGTCGAAAGCTTTATGTTTTACTAGCCTTCCTATAGAAAGAATAACTATTGCTGAATCGGGAATGTTGTATGTCTGACGCACGCGAACACGTAAATCATCAAGGCTACTGGGACTCCCGACATTGTTACCAAATTTTTCTGGTCTGATTATTGGGTTAATAACGTAAGTAGGAGTATCTAATCGTAAAGCAGTTCTGAGGTAGTCTTGTGTATAAGAACTGCTACATACAATACCTTCGGCTCTATGAAGTGTTAATTTAAATAGCGATCGCAGCACGGGATTGTGTAAAGTACAAAGAAAATCATTACCGTGCAGATAGATAAAAAAGCGAATAGGTAAAAAATAGCTCAATAGCAACAGTGAAGGAAAATCATAGCCGTGGCCCCACTCTATATAACGGTAGTGATAGCGAAAATAGAGTTTGATTGCTAGCACAAACGAGCAGACAATATTGACAAAAGGCTTCAGGATATTTCCCACAAAGCCACTACGCCAGGATCTAGGATAAAACCAGCGATATACTGGAAATTGTTGACCTTCATCAAATACTTTATCTCCTGAGCAACTAGCCGCCAGCACAATAACTCGTTCTGGATCTTGGAGACAACGATTGTACATATATTCTCCAATTACAGCTTCTTTCGGCAAGAATATCCGGGATATGACTAGGATATCTGGGTATGCAGCTTTGTCTCTGATTTCGGCTGTTAGTTGAGAAATATGTTCCATAATCAAGTTGATAAATTTACTTCAAATAATTTTGAATTTATTTACAATTAGGATTACTTTCCAAGCCATAATTATTATTTTATTTCTTTTAAAACGAATCTGGTAGACAAAATTGAAGGCTATATTAGAAGATTAGCCAGCAAGTTATTTTTTTATTGTGTTGATTTTATTTTGGCGGCAAAATTCTCAACATTTGAGAATTTTTGTACATGATGGACAATAAAATAAAATCTAACACTTGTAGTCCAATGTAGTCAAATTTCTCAATGAATAACTGTTGCAAAAATTACGAAACTTACCTACGTTCACTAGAATATATTGAATAGTCTAGACTGGTGTGCCAAAATGCCAAAAGTTTAGATAAGTATTTGATAACTATCTGTGTCTGCTTAGTTCTGCTGATAAGCATCACGTCTGCTTATAGCACTACTACACATACGTAAGCATCAGGTCTATATCTGTCCTTTATATTACTTTAAATATAGAGATATCCTTTTGGATTCTGACAGAACAAGTAGGGTGAAGTATTAAAAAATTAGTCAAAATAATCATGAGAAAGGAAAAACATCTGTATAATCCAAGACTGTAGCCTGGAATTGCACCGTCTAAGACGTAGCCTGTCCTAGACATCACAAATTTCTGTGATGATGAACATATCTTAAGGTACGGTTCCCCAGTCGAGAAATCCCCCCTGCGATCGCTGCATACGCCAGATAAGACGCGGTAGATTGAATATGTAGCCTTTAAAACTGAATGCTACAAAGCTTGCTTGTTACGGACTGGCGTTAGTGACATAACCGCAAAACTCCTACCAGCATGGAGATAAATCATAAAAATTCTGTTTTCCAAGCGATTGTATTATGCGTAAAAAACTACAACAAATCAGCAAACCACTGTTAAAAACCTTCTTAGCACTAGGACTAGTGTTAAGTTTGGTTCTTAGCCACGCCGATGGAGCATTAGCGGCCCGCAGTGGGGGTCGAATCGGTGGTGGCTCTTTTAGAGCGCCTTCCAGCCGCACCTATACACCGCGCACTTATGCACCTCCTGGCGGGGGCGGATACTATCCTGGTGGTGGTTTTGGTGGTGGTTTTGGCTTTCCCTTCCTACTTCCTTTCTGGGGTATTGGGGGAGGATTTGGTGGTCTATTTAGCATCTTAATTTTCTTTGCGATCGCTAATTTCTTATTGCAAACTTTCCGCCGTGTCTCTGGCGGTGAAACACCAGAAGCAGATTACAGCAGTAACTCTCCTGTTTCTGTAACTCGTTTGCAAGTAGGTTTGTTAGCTCAAGCCCGTGAATTGCAAAATGAACTCAACCACATTGCTGAAACTGCTGATACTAACACCCCAGAGGGAAGAGCAGAAATTCTGCAAGAAGCCAGCCTAGCTTTACTCCGCCATCCCGAATACTTTGTATATGCAGGTGGTGGTACTCAACAAGCCAGTTTAAATTCAGCTGAAAGTCAGTTTAATCGGCTGTCACTGGCAGAACGGAGCAAGTTTAGCGAAGAAACTCTTTCTAACGTCAACAACCAGCTAAAAGCAGCCCTTGCTAAAGAAGCGTTACCCCAAGCTGGTGAACTAGACAACCCCACCCGCCTATTTACTGAAGGCCCTGGAGAATACATTATCGTCACGTTGCTGGCGGCAACACTAGGCAAGTTTGATATCCCCACAGCGATTAACAGTGCTGATGATTTGCGTCAAGCTTTGCGCCAAATTGGTAGTATCCCTAGCGAAAAACTTCTGGCAATTGAAGTACTTTGGACTCCGCAAGCTGAAAATGATACGCTGACATCTGATGATGTACTGGCAAACTATCCTGATTTGAGACTTGTTTAACCTCTAAAAATTTCGCGCTTTACTGCCACTAAAAAACTTGGCATCTTGGCGAAACAAATAAGTTCCTCATTGAGTGCAATAACTAGAAAACCGTTTGTCAATAACAAGCGGTTTTTTGTATAACCTAGATATACCAAGAATTACGCACTGAGAACTAAAATATCGATCCACCCTAACTCCTCTAAAAAAAGGAGAAACTCTCAAAGCGCTGTTTAAAAAGGGGGTTGGGGGATCTATTATGCGTAAGCCCTATATACTTAACTATCTTTTAGAAAAATTATTCTTAGCCAAGACTTTGGTAATATTATCAAAATGTTATACACGTAAAGCGGTATCTTATGACTAATGTTGAAGCCGACGAAAACCGAGAGCATCGCATTAAAACAGAGATCATTGTAGATGCTGAAGACAAAGAAGACCGAGCTATGGGTTGGTACTACTACCTCGAAGAAGCTCTAAATTTTCCCTTTATGGCTAAATGGACTAAGAAGGGACGTAAATCAGGCTCTACCGAGGAGAAAGAAGTGGAGGTACTGGGAATGGCCCCAGATGATGAGTGTTTAAAAGATATGCTTGTCGAAGTGGCTTACATTAATGGTAAGGATGATGATGTATATTCTGCAAAGTTATCTGAAATAGCAGCCATTGACGCTGACAGCGAAACTCAAGAAGCGATCGCAGACTGGCTCTATTGGATTGCCAGAGGATACAAGTTTTAAACTCTAGGATAAATATCGAATGACGCGGCAGGGATTACCCGCAGCGACAACATTCTCAGGTATATCTTTGACAACTACACTGCCAGCACCAATGGTTGTGTTATCACCAATCGTGACACCTGGACAAATAATTGCACTGCCACCAATCCAGACATTATTACCAATGTTTATTGGGGCAGCTAATTCTCTACCAGAAAGGCGAATTTCTGGCTCTGTAGGATGATAGGCTGTATAAATTTGTACATAAGGAGCGCATAGGACATTTTCACCAATGTGAACTGGATTGCAGTCTAAAATTACACAGCCATAGTTCATATAAAATTTGTCGCCGACAAAAATATTACTACCATAATCACAGTGAAATGGTGGCACAATTGATACTTTGTCACCTATCTTTCCAAATAACTCTTGCAAAATTTGCTGCCGTTGATCTTGCTGTTCTTCAGTTGTGGAATTGTACCTTCGCAACAGACGACTAGCTCGTTTATTTTCGGCAGCCAATTCTGGATCTTCCGCCAGATACAATTCGCCTGCGAGCATTTTCTGTTTTTCGGTTTTTTCCATGACATTCAGAATAGTTGTGAAAAAAATCAAAGGATTCTGATTTTAATGGCAGTATAAAGGACTAAGTAAGCTGGCACAATAAAATCAAACTATGTAAATAAAAATTAACTAGGCTAAAACCCTTATCCCAACGACAACTATTTACACCCACTTAAATAAGTTGGCGTGAAAAAAAACTAATTATGTTGCGAAACGTAAATAGGCTTAAAACCTTTACTAATGACTAATGACAATGGACAAATGACAGCCTTAGCCAGTTAGCTTTAATTTCGCCGACCTACTTACCTAATTAACTAAATATGGCATAAGTGGCTTTTCCTTGCCGTTTAGCTCGGTACATCGCAATATCAGCATCCCGTAGCAGAGTTGCAGGCTCCTCATAATTACTAAAATTCCAAGCAATACCAATACTAGCTGTAGTAGATAATTCATATCCATTCAGATACAGTGGCGATCGCAACGATTCTTGAATCCGTTTGGCAACATTGGTAGCATCGGTAATGTCTTTAATATCCTCTAAAAGAACTGTAAACTCATCACCACCAAATCGCGCTACAGTATCACCACCACGTAAGCACGACTCTAAACGTCTAGCGATCGCTACTAAAAAATCATCCCCTATTCCATGCCCAAAGCGATCGTTAATATCTTTGAAACCATCTAAATCCAAAAATAAAACTGCAAAATAATAATCGCTTCTGCGTTTGCTGCGCTCAATTGTTTGTCTGAGCCTGTCTAGAAACAAAACACGATTTGGTAATGCTGTCAGCCCATCATAAAACGCATTACGGATCAGTTGTGCCTCTGTCTGCTTGCGTTTGGTGATATCTTGAAACACTAAAACTGCACCAGTGATATTACCATTGCGATCGCGGATGGGTGCAACTTTATCCCCAATCGATATCTCTTTACCATCTTTGGTAATCAGTATACAGTTTTCTGGAAAATCCAAAATTTCACCTGTTTTGATTACATCTGCGGCTAAACTTTCAATTTTTTCTCCTACATCTTTGTCAACTAAGTTAACTACTTCTACCAAATCTTTACCGAACGCTTCACTTTCCTTCCAGCCCGTGATTAGTTCTGCTGTGGGATTCATCATTTGAATACAACCATTAGCATAAGTCACAATCACTGCACTGCTCATACAATTAATAATTGCTGCCAGCCTTTGTTTTTCTTCGTATAATATTTTTTTGCTTTGATGTTTGTATAGAGCCATTTCAATCGCAAAATGTAAATCACTTTCAATAAATGGTTTGACTATGTAACTAAAAGGCTCACTTAGCTGGTTTTCATATAATGCTTTATATTCCGAATATTCTGTTAAATATACTACAGGCACATGGAAGTGATTCTGGATGATGTCTGCTACGTTCACACCGTCAATTTCACCAGCTAGGCAGATATTAATTAATACTAAATGTGGATGAGTTTCTGCTACCTTTTTTATTGCTTCTTCACCAGATTTAGTAGTTTCTGATACGGAATAACCTAATTTTTGTAAACTCTTTCTAATATTTGAGGCTATGATTTTTTCATCCTCAACAACTAGGATTTTGCGGGCGAACATGGTAAAACAACCTGTTTGCTAGGGTTCAGATTTTGTTGTCAGTGTCAACTCAATACGAAAGTTATTATTTCATCATAAACAATCTTTTACGACTCTGTAGTATTGCTTGATATAAATACTTAAACTAATGAGCAAATAGCATCATGTTATTAACCTCCAATAATTTCTGTGTTTGTCAAAGCTAATTATGATTAATGTATGCAGTTAATATCATGCCATTAACATAAAATGTAAATTACCATATAATTACCAGCAAACAAAAG
>NZ_JACKZS010000236.1 GCF_014222285.1 Nostoc sp. UCD121
TCTCCCACCCCCCTAACAATGATTATCATTTTTATTATCTGTATATTTTATTTTCTGGAAGTCCCTAATACTTTTTGATCGGTTGGGACTGGTGAGTGTAATTATTCCGTACTTTTGCTCTAACCTAGAAGTGACGGCTTCATTCGTTGTCGGTGTCACCTCTAATCCTAGTTCCGCCGCGATGCGTCTAGTTGAGACTTGGGAGTTGAAATAATCGTAGGAATCATTAACTAAACTGCCATCTAACCGAATTCGGGAGGCGATTATATGCAGGTGTTCGTGGTTGCGATCGTGGTGGCGTACTGCAACGAACTGACTGGTAGCTGCTACAGATGATTCTTCCTTGGGCAAGTATCCCATATCTTTGAGATATTCTCTTGCTACATAACTGTACTGACTGTCTAATAAATGCTCATGATAGTTAGAGCGGTGTGCTATCGAGATAATGAGGTGGGCACACTGCCGTTTAACTGCTTTTTTGGTGTACTTGATGTTGAGAAACTGCTGGTTGAATTCATCGGGGTTTGTTCCCATCATATTAGTATCGACAATCGCAGCATCATCTTTCCCCAAGACATACTTGAGCGTGTCGAGAAAATTGGGTTTTTTATAGATGACGGGAATCAAATTGAAGGAGTTGAAAGTGGGGGATATAGTACCTGTAATGCCTTATTTATCTAGGCTTGAGGGTGATTGGGCTGGAATATCTAGGTTAAATGCAGCGGCGATAGTCTTATCTACGAGTGCGATCGCATTATTGACAGTATCCAAAATTTGCTGGTTGTTTGTTTCCTTTGCTAAGTGAGATAACATCATCAGTTCGCTTTTGAGGTTTCCAGCAGTAGCGCGGATAGTTATCAAGTCGGCAGACGGTTTTGTCGTTAGTACCCGCCTTAACCCACAGGAACGTAAATACTCAGATGCAGTTACCCCTGTGGCGATCGCTTTTTCCTCAATGGTAGTTTTCTCTTCCTCAAAGAGGTATACCTTGATGGATTTGGTTCGCTTTATGGAGTTACTTACCATACCTTGTTTCACTGCGGGACTAAGTGGCATAGTTGGAGACTGCACTGGGGGAGTTGGGGATAACCGGAAATCTGACAACAGGTGCGGTATCAATTGCGGACAATATCGCTGCTATTTTTGGTATAAACTATACTTGATTTATATGCCGCCAGTGAGAGTACTGTAACTTGTGATAATACAAGGTAATATCTTATAGTTCGCCTTGTAACTGACACTGAAGCCGTAAACCTTGTTTTTAATGATGCAATTGTTGGGTTGTAGAGATTGTATGGTTATGTCGCCAGCGTGCGATCGCGTAGTGGGTGCTATCCATTATCGTGAATTAAATTATACGTAATTACAATTATTTATAGGTATTATTTTTCAATCTGTTTATTTATCAAACAGTAAATATATTACAAAGGTAGCATTTTGTGATACAAGATAAGACGATTGGTATTAAAGGCACTGTCAATTAATCTAGTTTATTGATAATAGCCTTAGTAATAAAATGACCCTACTAAACATACCTTGTCTTAGTTACAGGAGTGTACGGCGACAGCAATAGTCTGTTGTGGAATGCGACTGAAGTAAATGCTTGTGCAGAGCGGGTTGTGTGGTTCTATCCTAAGTTGATTAACTTCGACGTAATGCTGAAATAATTGGGTTAATTTGCCCTCAGAATACCTCAATTATGGGGATTGTTAGAGTTTATTTTTCAGTTAATTATTTATTTTGATTGACAAAAATCAAACCCAATTTCAGTTGATTGGGGTAATTAGTGTGTCAATTGGGGTAGTTAGGAGTAAATACGGGGGTGAGTTCTCCCACCGTATGGTTAAAGTAAGAGTATTGACAAATAGCTTACTGAGAAGCTTGATTTGCACGTTAATAGAAGAGAAGCTATGGCAAGAGCTAGTAAGCCAGCTGATTCGGTTGAGTTGGCGCGTATCATGCGGAATAAAGATATGGAGGACGGTATAGTAATTAGCTATCTCCAGTCAAAGAAGCGAGGGCAAACTGAGTTAGTATGTGAGGCGCTGCGGGCGTATTACCTACCATTTGCGCTATCTGCTGCGGGGGTATCTGGTGTTGAATTGCAGTCAGCCCTTCATGATGCGATCGCGCAACTTGAAGTTCAGATCATTAAGATGAAACGGACGTTTGGGATGGAGGGGTTGCCCCAGATAGTTCTTGTTAATCCTCATAGTGGAGTTTTCTCGCAAGGTGCAACTGGGTTACAACCAACAGTTGGAACTAATGGCGTGGAAATAACTCCTATTTCAGCTAATTCGGTTCCCCCTTCAGTTTCTTTTTTTGATTCCACTGGGCCAAGTCCTGTGTCGTTACCTGTTGCGACAGAACCAGTCGGATCAAATGTTTTGGGAGAAGATTCCGAAGATGATGGGTTTTTTAATGATGACGAGGATGATCCAATTGCTAAGGCAGAAATAGAAGTTGATGCAGGATTTCGTCTGGAGTAAAGGGATTATGAGGATATGGGTGGTTAGGTGTTTGAGAACAGCATACTCTCTCTGCCTTCGCTTGTGATACTTGCGTAAGTCCTGTCCTTGTCCTGTTTGTCGTTGTGGGCAATATCTCCTGGAGTGCGAACCGACAGGTCGGCGCTTCGCTATCGCCTGGCGCTGTTTGTTGTTATCCCTCTTCTGTCACTCTCCGGGAGGGCGATCGCTAGAAGCCTCATGAGGCAATCAATACAAGCTATACTATTAGAAAAAAATCGGTCTTGTATTTGTTATTAGAAAAAAATCGCGCAATCGCTTGCTATACAAAAGCTCTAGTTTTTAGAAAAGGCAAATGTTTTCGGAGAGTGACAGAAGAGGGTTATAGCCGTAGCCATATTAGTTAGGACGCTGCTTGCTTGAGAACGGTTTCTATTGCATCACGTAGATTATCGGATTTGGGTAACAACTTACGAACCCTACTTTTGAGCCATGCCCAACACTTTTCAATCCGATTGAGGTCTGGTGAGTAAGGGGGAAGATAAACGACCTGGCATCCTGCGGCTTCAATTAATGAAGCAATGCGGCCACCATGATGAAATGTCGCATTATCTATAATCACCCACTCACCCGGACGCAAGACCGGAATCAAACAAGTTTCTAGCCAGGTCTCAAACACAGTTCGGTTACACGCCCCTTCGACCGTAAATGGTGCAATCAATTGCCCCTCTCGATACCCAGCAATCATATTAATGCGACCTTGCCGCCGACCCGATTTGAGTTCGTAGAAGCGTTCCCCAACTTCAGAGTATCCGTAGCCGTAGTTGTCGCGTTCATCCATGCCAGACTCATCAACGTACACTAAATGCGATGCTTTCGGGTTTTCGAGTTGTGCTAAAAATGCCACTCTTTTGGCTTCATCTCGTTGACTATATCCGTATGTTTTTTTTTACGCGAATGTTCTATTTTGATTAATGCCCTGGAAATCGTGCGCTGGCTTATCTCTCCTTCCCATAGCTGTGCCATTTCGCTTTGGGTTTTATCCCCATGTTCTTTGACAAAGATGCGAAACTTATCCCAGTCGCTGATTTTGTTATTCTGCTGCAATGCTTTCCTTGCTTTGGGTTTGACATCACCCGTTTCGGCTTGGCGCTGCAACCACAAGTTGATTGTGTTGCGACTGATATTGAACAGAAGGCTTGACTCACACTTCTTGAGTCCGTCCAATTCAATCGCTTGTATGACTTTTCGCCGGAAATCTTCACTATATGCTTTCGCCATTGAAATTGGGTAGATGCAATGCCAACTCTTCTAGTTTACGTCCTAACCTTGATGGCTATAGCTATAGGAGGTGCTTTTCACCTCTCCATTGGGCGCATTTAGAAGGAGTTTTTCCAGCACCTGCACTGCATTCCTCAAAGTTTCTATGAAACCATTTCAGCCATAAATTTGGTCAAACCCTTTAGTCGAGTGCATCAACAGTATTTGACCGAACTGGAAAGGCGATCGCATTCTAGTTTTAGAGGTGCGATCGCCTAGAATAATCACTTCATATATCTCATCTGTAAAAGCTGCGATCAAAAATTTGACAGCAAAGCAAATGTGTAATTGACCCCATTTGACATACCTTGTTATTGCCCAAGACTCCACAATAACGATACTTTTTACTGGGGTAATTGCGGGGATGGTTGAGGTAATACGGGGTGTAATGATGACAATCACATTGTTTGAATTACAGCCAAAAAGCTAATTTTGTTTAATAATTCAACTTTTAGTTGATACAGAATTTGGGTGTGATTGGGGTAATTTAGTCATGATTTAGGAGGTGATTTGACAGTGAATATTAAAGCAGTTTTTAGTACATTAGTGTAGTTAGAATCTACGGTTTGGATTTGGTATTAGTGCTATCGAGGTACTTCAGTTAGCCCCGTGGCAATTTGAACTTGGTTGCTGGCAGTTTGCAGTGGACTCTCTACTCAATGGAGTTGAGTAAGCTAATCAGCATTTAAGTTGCATAAAAGTAGGGCTAAAGCCCTTACTACAAGCGAATCATTCTGGAAAAATGAATGACGATTAGCTTATGAATGCTGTAGCGCCATCGAAGAACATCGCCGTAATAGTTTTTTTCTACGCACTTTCTATGTAAAAAAGCTGTTAAACCCTGTAAAGAAAGTGTTTTACACCACAGTATTTTTCCCATTTCGGTTAAATTGGGAACGATAGTAAAAGGTAATAAAAGATTAAAGATATGCCCAAAACTAAGGAGAAAACAGACGTAAAAAAGGTAGTAATTACGATTGACATGGGTGCAAGTAAAACCAAGGCGATCATTCAAGAGTATCCAGAGGGAAAGCCTGTTGTTTTACTTTTCGACTCAGAAGTAGCAGATATTGCTAAAGCTTCGATTGAGAGCATTCAACAAGAAGGTAATCCTGAATCTCGTATTTGGGTAGGAATAGGTGATGAGTATTGCGCCTTGGGAGAGCTTGCCCGTCGTCGGTTTGGGGGTATATCGCAGCTGAAGGAGCTAAAGTATGAACTAGCAGTCCCTAAAATTTGTGGTGCATTTTGGCTGGCTAAGGAGAAGTTGAACCTGGGTAATGATGTTGCAGCTTACTTGAGCATTCTGCTACCGCCCGGTGAAGTGCAAGACAAAGAACAGTTACAAATTCGGTTGAAGGATGCGTTTCGAGGATTTGATACACCAGCAGGTAAGATGCGGGTAAAAATGCTTCGTTATGATGCAGCTTCTGAGGGTAGTGGGATATTTTTTCACCGTAGGCGATCGCTTGGCAATAATATGCCTGCTTCTATGTATGTAATGCTTGGTTATCGCAACGCAAGTATTTTCACCTTTCGCAGTGGTTCAATTGGTGCGGGAATAACCAGCAATTTTGGTATGTCTTGGCTAGTGAATAATTTTACTTCCAAGACATCGGGACTAAGCCCTGATAATCCCAATATTATCGAGGTGTTGGTAGAAGCTGGAGTTAATTGTGACTCCCAGGTGATGCAGAAACTCTCACGCAAGCGCAAAGGTGATGAAATTCAACTTGATGGTGAGTCGATGTCCAAGGCTTTATTGCTTGCTAGAGATGAATATTGGCGTGCGATCGTCAGATGGTTGCGCTCGAAGATGGATGATGATATTGAAGAACTGGTGTTTTGCGGAGGGACTGCGGATTATATTCGTCCAGAAATAGACGCTTACTTCCAGAAAGAGGGAATTAAGGTATCCTGGCACGGTAATATTTTTATACCTGATGAGATATCTTGCGGTATTGGCAATCGGATGGCGGATGTCTGGGCGCTCTACCAATATATGATTATTCAGTTTGATGAGTTGACTGGTTATACTCGCTCTGAGGTTGTACTGCTAACTAAATCCGCTGAAGGTAGTACAGATAATCCAGATGAAGAAGTTAAACGTAAGTATAATTTTACGCCTTGTGAGCGACCTAGTACCTTTATTGCTGTGAACGAGAATGTTTGATTAGCTCAGAAAAAGTAGTGTAGTTACAAGGACTGCAACTACACTTCTGGGATGCTTTTTACGTAACTTCTCAATAACCACTGCATGAATGAGCCGATTACTCGTGGTTAGGTGAGAATAGCTAGTTCTAGGGGGATTGAAAATAATTCCTTGTTGGCAGCGCCCCTTTCTATAATGACATCAGGTAGATAGAGAATATTGTTATCCCGCTTCAATCGAGTACACTTTGAACAAAGACTGTTGTTCAGCGTAGAATCTTCATGGCAAGGTGGTTATATTATGTCAACAGAAAATTTTTCTTCTCAATAAGCTCAAAAAAGTCGCATTAATAGCTGCTGGTTGACACAGCTTTAAAGGTTGAAATCACATTAGAATTATGCCGTTGGTTTTTATACTCAATAACCAGCTTGCACAAAGGCAATAATGCTTTCCTACGGAACTATTAGATTGAGCAAGTGCTGAGTGAATATCTCTTGGACGGGGTATATTTCTTTTTGTGTACAATTCCACAATAGGCAATCTGTGTAGCTAGGTCGATAGTACTTGCAGTCAACCTCTGTGTTGATAGCAATCCTTGTTAGAGAAATCAGAAAAATGATATAACATTATCTCAAAATTCTTCGCACAAACTGATATAACGTTATCTCATGACTGGAGTCGGAAATATAGTAATCAAGAAAGAGAAAAAATTATGCCTGCCAATTTGACCCTTTCGATTGAAACAAACGCTGGAGGAGTGGCAAAAAGTACTATTTCATACAATCTTGCGTATGAATTGGGTGTTCGTGGCTATTCAGTGGCACTATTAGACATCGATCCTAACGAATCATTGACATTATTTTGCGGATTGGGAGAATTTAAAACACAGGGAACAATGGCTAATGTTTACCATCCAGACTTCAATGGGAACTGGCCTTTAGTTACAGCTTGGCAAGGTAAGATTGACAAAATTCAAGTTTGTAAAGGCGGAAAAGAATTACACGAAACAATTCGGGAAGTTTCAAAGGATCTGCGTGGAGCTTATACTCTTGCAGATCGGTTGAGTGATTACCCCTTATCTCACGATTTTGTAATTATCGATTGTCCTGCAACATTGGAGCCTTTACCACTGACTGCTCTTGCAGCTTCTAGCCACGTGTTAATTCCAATTCAACCTGAATACAAAGCTTCTCAAAGTGCTGCGGCGATGATTGAGTGGTACTATTTCAACTGCAAGCGGCTGAGATTGAAACCGACTCCGAAAATATTAGGTATAGTTCCTACTCGTTGGAAAAGTGATTGGGGAGCGCATAGAAGTATTGTTGAGGAACTTCCCCTAGTCTGTAAGAATTTGGGAATTCAGTATTTTAGCCCAATTCGAGAATCAGCGGATATTCTTAATGCTTCTGGTAGAGGGCTACCTCTGGGAATTTACAGACCCGGCAAAGAGGCAAGAGGAGATTTTCTGCCAATTGTTGATGCACTAGTTCAAGAACTTAAGCTAATAAGAGGTTGATCGATGACAAAATTAAACAAACCGAGTGTACTTGGAATGTTTGCTTCTGCTGCTGATTCACAACAGATATTTGAGCTTGAAGAACGAGTAGAAGATTTACAGGCAGAGATTACAAGATTAAAAGATGAAGAAGCACAGGGAAAGCTTGCTGAAGAAGAACGTACAGTTCTCAATCAAACTATTGAAGACCTACGAGAACATTTGAAAGCATCTGGAATTTTTAAAATTCACTATAGTGAAATAAAACCCAATCCGAAACAAGCAAGGCAAACATTTACTTCGGATAGTATTCGGAGTATGGCTGTTTCAATTAGAGAGGAAGGGCAACAACAGCCGATTATCTTACTACCGGGAAATCTCATTTTTGATGGAGAACGGAGATGGAGATCAGTTGCAGAAGAGTTACAGCCAGAAATTGAAACACTGGATGCAGTGATGCTTCAGAAAGTTCTTTCTGAAGAGGAATTACATGCACGCACTTTATTAACTAGTCTTCACCGAGAAAGCTTGAATGAGCTAGATTTAGCCGAAGGTTTGATTCAACAGGCTAAGTTAGCTTTGGAATTTGAACAGGAAGAAGTAGTTAGAGCACTTAGGAGAGCAATAGCTAGATTAAACGCAAAAAAACTTTTGCCCCAATTAACTGAATTGGTTATTTTAACTAGAAAAGAGCAGTCAGAAGGCATTAAAGCATTTAATTTAGACGAAATAGAACAAAGTATTCTTCTGTTGTTATTACGTTTTCAACAAAATCCAGCATCAGTAGATGCAAATGTCTTTCCTTGCTTACGGCTTTCAGAAGACTTAAAAATTGCGATTAGACAATTAGGACTTGGTGCAAACCATGCCCGGTCACTTCAAAAACTAAATTCTAAAAATTTAAAAATTGAAGAAACTAAAGCTCTTAAAATCCGACAAGATGCTACATCACAAGTTTTGCAAGAAAGGCTAACAGTCGCTCAAACTCGTTTTCTAGTTGCCCAAACTATTGCTGAACATGCTCCTGAAACAAAACCTAAACCAAGTCACCAAATCAGTTCTCTAATTCGAGATGTCTCAGCAACTAAGGTCGAAGATATCCAGCAAGATCAACTGAGAGATTTATTGGCTGTATTAGAAGCTAAGGCAAAAGAGATTCGGAAAAAGTTGGACTAATACTATCTCGTCCGACTTAGTTCACTGAATCGTAGATATCCATGTAATCTATAAGTGCCTATCTAAACTACCCAAATGGCTTTCGCCTGAATCCCGCAGAGTCAAACCAGAATTATCAACCGAACGGTTTCAGCATGTGAGATTTCTAGACTGCGACAAAGCAGTGAGCCGAATTATATTTGAGTGCTGACACTGCCAAGAGAGGATACTTTGTCAGTTTACGGGTGAGCCTGTAGTTGGAGAATATAATGGAGGGACTTCAATCATCCAAATTAAGGTTAAGTGCCTCAACTAGGAGCAAACTGCTATTAGACTGAGTACGGAAGAAGTGCTTTCTACAACAGCAATTCCTTCTGCTTGGACATAAATAGTTTTCAAAAAACCAAATAATCTTTAATTTGGTCTTGTTCACGTCCTAATATCCCCGATTGGGGTCAAACTTCTCCACAAGATGAAAGCAAACCTATTGCTCCCTCTTCAATCAGATCCAGAAATTCCAGGTTACTTCAGCGACGTTTTTTAGCTACCGCAACCACTAACCGGAGGTTGGCGGTAATCATTTTTTGTTTAGCCAGTTGACCAAGCTTTTGGATTTGGGTTAACTGTGCTTCTGTTTTATTTACCTCGATAGCTAGTTCAGCCCTAGTTTGGGAACGCTCTAGTCGTTGCACTTGAAAATCGTTTTGCTTATCAAGTTTTGCATTGACCTTACAAGTCTTGTGTAGACAATCTTTTACTCTGGCAATAGCCTCGGAAAGCGACCAATTTCTCGTAGGTAAATTCCAACTGTATCAAAGCTTGGCTAGACATCTTGCGTGGTGGGAAGCTAATTTAAACAAAGATATTGACAGTAGAGTATAAATCAAACAGTCAACCATTTCAGAGGGTGTAGGGAACCCATGTTTTGAAACGTGGGATTTAACCAAGGAGCGGAGGCGGAGACATTCCGCCTCTGCGCTTTGTATTTCGCGCTATGCGTCTCGAAATAAATATTTTTTTAAGTGGGCTTTAGACCACAACTAAAGTTTTCTATTCCTTCTTCTCTATTTTTTTGTAAGTTAATTTCTACTACGTTCATAGAAAAGATTTCAAAAATTCTGATGGGGGCTGTATGGGGGCTATGTGTACCCCAAAAATAGATTAGGACTTCGATGAGAATTTGACACCTACATGGGGGCTTTATGGGGGCTTTATGGGGTACATTTAGCTATTTGATATTTTGTACCCCACAAAGCCCCCAAGGGGTATGATAAGTTCTTGAGGTTAGAGAGGGAAGGGACAGAGTTCTGGGGAAAGACTTATAGCAAGTTATTCTTCTCTCCCCTGCTTTCCTGCTCCCCTAAATAATCTGAACAGATAACTTTCACAAATCAAAACGTATTGACTTGATCCCTATGTCAAACATTCACGCCTTGCAAAAAATTTTTCCTGCTGGCTTTGATAACGGTTATGGAAGCCTAAAACTTTTAGTCGATGGTTTTGAAGTAGTTCGTGTACCAAGCTATATTTCCACAGCCGACATGGAAGATGTACCCGGACGAGTAGTTTTTAACGGTACTGCTTACACTGTCGGGGAATCAGCTTTCCGTACAGGAAATTATTTTGACCGGAACACGGATAACAATGAAAACAAAGTCAATAATGCATTGCTGACATTATTCGGTGCATTGGCACATCTGCCACACCGTAAGGCTTGGCACTTAAAATTAGTCGTTAGCTTACATGATGTTGGTCTGGCTGACGAATTGCAAAAAGTACTCAGTGGAGAATATCAGCCAATACTTGCTGGTAAACAATCAGAGGTGAAAGTAGAAGTCCTGAAAATAGTACTAGAGGGGATGGGTGCATTGTTTGGGCATCAACTACCCAAAAAATTAACCATTTTAGATTTTGGCAATGGCACGACTCTGTATTCTCGTTACAACCAGGGAAAACGAGAAGTTCACACCGCCTACCCCATTGGTGTAGAAGTTCTCATTGATGATATTTCCCAAAAAATGAAACATCTAAATGGGGGAAAAATCGGGGATGCATCCAAGATTCGATTTTGTCTGGAAATGGGACATACCAAGTACAGCCGTGACATCGATATCAAAGATATATACAGCACTTGTTTGAAAGATTGGTATGAAAAATACTTAAAAAAAGTGGTGAATCTAACACTTGATGCCAAGCACCAAGGGGATGAAATCTGGGCGATAGGTGGAGGCTGCCTCTTACCTGGATTCAAGAAACTATTAGAGAAAAACGGGTTCAAAATACTGGACAACCCGGTAGAAGCTAACGTCTTTGGGCTTCTAGAAATGGCAAAAACCATTACGAGCAAGAATTAACCAAACACATCTGGAAAGTGAAGTTATAACAAACAATGACAAATAAACAAGACTTAGCTCCGGTAAAAATTCGGCTCAAAGAAAACTACCGAGAACGCATATTTGCAGAATCCCAACAA
>NZ_JACKZS010000237.1 GCF_014222285.1 Nostoc sp. UCD121
TTTTTGGGAATATGTCCTTCGGTATACTTTTGACTATCTACTTTTCCTAACTCATTAAAAAATGGGCGAACCGGGAGCTGTTATACAAATTTACCCGGTTAAGCCGAGAGGAGTTAGCAGAAATGTTGGGTATAGACGACGAATTCAAAAAAACAAGGATGTATCAATCTATCAAGCAAGATGGCTTAGAAGAAGGTCGCCAAGAAGGTCGCCAAGAAGGTCGCCAGGAAGCTAAGTTAGAAGCTATTCCCCGGTTATTGGCATTGGGGTTGAGTGTGGAACAAGTAGCGGTGGCTCTCGATTTAACGGTGGCACAAGTACAGCAAGTAGCCCATAATCAGTCTGGCTGATAGTGGGCGATTGTCTGAGTATTGCGCTTTATCTCTGGAAACACTGTGCTATATGTTTCTTAAGCAAAGTGTGCAAGATATCGGTTAATAAAGTTTTTACGTTTTATTTAGCAGGGTTTACGCAAAAAATAGTCCAAACTGTATTTTCTGTTAGGGGCAATTTATGAATTGCCCCTACCGCATATAATTTTGCGTAAGTCCATTTAGGTTCACTAAAGTAGAAGCGATGTCTACGACGGGCTACACCTACGCAGTTAAAACCTGGGTTACATCTTACCCTGTTGCAGCACTTGTTGTAGATGTTGGCGGATCTCTTGTGCGTGTTCAATATCAGATTGGCGCAATTTTTGGAACAACTCTACACAAGGCTGAGAACCTACTTGCTCTGCATCTTTGATGTAGGTATCGTAAGCTTTAACGGCTTCAGCTTTGTTGTGCAAAACTGTGACAAAATCATACTCCAAGTCGCTAATCGCTGTTTGAGACTGTCCGTTACCTGTATTTGTAGCCATTGCTTGATCCTCTTTTAGAATTTCTAATTAACTTTATACTCACCCTTAAAAAGCGATTCATCTTCCGAAAAGAGTATATTTCAATACGTCGGAAGTACCTTGCGAGTGTAGATGATAGTATTCAGTGCGTAGGCGTAGCCCGTTGTAAACATCGCTTTCCAATTACCTCAGCCTTATCCCATCTCGTTTTTCCATTACTGATGCGTAAAAAATAAGATAAGTCGGGGATCTGCGGATTCCAATTCTCACCAATCAAATAGGATTGCTATATTGCTAAAGAATTAGATTTGAAACTAAGAAATAAGCAAGTCGTAGGCCGCAAGTTGGAGTTTTCTGGCTCTACACATCTAAGAGGATATTTTATTAGTCAACAGATAAATCAGGGAATAGGACAGACAAGGGAGAAAATTCTACCTCATCTCCCCACTCCCTATTTTCATTAGAATTTAGCCAAGGGGTTTATTTTCATCACATTGACGTGAATACTGGAATTCCAAATCATTTTGCCGTTCCCTACCTCCTCTATACACAACCGGACAAAGCTTAGTGTTAGCGCTCATACAATCCATGTGTGGAGTTTTAGCACAGACTACAAGTAGTCCACCCAGAACAAATAACAAACCACAAATTGCAAGCGTATTAACCCAAGAAATTTCCAGCGCTCCATGAACTACTATTTCTCGTAGTAGGGATACAATTGTTACCTCAACTGCTACTCCCACAGAGATACTATGTTCTTGCAAGTAGACCATTAATAGTCGAAATAACTCGACTAAAATTAACACAAATAGTATTTTTGCAGTCACGTGTTTATAGTCTAGTGGCTGCGTGAGGGCGATAGCTATCCCCCACAATTGGATCAGCATGACGGCGAACAAACCCAAACACAAGACAATCACAATTAAGTCTTGAAAGGCTTCCATGTTGCGAACAATTGAGTGCCGATCAAGCCAGCGATCGCTAAATAAAAATCGACTTTTCTGGCGCTTTTGCATGTACATTTTTCCAATCGGGACAAGTTCAGACAACACCAGCGAGTCAGCCCAATAGTTTTATGTTATGCAATATTAAGCTTTTGCGCCTCAGCGAGGTTGGTAATTTAAATTTTGTGCCTGTTGCAACAATTGCTCGGCATTTTTCGCCCACTGAGGATTCTTCTGAGCATTATATAAATCTCTAGCAAATTGGAATACTTGTACTGCATCTCCATATTGCTTTAACTGCAAAAAAACTAACCCTGCACCATAATAAGCATTGGGATAGTTAGAGTTAGCTTCAGCTGATTTTCTAAAAGAATCTAATGCTTCTTGTAACTTGTTTTGCTGAAACCAAATTGAACCGAGATTGTAGTAAGCTTCTGGATATTTTGGATTAATTTTTACTGCCTGATTAAAGGCATCCCTTGCTTGATCGAGCTTGCCTTGTTGGAGATAACACATCCCTATATGGTAAGGAGGTTCTGGTGCATTTTTGCTATATTCTATGGCTTTTTTAAAAGATGCGATCGCTTTTTCACAATCTCCTTGCTGCTCTTTTACTAACCCAAAATTATAGTGGGCAAATCCTAATTTTGGATCAAGTTCTAACGCTCGTTGCAAATAATCGTTAGCTAACTGTAAATTATTGCCTTCTAATAGCGCACCACCTAAATTAGCAAAAGCTGGAGCAAACTTAGGATCGGCTTGCGTCGCTCGATAAAATGCGTCCGCAGAGGGTTGTAATTGTCCTGTTTGTCGGTATGCTAGCCCTAAATTATAGTACGCTGGTGCTAATCTTGGATCTAACTTGGCTGCTTGTTTAAAGGCTGCGATCGCATCTTGTACTTTGCCCGCCTGAATTGCCTGCAAACCTTGGTTTAGCCAGTCTATAGCTGTTTTTCCATTAGATTGTGCCAGCTTTGAAGGGACAGACCCAGAGAGAGAAAGAGAAGGGGAGGAAATGCTAACAACCAACAAAGTCAAACTGACTAACCCTGCTATGGGATATTTAGAAAATGATAATCTCATTGATTTTCTGATTCGCAACACTTTCAGTTAAATTTACTTCATAAAAAGTTATTTACAAAAATTTTAGATTCGCTATTAATCTTTACTAAGATTAACTTTTATTAAGCTAAATCTTACAACAGGCTACAATTTTTTTAACTTTCGATTAAAAGAAGGATAATAACAAATTAAAGAAGGGTAGTTTTGACTCCAGAGAACAATTTTTTTATCAATTATAGAATTCAGGAGTCAGGAGCCAGAATTCATTCTGAATTCTGTACAACTGGCGGATTAATAAATCGGTTTAAGATGCTCACGGACGAGCTACTGTCAAGATTTATGAATCCTGTTAGCGGATAGCTAGGGTTTAGCCCATTCAGAATAGCTGGATTCTTCTTCAACCCTTGATATATACGGAATCATGCGGTTATAAAAGACTTACCGCAAGGAGGATTTTATGAACGAAAAAGTAAAATCGGGTTCGCGGAATGTTGCAATTGTCGGGCCTTATTTAAGTGGAAAAACCACTTTACTAGAAAGCTTGTTATTTGTCACAGGGGCAATTTCTCGCAAAGGCAGCGTTAAGGACAGCAATACAGTGGGAGATAGTGCTGCCGAGTCGCGCGATCGCCACATGAGTGTAGAAGTCAGCGCCGCTAGCACTGAGTATAACGGCATTTGCTTCACTTTTATTGACTGTCCGGGAAGCGTAGAATTTGCCCAAGAAACGTACAACGCTTTAATCGGAGTGGATGCGGCAATTGTAGTTTGCGAACCCATCCGCGATCGCGTCCTCACCCTCGCCCCTCTATTTAAATTCCTGGACGATTGGGAAATTCCCCACCTCGTCTTCGTCAACAAAATGGATCGGGCAAATATTCACGTTTTAGAAACGTTACACGCCCTCAAAGCAGTATCTAGCCGTCCCCTGGTAGCACATCAATATCCCATCATGAACGGGGAACAACTCACCGGCTTTATCGATATGGTGAGTGAACAGGCATATAAATATCACCCAGGCGCACCTGCTGACCCCATTCCCTTCCCCGAAAGTTTAAAAGAAGAAGAACATGAAGCAAGGGCAGAAATGCTCGAAGCCCTAGCAAATTTTGATGATCATTTACTCGAAGAACTTTTAGAAGACATCGAACCACCCCAAGAGGAAATCCTTAAAGATTTAAAAATGGAATTAGGGGCAGATTTAGTAGTCCCGGTTTTCTTTGGTGTGGCAGAACAAGATTATGGTGTTAGACCTTTATTAGAAGCCTTGTTACGGGAAGCACCTGAACCAGAAACTACAGCAGAACGCCGTTTAAAAAACTTAAAAGGTGATACACCTCTAGCGCAGGTATTAAAAACTTACTACACTCCTCAAGGTGGCAAACTCTCTCTCGTGCGTGTTTGGCGGGGTAAATTAACTGATGGCATTGTCCTCAATGGCATTCGTACTGGTGGAATTTACCGCCTTATGGGACAACAACAGCAGTTTGTTAACCAAGCTAATGCTGGTGAGATTGTTGCATTGAGCCGTTTAGAAGGAATCAAGACAGGCCATACAATCTCTATAGAACAGCAATCTGCAATAGAATTACCGAAAGCCGCACAGTTGGAACCTGTGTATGCCCTCGCCATTACACCAGAAAAGCGCAACGATGAAGTGAAACTCAGCAGCGCTATTACCAAGTTATTAGAAGAAGACTGTTCACTTGCTTGGGAACAACACGGCGATACTCACGAAGTAATCCTGTGGGGTCAAGGTGAGATTCATTTACAAGTTACCTTAGACAGACTGCGCCGCAAATATAACTTGCCGATGACAACCCATTTACCGCAAGTGCCTTACAAAGAAACCATTCGCAAAACAGTGGCTTCAGTTCATGGACGCTACAAGCATCAAAGCGGTGGTCATGGACAGTTTGGTGATGTTTTTCTCGATATCAAGCCTTTACCACGCGGTACAGGTTTCAACTTTAATGAAACTATTGTCGGCGGCGTGGTTCCCAAACAGTACATTCCTGGGGTGGAAATGGGCGTGCGGGAATTTCTCACACATGGGCCTTTGGGCTTCCCAATAGTGGATTTAGCGGTAACTCTAACTAATGGTTCGTATCACAACGTTGACAGTTCCGAACAAGCCTTTAAGCAAGCTGCGCGATTAGCAATGCAAACGGGGATACCCCAAGCAGAACCTACCCTGTTAGAGCCAATTCTGCGCGTGGATGTCACCACACCGAGCGAATTTACCTCCAAGGTGCTGCAACTGTTGAGCGGTAGACGGGGGCAAATTTTAGGCTATGAAGGCAGAAACGATTGGCAAGGCTGGGATAATGTTTCGGCATACTTGCCACAAGCAGAGATGCAAAACTTTATTGTAGAACTGCGATCGCTCACTCTCGGCGTTGGTTCCTTCCACTGGGAATATGACCATCTCCAGGAAGTACCGGAAAAACTTGCCGAACGTGTCATTCACAGCAATAGCAATAGTGGTAACGGCAACGGCAAGTAATTTTGGATTTTAGATTAATTGAAAATCATAGCCCTGCATCTTTGAGTGCAGGGCTATTTTTTAGTGAATTAGGACTCAATACAGTTCAGTTAAGCATCTCTTTCTTCTCTCTGCGTTCTCTGCGCCTTGGCGGTTCGTTAAAAAACGACTTTGGTAACAGAGTTTTAGCCTTAACTGAACCGTATTGAATTAGGACTTACGCAAAAACGCTCTAAAACTCTCATTCCTCCGTGACCTCTGCGCCCTTTGTGGTAGCCTGCGGCAAGCCACTTCTCTACGAGACGCTACGCGAACGTGTCTACGTTTTCCGTTACCCGTGCGTAAATCTTATGAATATTTAATACGCTTTGAACGTTATCCTAACAATCTGGGATGCCATGAAGAGTAATGGGCAAAAGAGTTCCGCCCACAATAAACCGGGCAAAGCAAAATTATAGCTTGCTGCTGTTGAGGGAAAGTTTTATAAAAGCATCTGGGAATTATGTGATTAAGTCTATCCGTCTTAACTACACAGAAAAACTCATGGGTTTTATAATCTCTCTTCTAACTAGCCTGATTGGAATCCTCGTTTATCTCAATACAGCTAGGATCTCTGGCGAAAAGTCGCGTTTAGCAATACGCACAATTACGATATTGATTAGCAGTATTGCAATACTAAATTCTATTTCTAGACTTGTGGTGATTGTCCCACCAGGCAATATTGGTGTAGTCAACTTATTTGGTGAGGTTTCCGAAAGCCCTCTTAACCCTGGTGTCCACTTATTGAACCCCTTTAACAAAGTGTTGAATTTTTCCACTCGCATTAAGGATCTGAAGGAAAACATAGATGTAACAACCCAAGAAGGTTTGAGTCTAAATCTTGATGTCAGTCTTCAGTACAAGCTCGATCCCCAGAAAGCAGCTACAGTATATAAAACCATTGGAACTGATGAAACACAACTGGTAATTTCCAGATTCCGCTCTACTGTTCGTGCTATTACGTCAAACTACCCAGCCAGTGCTATTTACTCTACTAAACGTCAAGAAATCGCCCAAAAAATTGACCAACAACTCACCCAAGAGATACCTACTTTGGGTTTCATCGTTGAGGAAGCTCTTTTACGCAACGTCAAAATGCCTGATATTCTACAAGTTGCAATTCAAAACAAACTCAAGACAGAGCAAGAAAACCAGCAAATGAAATTTGTTTTAGAGAAAGAGCGTCAAGAGGCAGAACGAAAGCGTATTGAAGCTCAAGGTATAGCTGATTCTCAAAAAATTATCTCCGTTGGACTTACCAACCAAGTGCTACAATTACGAGCCATTGAAGCTACAGAAAAGCTAGCTCAATCAAATAATTCTAAAATTGTAATTATTGGTTCTGAAAAAGGTGGAGCGCCTATTCTGATCCAGCCAGAAACAGGAACTTCAAGACCCTAAAATTTTCTGATTAGCGTAGGCGTAACCCGCCGCAGGCATCGCTGCGGCGTTGCTTTCTCCTACATATCTCTCTTTAGGTTTCCCTCGTTGCTACTGGCTGAATGATACAGTATGAGCGTTGCTAGAAACTGATGACTATGAGCGGCGAAATTGTCGAAAAACTCAAGGAAGCTAGTACTGGCTTGTTAATGATGAGCGAGTCAGATTACCCTTTTGAGGTTGTTCAATGGGAAGGTGCTGCACCTGCAACACCGGAGAAGATATTACAGCTAACAGGTTCTCAAAACCTGCCAGTCGAAGTAGTAGAGTTGGACTATCTCTTTCGTAATTGTGCATTTGAGCAAGAGTGGCACAATGACTCACAGAAACAAGATGTGAAAAGATTTCAAACACTTATCCAGACACTTAAAGATAATCTTAGTGACATCAAGGTTTATCGTGTCGGACAAATAAATATTGACGCTTATATCATCGGACAAACTAAAGACGGTGACTTAGCTGGAGTAGTAACAAAACTGGTTGAAACCTAGTAAAAAGGTTGGAAATTTCTTTAAATAAAAGCCTAGCTGCACAGATGGCTAGGCTTTCTCATTTATGAAATCATCCAAACTTATAAATTATCTACTTGCGCTTCTATGACAGACTGAATAGATGTTGAAACTTGTGAGAGAAAATTGTATCCAGTTAGGGATTCTAATGAGTCAACACTAACCCGATAGTTTCTCCAATTTGCTGTTCGCACGCCTTGGGCGTTGGGAATATTGACAGCAATAACTCTCGTGCTGGTTGTCACACCAGCAAGACCTGAACCAGGAGTATTCAATACAACAAGAATTTTCCAAGTTCTGTTGGGGACTTGAACCCGTCCATTAGCTATTGTATAGAACGTTCCGTTAGAACCAGTACCACCCATCCCATATCCACCAGATATGATGTAGAGTTCTTTACCCTGTCCGACTAAAGTTCTGGCATAATCCTCTAAGTTTGCCCAAATTCCCTGATTGTTATCTGGGGCTTGAGCAATCATATTGCTCATCAAAAAGGTGGCAGAATTATTAGTAACACTACTAGTCCTGTCAGCGCTAGGTGTCATGTGACCGCGATCAAACCCACTTCCGCTAAAATCGGTAGATTGAACTTGATAACACCCAGAAGGAAGTGTTGTATCAGCCCGAAAAGTATCTTGCCTTGGTGTGCTACCTAACCAACTACTATTTAACTGCCAAGATACCCAATTTGGTCTACCTATTGAGCAGTTGTAACCAATTACATATTGTGGTTTTACCAACAAGTAGTTATTTTGGCTAGAAGTTCCAGCGTTGCTAGGGTTGCCAAGAGTTAGGTGAACACTTACTGATGACTGGGCTGGTACAATCTGTGCTAACCCAATTATGAATAAAACCACCGTCACGAATGGCAGTAGAAACTTGAAAATCTTGATTTTTTTCACGTTTTTGTGCTTTTGATTACAAAAACAGTGTCCAAGTTCTTCGTTTCAATATCAAGTATTCAGTGATACAAAAAAAATTTTTAATGATAAATATGTATGCCAATCTTTTTTTTAGAAAATTTGATTCACACGATAAATTAGGGCGATGCCTGCGGTGGAAAGCTACGCACTGGATCGCCTTAATCTCTAATTTTATGGTTGCAACTGCGACTATTTAATTTCCTGAAAATTCTCAATTGTGAGATATATTTCTTCATCAGCTATCTGACTGTTGTAATCTATCTCAATTTTGGTTGGATAGCCGAGTTTAGGGCTGTAACTCACATTCAGGCTGTAGGCTTGACGGTTGATAGCATCTTGAATCACATCAAACAGCTTAGGAATTGTTTTGTAGTTTTGAAAGAATTCTGGATTAACTGCTTGACCTGTAGCTACAGAAGTGATGGAAGTTGTTTGACCATTACGGACTTCAATGACTACTGGCCCCCTAGCGTCTGGTATACAAAAGCATCCATTACTAAATGTATAGCGATAGTTGGAAATATTTTGCTGATTCCACAAATAGCGATTAAATTTTAATCGCCTTAAATCCAAGTTATTATTTTTTGTTGGCGATTGTGCTATCTCTATGGGAGATTGGGACATTACTGGTAGGTTAAGACCGAAAGATAGCAATAATCCGGCACTGATAATGATAGGTAAACGCATATCAATTCACTTAATTTCAAAAGTGCTATATACATTAATTCATGTACTTGTTTAAATAAACTTTATCTTTTGATTAAAATCTATTAGTGGTCAGCCAAGATCAAATAACAATAACAAATTTATTCTTCCCACCACGATCGCTTACAATCGCATTTATCGCTTGTAAATTAGTTTTATGGAAATCGGTGCGATCGCAGATGTGCGAAAATCTTTACTGTAAAAAACAGATTTTTTGTTTCAAAGATGAATGAACCACAAACTTGGTATATTGTCAAACATTCTGCTGGTAATTGCGAAATCGTCCCCAGCGACAAAATTGGCGACGATAATTTAGAGATTAAAGAAACTATAGAACAGTGGGGGCCTTTTAGTTCGCAAGGAGAAGCGATCGCTCGGCGTGTTGGACTTATTAGGGCTGGAAAGTGCCAGCCAGTTTAAGTTAGGAGTTAGCAATGATGTTTTTATTCCTAACTCCTCATTATTCACTCTTCACTTTATTCTTAAACCTTCATTTTTCTGCTGTAGTAGTGGCCCTCGCAGTAATTTTTTTACCAATCACTTCCACTGCTTTAGCAAATTGAGGGTCTTTTAGGGTTGCGAGTTTTTCACGTTCGTTGAGCCACAAATCCTGTCGCTGGGCATCTGTCAAATCAACTTTCACATCTGGATCAATACCATGCTTATTAATATCTCTATCATTAGGCGTATGATATTTAGCAATTGTCACCGCTAATCCTGAGCCATCTTCTAGGGGGCGTACCGATTGCACTAATCCCTTACCAAAGGTTTGAGTTCCCACTAGAGTTGCACGTTTATTGTCCTGCAAAGCTCCTGAAAGAATTTCGCTAGCACTGGCTGAACCTTTATCCACTAATATTACTAGCGGTTTATTTGTTAGAGCGCGTCCGTTTGCTACTTCTCGCTCTCGCTCACCTTGGCGGTCAATGGTAGAAACAATTGTGCCTTTATTCAGCCACATCCGGGCAATATCTATACTGGAGAAGAGTAAGCCGCCTGGATTACCACGTAGATCAAGGATGTATCCAGCTACCTTTTTACTTTCTAAATCCTTGATAGCTGTTTGCATTTCTTTTCCAGCATTAGCGCTGAACTGGTTCAGGCGAATGTAGCCAAGATTACCTGCTGGAGTTTGCTTTTGGGAATATTTAACTGGATGAATTTCAATCCGCGCCCGTTTGATGTCTAATTGTTTTATCTGACCGTCGCGCTGAATCGTTAGGCTAACTTGCGTTCCGGCTTCACCCCGGATTAGGGATACTGCTTGATTCGTATCCATCCCCTTGGTGCTTTTGTTGTCGATTTTGAGGATGACATCTTTTGCCAAAACGCCAGCTTTAAATGCTGGTGTGTCTTCGATTGGCGCAATTACAACCAGTTGCTTAGTTTTTTCATCTTGACTGATAGTGATCCCAATCCCGATCAATTCTCCAGAAGTGTCCACTTGCATATTTTTGAATTCTCTTGGATCCATAAACCGGGTGTATGGGTCTTCCAGTTTTTTCAGCATTTCCCGAATAGACTTATACGCCTCTTGGGGATTACTGTAGGACTTGCTTAAGTACTCCTTACGAACAGCCTGCCAATCTACCTGATTGAAAGTACCATCTACATATTGGCGCTGAACAATTTGCCAAACTTCATCTACTATTTCTTTGGGACTTGCTTTAAATAAAGCCTGACCTCGCGAGTGAATGCCAAGGCTAGTAACTGCGATCGTGGAGAGTGTCACCGCCGTAGCACCCAAAACAAGCCTACTTTTTGTAATCACCATAATGACAGCTGCGTCAGAGGGAAAATATATAGTCAGTATGCTCAATCTAACACAGGCTTCCACTGTACAGACCGAGTATGTATTCTTAATTTAAACAAAATACTTGACAATCCGGCGACCTTGGTTGTTATCAATACAAAAGTTTTAAGATTGGGAATTGGGCATTGGGCATTGGGCATTGGGCATGAAGAAGAGACAAAGGAGACAAGGAAGAGTGTGGAGACGGAGAGACTTGTTCAATAATTCCCCCTTTTCCCCCTGCTCCCTGCTC
>NZ_JACKZS010000238.1 GCF_014222285.1 Nostoc sp. UCD121
GGTGATTAAATTTAAAAAAAGATACGGAAAATTTTCAGTAATCAGCCTGATGTTTGCTTGCTATTTGTTGTATAAATTTACATTTATTTAAGTAAGATTTCATACTTTTTCTGCATAAATAGCGCATTTATCTAGTAAAATTTCCCCATCAAAATTATTAGGATATCCAGAGTTAATACCTGGAAAATCCAATATTTAATATTTGATTTTTTAACTTATTTTGCTAAACCATGCAACAAGCATCCATGAGCAAAGCCGATGATGAAGAAATGTTGTTGCAACAGCCTTGGCAGCGCGAGCGGCAGATAATAGCACGTTTGTCCTCTTTGAACTATCGCACTGGTGAGATAGGTAGCTATTTACACAATATTGCCTGTGGAGTCAGCGAACTGATTGCAGTTGATTGGACGGTTGTTACCTTTTGCCAAGAGGGGTTTGAAACTATTCTAGCGAGTAGTCTGGAAATGTCCGAAGATACACCTCGTGTTTATGCACTGCATGGTAGATTGATTGGTACAGTTATGCAAATAGGGCGCACATTAGCTGTTGAGGATGCTGTGGCTAATCCAGAACATGGTAAACCTGCGCCAGGTTATCGAGCATATTTAGGTATACCCTTGCAAACTACTGAAGGTCAAGTCTTCGGTACTGTTTGCTCTTTTCATCGGCAAGCGAGGGAATTTACAAAAGAAGAAATCCAAATTGTGGAATTGTTCGCCGAACGTGCTGCTACTGCCATCGACCATTACCATCTTTACCAGCAGCAGTGCCAATTTAATCATATCCTGGAGACTGAGGTAGAAAAACGCACCGCAGAACTACAAGCAGCCCAAGCCAAGCTTTTAGAACAAGAACGGCTGGCAGCTATTGGTGAATTTGCGGCGATGATTGTGCATGAAATTCGCAATCCACTAACAACAATGATTATGGGATTGAAGTATTTTAAGAAAACTGTTCTGACTGAAGCGGCTCTTGAGCGATTATCGCTGGCACTTAGCGAGGCTAGTCGGCTAGAAAATCTGCTGAGTGAAATTTTGCTTTATGCCAAACCCCAGGTATTGCAACTGTGTGAATTGGATGTGAATGAATTTATTTGTGAATTACTGATGCCAATGTGCGAGATGCCAGAAGCGCTCTCACGGCGAATCGAATTTATCCCAGCGTTACCTACAGTCAAAATTTTAGGAGATAAAGATAAGTTAAAACAAGTGTTTATTAATATTGTCCGCAATGCTTGTGAGGCAGTCTCAGCCGGAGATACGATTAAATGGGAAGTGGATAGTTCGTCTCCCGATCAAATCTGCATTAATGTCTGCAATGGTGGTGAGCCAATTCCCTCAGAGGTTTTGTCAAAGCTAACGCAGCCGTTCTTTTCCACAAAACCAAGCGGTACTGGGTTGGGGCTTGCCATTAGCAAACGTATCATCAATGCTCATGGTGGAGAATTATCTATTGAATCTGACACCATGACAGGTACTAAAGTGAGTGTTCAATTACCTGTGGTTGTTCTTGGGAGCCTTTAAACGGATAGCATTTTTGACGGCTGGAGCAAATGAAGACAGAATTTAAAGAGTTTACAATCTTGTTAAGTGGCGATCGCTTACTATGCAGTATAGACTTATTCCTTCCCATCTGTGCCGTCATGGGTTGTTTGCAAAAAAGGTGACAGTTCTTTATTTAACTTACCTGCGCGGACAAACTCAGCGTATGTATCAGCTTCAATTGCCAGCAATTCCCCTCGCAGTTCTTCGGTTGTAAATTCTTGCAAATTTGGGTATTCATCAAGTAACTTATCAATTTCTTCTTGCAAAAAGGTAATTTCTCCTGAAAGCAGCGTCTTCTGGTAGCGATAAAACTCTGGCTGAATGCCGGGACGCTTTTGTGTTGTTTCTAAATATTCCAGCGCCCGTTGGAGAGCAACTTGACGGGCAATTGCTTCCGTGTATTTTTGACGTAGCGGTTGCGAACCTAAAAGTTGGAGTTTCTCTAATAATGGTTGGGTGGTTAAGCCCTGTACTAACAGGGTAAATAAAACTACTCCAAAGACTGTAGCAATAATTTCTTCCCTTTGCGGGAGTATGGTTGGTACACTTAAGGCCAGGGCGATGGCGACAGAGCCGCGTAGCCCACCCCACGTCAATACAGTTTGTTCAGATAAAGAAATTTCGGATTTAGCTAACCAGTTGCTAAGACTACTTAAAGCATAAATAGATACTGCCCGTCCCACAATCATAGCTGCGATCGTCACTGCAATAGTTTTTAGGTTATCTCCTAAGACAGCAAAGCGAATTTGATCGCCAATTAAGAGAAAAACAATCGAATTCACAAAAAAAGCTAGAAATTCCCAAAATTCAGTAACGATGATCCGCGTGCGCGGGTTCATACCGATGCGCGAGCCAAAGTTGCCTAAAATTAAAGCTGTGGTGACAACTCCAATCACTCCAGAACCACCTAAATATTCTGTAATTAGGTAAGTGCTGTAGGCAGAAACCAGGGTAAGAGATTGTTCTACTAATGGTAAGTCGAAACGTTGTGTTAGATAGGAAATACCAAACCCAATTAATCCTCCAACGCTGATACCAATGCCTACTACTTGAAAAAATTCTAATAAAGCAGACTGTAAATCAAGTTTGGCAGTACCTAACGGCAAAGCAACTAATAAGCCAAAAGCCACAACGGCCATACCATCATTAAATAAACTTTCTCCTTCCATCAGCGTTCTTAGACGTTTGCTTGCTCCTAGTTCCCGAAATAGAGCCGTTACCGAAACTGGATCGGTTGCTGATAGACTAGCTCCAACTAATAGAGCAATATTCAGTTCAAGTCCAGCGAATTGATGAAGACCGAGTGCCACTCCCACAATAGAAATTATTACCCCTACTACTGCATAGAGACAAATAGGTAACAAATCCTGCTTTAAGTCTGACCATTTCAAATTCCAAGCAGCTTCAAACAGCAGTGGCGGTAAGAAAATCATCAAAATCAATTCAGGAGAGAGATTAACCAATCGCACATTCACGAATGCTAATCCTAATCCCACTATGACCAGTAAGAGTGTATAAGGAATGCGGCGCAACCAACTAAAAATTTGTGGTAGTGTTGCTACACCCAAAGAAACAGAGAGTACTAGTAGAAATTGCTTGAGTTGTTCTGCAATTACGACTTCACCCGTTGTAGACTCTAATGCCATAAGAGTATTCCAGTTAATAACTAAAAAATCAAGCTTTTTCAGCACATTTTTCTAAAACAAGTCAGCGTTTTTAGAATAGTAGGATAAGTTCACATTTTATGATTTATGGTCATAATTATCACAATTTAATAAGCTAAAAATTATTTAATAGTTGAATAAAAAATTATTTTACTATTTTTGGCTCATGTTTTTGAACTTGTGTCACATCAATCGCGACTGTAATGTGTCAGTAGCCACAAAGCACACCGTTCCAACAAAACCAGTGTGGCAATAATGCCGACTGCCAAACCAAATAAAACTAAATTGTTTTCATTACCCGCCTTTAGAGCAAAACTCAACGAAGTGGCGACTGCGGGGGGATGAACGACATCTAGCAATATCATTAGAACAATTGTCAAAATCATTGCACTTCCAGCCGATAAATACCCAGGCCCCAAAGCCAAGTAGGTGAATAAGCCAATGGAAGCTGCCAATATTTGGGAGATGACAAGTGTCCGTACTGTATTAGTGCCGTGTTGCGGGTCTAAGTAAATTAGGAAGGCACTAGAAGCAAGAGAGGCGAATAAAAGTCGCTGACGACTAAGTACCTCAACCAGAGCTAGCACGGTTAGGATCACCAGCGTTGGCATTGAAGCTAGAGCAAATTCACCCTTTAAAGTTAATCTGCGTCTTTTACGACTGTTTCCTGGCTTTATAGATTCTAATTCTCTAGGTTCGTTATTCATTCCTCCTTTTCTTCCTTGTCTATTAGACTTTTGTTAGGAGAATCTGATATTTCTCGTCTGACTTCTTTTACCTGACTAACTTCAAAAATCAGGGAAAAACGTTGCCCCATTTCTTTTTCGAGAAACGCTTCTAAAAGACTTACTTGCTTCGATGTTACAGTTTCCTGTGCGCGAACGCTCAAGCGAACTTGGGGTGGGTTAGTGAGCCAATTAGTATCAGTTTTTAGTAGTTCCAAACGCTGAAAAGTTACGGTTCGGTTTAGGAGTGCCTTTCTCAAATGGGTTTCGAGTTGTGCTTGTCTAACTAATCGGGTAAAGCTCACAGTCAAAGGTATCAGTAAAGCACCTGTTAACGCCAGTGCCCATAGTAGTGCTTTTCGTGCGCGATCGACAGGAGAATAGCCAGTGAATAAAAATGTCAGCATACAAGCAAGGCTAATACCCAAAAGGTTTGTTAGGTAGAGCAAAGTCGCTCCTAAGCTGAGTGACAAGTTAAATTTTGCTAGACCTAAACCGATAACGCAAATTGGGGGCATAAGGGCAACAGCTATTGCTGTCCCTGCCACACTAGCAGAGATTTTTGAATTTACCTTAGCGTAGCCACTGATACAACCTGCTGCGATCGCAATACCCAAATCAAGCAGGTTAGGTTTGGAGCGAGATAGCACTTCACTGCCGAAACTAGGTAGATTAACGATCCAACCGATACTGCAAGAAATTAAAAGTGCTAGTAATGTGCCTAAGAATACTGCTATTACGCCTTTACGAAATAGGTTAATATTTCCAATTAATGCACCAAAGGCTAAACCTCGAATTGGCAACATTAGAGGTGCGATAATCATTGCGCCAATAATTACAGCAGTGCTATTGGCAAGTAGACCAAATGTAGAGATCGCACATGAGCCAATAATCAAAACCAAATATGTTGCGTCGAGACTAGACTCTGACAACAACTCATCTACCAACTGTTTTAGTTGTAATGGTTCAACCCTTTTGCGCTTAAAACCCGCAAAGCGATTGCGAATATTATTTATCAAAACTCCTCCAAATCAAATGATTTTAGATTCTGGATTTTAAACAAAAGCTTTCTTTAAGTAAGTCGGTGTAATTAAAGCTAACTGGCGGTGACTGTCATTAGTCATTAGTCATTAGTCCTTTGTCATTGGTAAGGGTTTTAAGCATATTTATGTTTCGTAATATATATAATTTGGTTTATTCCCACCAACTTACTTAGCATAGAATATCGTTATCAAGATAAATAATGCATTAGATAGCAACATTTATTTCCAGAAATCACGATGAAAGTGGAAGTCGAACTGTAAATATACTACCTAGCCCAGGTTGACTTTGAACGTGAATATTGCCTTTATGCGCTCTGGCGATCGCGATTGCGATGGCTAATCCCAATCCTGAACCGCCAGAGATGCGAGAGCGGTTGCGATCTACTCGGTAGAAGCGATCAAAAATTCGCTGTTGATGTTCAACAGCAATACCAATTCCTGTATCTTCAACTTTAATCATGGCGTAAAGCTCACTCTTTTCTAAAAAAACCGTGACTTTTCCACCGCTAGATGTAGCTTGAATTGCATTGGCAATTAAGTTGGAAATTAAGCGATAAAGCTGTTCTTCATATCCCATCACATACAGTTTTTCTGAGACTTGCACCTGTTTAGAGAGATTTACCTTAGTTTCTACTGCCAAAAATGCTAATTCCTCAGTTAAATCGCTAATTAAATCATTCAAACAGCAAGACTGATATTCTCCTGTTAGTTCTTTTTGGTCTATCCTAGTTAATAGCAATAAATCTCCAACTAATTGTGATAAGCGCCGATTTTGGCGTTTGAGTACATCTAAAATTCCACCATTGGCTTTTGGTTCTTGCTGTAACTTGATAGCAGCTTCAATAGTAGAGTACATTGCTGCTAAAGGTGTACGAAACTCATGGGCAGCATCAGCAGTAAATTGTTGCATTTGTTGGTAAGAAAAATATACAGGTTGCATTGCCCTTCCTGCCAACCACCAACTAGACAAACCAACGAAAATCATGGAAATTGGCAATCCCAACACCAAAGCTAATCTTAAATAAGCCAGATGTTGGTCTAAATCAGTGATACTACGCGCCACTTTTAGATAACCCGAAACTTGTTTTTGAGTATACAAAGGTAAAGTGATTTCGCGGTATCGAGCGCCAGAGGAATCTGTCAATATCTGCCAATACTGTAATTCTGAGGTAATCGGTAACTTGTCAAATTCCATACCTCCACTAGCAAAAAGTTTTCCTGAGCGATCCAATAAGCGTATATAGTAATTAACTGGATTCGCCGCCTCTGTGATTGATTTTTTAATAGCTGTTGTTTTAGGCAAACAATTTGTCTGAGCCACACATAATTCTAAAGAAAATTCTTTATTCAGGCGTTGTAATTGTCCGGGTTGTTGCCAAGCCGGTTCAATGCTTTTATGGAGTGCGTTTGCGACTGATTGCAATCCCTGGTCTATGGTTTCACGATAAGCATGGGCAACCACACTATAAACCCCCAAACTAGATAGCCCCAAAATACCGCCCATGACGAGGGTATACCAAGCTGCAAGCCGCAACCGAGTCTGGTGGAAAATGGGATTGCGTTCCATATTTCTATAACCTTGCTGAAAGTGTCGCTGTCGATTTAGCAGAAATCATCTGCCTATTTCCGCGGCCGGAATATTGAGACGATAGCCCACACCATAAACAGTTTCAATCAAAGATTCGCTGTCTTCTTCTCCTAATTTGCGTCTCAATAAGCGAATTTGTGCTGCTACTACATTGCTAACTGGTTCTGCGCCAATTTCCCAAAGCTGATTAATAATTTGGTCACGGCTAATAATTTGGTTAGGATGCCTCATGAAATACTCCAATAATTGAAATTCCTTGACAGTTAAAGAGAATACTTGTTTTTCACCATGAATATGCTGATGAGTAAGTTCATGAGTGCTGTAATTGAGGGTCAGGCAACCTACTTGTAAGCGTCGGGGTTTGACTTGAGGCGTAAGCGTTGCTCCTACATAAGAGGATCGCCGTTGCAATGCCCGTAATCTTGCCAGCAGTTCTGCCATATCAAAGGGTTTAACTAAATAATCATCTGCACCGCTATCTAAACCGATAATCTTTTCTTCCATCCGGTCTTTAGCCGTTAGCATTAATACAGGTAGAATTAACTGGCGCGATCGCAACCATTTACACAACTCTATCCCTGAAACTCCAGGCAGCATCCAATCAAAAATCGCAAGTGTGTACTCAGTCCAGCCAGTTTCTAAATATTGCCATGCCTGAGTACCATCTAGAAACCAGTCAACTATATACGCCTCATGGCTCAGGACTTGTTTTATTGCTGCACCTAAATCTGCTTCATCCTCAACTAATATAAGTCGCATAGTCACACAGTGCTAAAAGACGGTTGAAACTGTAATTGTCAACCGAGTTTGCTAAGAACAAAAGCAGTAAGAAACCCCAAGACAACAATCAGTCCAGCAAAATCATGTGCTTGCTCAAAAGCTTCTGGAATCATGGTATCTGTAATCATTGCTAAAATAGCGCCTGCCGCTACAGCAGTAGTTGCGGCAATGATTTCTTGTGAAAAATGACTGAATAAAGCATAGCCTAGAAGTGCTGCTATTCCAGAGATGATAGCAATTCCTCCCCACACACCGAAGATGTAGGCAGTTGAACGCCCTGCTTTTTTCATCCCAGCAGCGCTAGAAAGTCCTTCTGGAACGTTAGACAGAAAAACAGCAGCCACAGTCACCCAACTGACAACTCCTCCGTCAATCATGCTGACACCAATCACAATAGATTCTGGAATACCATCAAGTAATGCACCGACTGCGTAGACGCTTGCGGCTTGTCGTTAGACATCGCCATCCCACTCCCACTGTTTTCTTCTTCCGATGGTTGCTGTTCACCCGATCGCTTGCGATGCTTTGCACCTTGATAGGACAGAAACCAGTTTGCTGCTGTATATACAACTGCACCACTGACAAATCCGATCGCTGTTGAGTCAAAGCCACCACGCTTATAAGCTTCATCCATTAGTTCAAACGCTAGTGCTGAAATTAGCACACCAGCACCAAAAGCCATAACTGCGGCGTAGACGCTTGCGGCTTGTCGCTAGACATCGCCCTTGGGGGAATCTTGGCGTAGTAACCTACTGCGGAACCCAGTAGCAGCGCTGAACCACCAACTAAACCCCAGAAACCTGCTTTTAACCAAAGTGGAAACATGATTAATTCGTAATTAAAATTATTGACTTATGTAGCTTGCATTTCTCCACCTTGGGGTTTTGATAGTGCCTGTAATTCTTCCCAAGAATAATGAGAGGGTAGTTCAATTGGTTTATGATCTGCTCCTAATCCCAACCCAACTGTTGGCTGAAGTTCCTCAATAAATTCCTCGGCGTACTCTGCTAACTTATTACCTGCAACTCCACCAGTAATTGCCCCTGCAACGCCGCCAATCGCAGCACCCAATTTACCACCAATTGAGCGACCTAGTGCAGCTCCTGCAACACTACCTCCTGCTGCTCCCAATCCCGTTGCAATAGTATGAACATTAGGGGATGTTTCAGGGGAGGTTTGGTTTTGCTTTTCTAAATCAGTGTGTTTATCATTCATAATTTGTCCATCCTGGAAATAATTTGAAAAGTTTTAGTTTTATCTTACATTCTCAATAGTTTGTCGTTCTGGTAAACGGCGTTGTTCTCCCTGCTGAATCTCACGCTCTAAGAAATAATTCAGCAAGGTTCGCAGCAAAACGATCGCTCCTAAATTCAAAATATCCTGGCGGGTGGGTGCTACTGCCGTCCGTAAAATATCGCTGGCGACAGTAAATTCCAACCCTAATGCCAGCACTCGCCCCAATTGCAAACGAATTCCTTCTGTGGCATCAAAATGTTGCTTGGAGCGAGAGAATAACAATCGCAAATAAGCAGCAATGCCTCGGATCACTGCTGCGCCAATCACAATTGCTGCGGCAATTTCTGTCCCTGCTGCCAAATAACCAACAATGACTTTCAGCCATGTTTCTAGAGGAGTAGTTTCCCTGCCCTGCCCTCCAGCTTCCACATTCAAACTCAAAAGCAGAACTAGCCCTAGTATGAGGGCTAGGGGCAATATCAAATTAATTAATGAATCTTGTGATGCCTCTTTTTTCATAGCTTTCTACTTCAATCGTTCAGCTATGCGTTAGAGAAGCGCTGCTGCAAGCAAATCGCCAACGCGCAAAGCATTTGCCATAATCGTCAGCGTGGGGTTAACTCCCGAATTTGAGGGAAAGAAACTACTATCTACAATATAAAGATTATCGACATCATGAGTACGGCAATTGATGTCAAGGACTGAGGTTTTGGGATTTGTGCCAAATCGACAACTACCGCATTGATGAGCAACTGCTTGTTCTGGTATGTGAGTGCGGGGATAAATGCTAAATGGCAAGACGTGTTTAGCTGAGTGAGGGATTGACTTGAGTACAGATGTCCATCGATGAATTAAGCGATCGCTTGCTTCGATATTGTTCAATGTATAGTCAACATGAATCTTGTCACCCACCACCCGAATCCGATTATTTGGGTCTGGTAAATCCTCTGTTTGCAGCCACCAGCCAACCGATCGCTCGGCCAGCAAATGGCGCTCAAAATGAGGAATCAGCTTGACAAATGGAGCCATTAGTGGCGGGGCTTCTCCGGGAATCATATCGGCTAGGACATTACCTGTATTCTGCACCATACCCATCGGATAAGGGAAATCCGGCTCTCCCCAGTAAAAATCGTTGACGGCGATGGTTTTTTGAAAGTTGGCGTGATTCACCTCTAAATGTATGGAAACTATGGCCGTTTCCAGTTGCTTCATGAAATTCCGCCCCACCTGATCGGAACTATTTGCTAATCCGTTGGGATGTTTGTCATTAGCAGAGCGTAACAGCAAAGCAGCTGAGTTGACAGAACCACAGGCAACAACCACAATATCGCTTGTGAACCAATGTTGCTCTCCTGCAATTTCAGTTTCTACCTTCGTAACTTCTCGCCCCGACTCACTGGTATGCAGCCGCAAAACTTTAGTATTAGTTGAAAGAGTAACATTGGCATACTTTTCGCGGGTGGGACGAATGGCGTTGACATCAGCATCGGCTTTTGCCTGTACCAGACAGGGGTATCCATCAAAAGTATCGCAGCGAATGCAGGGACTATTTAGGCGATCGCTTTCATTGAGCTTTAATCCTAGTGGTAGGTGAAATGGGTAATAACCTAGTTCCCGAATGCCATCAGCAAGGGACTGCATATCTGGCTCATGACTCACTGGCGGATAGGGATATGGTTCGCTGCGAGGTGGTTCGGTGGGGTCTTCTCCTTCCTGTCCATGCACGTCATATAGCTTTTCTGCTTGGGTGTAGTATGGCTCAAAGTCTTGATACTTCAAAGGCCATTCTGGAGAAATTCCTTCTTTATGAATTACCCTTTCAAAATCTCGCTCCCGGAATCTAATTAGGGCTGCACCGTAGAGTTTGGTATTGCCACCAACCCAGTAGCCTGTCTGAGGTTGAAAGGCTTTACCTTCCTTGTTATACCATTGTTCATCTGTATGGTAACGATGTTTTTGATAGACTTCCTCTGGATTCCAGTTTGCTTTTTCTCTCGGTAAAAAGTCGCCTCTTTCCAGTACTAGAATTTTTTTACCTATGGGTGCAAGGCGGTGGGCTAATGTACCTCCACCAGCACCTGTACCAATAATAATGATGTCGTAATGTTCTGTGATGCTAGTCATAATTGATAATTAGTAATTTCATATTAATTACGGTTTAATTTATAAGTTTTATCAAAATTTAAATAGCTCTGAAGACAGATTATTATGCTTAGACTAAAGCTTTAATTACAATATTGCTTCTCTCTAATGGAT
>NZ_JACKZS010000023.1 GCF_014222285.1 Nostoc sp. UCD121
GGGAGCAGGGGAGCAGGGGAGGCAGGGGAGAATAACAAATGACAAATGACCAATGACAAATGACAAATGACTATTTAATTTATGAATCAAGATTTTACACAACAGTGGTTGACAGAAATCCAGGAACTCAGAGAGCAGATGGCTGCACTTCAGAGCGATCGCGATACGGCTTGGGAAAGTGCCCAAAAATGGCGACAGCTTTACAACACAGAAGCAGAACAACGCCGCACAGATGCCCAACTGTCCCAACAGGCGATCGCATCACTCAAGGCAGACTTGCATAAACTCCGAGGTCTTGAGGTCGAGACACTGGCTGCTGGGACATCACTAACAGCGATTCAGCAAGAGATAGAACAACTAAAATCTGTGGAGGAGTTACAAACTAAACTCATCGCCCTAATCAAAGAACGCGATCGCCTCTTGCAAGCTTTGAAAACTGAGCAGGATAATCATGGCCAAACCCGCAATAGCCTTACTACTGCTTTGGGTGATGCAATTGATAGCTTGACACAGGAACGAGCCAGAGGACAAAAAGAGAGTCAATGACCAGCGTGAACTTCGGTGATTTTGAATTCTTACAGCAGTTTTCAGGTATTTAGACCACGACTGAGACGGGGAAAGGGAAGAGACGCGATAAATCGCCGTTTTTACAATAATCAGTCCTTTGTAGAGACGGCGATTTATCGCGTCTTTGTGATTTTCTATATTGAGAGTGGTGTAAGTAACGCTATCCTTATCTCGGCTGAATGCCAGATACAATTAATGTTTCTATCGACTTGCTATCCAGGGGTTGGGAGAAAAAATATCCCTGTGCGTATTTGCATTTCATAGCTCTAAGTTGTGCCAGTTGCTCTACTGTTTCTATGCCCTCAGCTATTACATCTATATTTAGACTCTCGGCTAGGGTGATTATGGCCTGAACAATCTCCAAGTTTTCTCCATTAGCACCAATCTTAGTAATAAAAGAACGATCAATCTTCAGAGCATTACTCGGAAAGCGGTGCAGGTAACTCAACGATGAATAGCCTATGCCAAAATCATCTAAGTGTAATTGGATATTCATTTGTTGTAGTTGCAAGAGCATAGAAGTTGCTGACTGAATATTTTGCATCAGTACGCTTTCAGTAATCTCCAACTTTAAATTACTGGCTTCCAGGGCAGCCTCTTGCATAATTTGGTTAATTTGCTCAATCAGATCGGGTTGTAAAAACTGTTTAGTGGAAAGATTTACACTGATTGTCAAAGGTGGATCAGTTGGAAATTGGATTTGCCAAGCATGCATCTGCCGACAAGCCTCCCCCAATACCCAATAACCAATAGGGATAATCAACCCAGTTTCTTCTGCTATTGGAATAAAGCTGTCTGGAGGAACTAATCCGTGTTGCGGATGTTGCCAGCGAACGAGAGCCTCGAAGCCAATAATCTTGCAAGTTTCTAACAAAACAATTGGCTGGTAGTAAACCTGAAACTCCTGACGTTCAACTGCCCGTCGTAGATCCATCTCTAACTCTAATAGCTTCGTTATTTGGGTGTACATGGTTGAGTCAAATATCTCATGGCGTGCCTTACCCAATGCTTTAGCGCGATACATTGCAATGTCAGCATCGCGCAGGAGTTGCTCTGGTAGGTTGTAACTACCCTTGCTCACGACGATGCCAATGCTGACGGTGGTAAATACCTCATATCCTCTGAGTGTGAACGCAGATGTCAAAGCTTCGTGTATCCGCTCCACTACGCCTATTGCGTCATTGATGTTGTTGATATCATCAAGCAGAATTGTAAACTCATCTCCCCCAAGACGGGCAACTGTGTCTCCAGCACGTACACAGTTTTCCAGTCTGCGAGCAAGGGCAGTTAGTAGTTGATCGCCAATCATGTGACCGAGACTGTCGTTGACAACTTTGAAGCGATCTAAATCTAGAAACAGAACCGCAAATGTATAATCTGCACGTCGTTTTGCCAACATCAGCGCCCGTTCTAGCCGTTCCATAAATAAGGCGCGGTTTGGCAGACTGGTTAGTATATCGTGAAAAGCATCATGAATTAATTGCGCCTCCGCAAGTTTTAGAGCAGTAATATTGCGGGAAATACTCAAGACAAAGTATACAGAGCCATCGCTAGCCAATTCAGGCACAAGACGGGTATGATAATGTTTTGTTTGGGCAGCGATCGCTAAAGTGCATTCAAACTCGGTTTCTTGCTTAGTTTGGAAAACTTGCCCAAGCTTGCGATCGCATATCCGGCAAAATTCTTCCGGTAGATTTAACTCTGCGTTTGTCTTGCCAATAAATGTTTCGGCTGATATCCCTGTAACCTTCTCAATAGCTGGATTAACGTAAACGTAGCGTAATTGAGGGTTAAATCTGGAAATAATATCGGGTGCATTTTCAACTAGTGCTTTGAATTCTTGCTGGCGACGCGCTAGTGCCGCCAATATCTGCTTGCGCTCGGTGATATCCTGAAAAACAAGAACTGCACCCGTAATGTTACCGTTGTCATCTTTAATCGCTGCAATACTATCATCAATTGGGATTTCTGCACCGTTTCTAGTAATAAGTATAGTTTGTTCTGGTAGACCGACAGTAACACCCGATTGAAGGACTTGCGTTATCGGACTTTCAATTATTATCCGAGTTTCTTCATGAGCAATATTGAATATTTCTGTTGCTTCTTTTCCAAAGGCATCTGAATAATTCCAACCCGTCAGTTCTTCTGCGATAGGATTCATAAAAGTCACAGTTCCAGATGCATCGCTAGTAATCACAGCATCGCCAATACTTTTGAGTACAGTAGTCAGCCATTGTTCATTCTGTTTTAATTTTTTTTCTGTTCGATGTTTGGAAAGGGTGATTTCAATAGTGAACTTTAATTCCTTTTCTTTAAAAGGCTTAAGAATGTAGCCAAACGGCTCTGTTATCTTTGCTCGATCCAATGTTGATTCATCTGCATTAGCAGTCAGATATATTATTGGAACATTAAAAATATTATGAATTATCTGAGCCGCCTCCACACCGTCCATCTTTCCTTTGAGATGAATATCCATTAGAACTAAATCTAGAGAATCATCTGCTGCTTTCCTAATTGCTTCTTCTCCAGAATCGGCAAGCCCCAGAACAGTGTATCCAAATTTCCTTAGCCGACTTTGTATATCCATTGCCACGATGATTTCATCTTCAACAACTAATATATTGACTGAGTTCATGATTTTATTTATATTATGAGATTAGATATTTTTAGCCGGAAATATAATGTTATACTTCACTCCGTTATAGCTGACAAAATTGATATTGCCTTGAAGCTGATGTGTTAGACCTTTTACTAATCGCAGTCCTAATGATTCTGTAGCTTGAAAGTCAAAATCTTTAGCAAAACCGACACCATTATCACTGATAATAAGTGTAAATAAATTTGCTTCTATGGAGTAAAAGTCAATACAAATTTCTCCCGGTTCTCTTTGGGGAAAAGCATATTTTAGGGAATTTGAAATAAGTTCATTGATAATCAACCCGCAAGGAATAGCTGCATCAATAGCTAGAAAAACCTCTTCAACGTTCATTTTCAAGGTAATAGCACTAGAATTAACGTTGTATGAATAAAATAAATTATTGACTAAATCTTGAATATAGTCAGCAAAATTAATCTTTGCCAAGTCTTGAGATTGATATAGTTTCTCGTGGATCAAAGCCATTGATTCAATCCGGTTCTGGCTATCTTTGAATACCTCAAGGGCTTGATTGTCCTTGAGATATTCTGCTTGCAGGTTGAGCAGACTAGAAATAATCTGCAAATTATTTTTTACCCGGTGATGAATTTCTTTCAATAGCACCTCTTTTTCTTGAAGCGATGCTTTAATTTGCTCTTCTGCTTGTTTACGCTGCTGTCTCACCTGGGACTCACGCAACTCGCGGGCAACAGCAGGGATAAGCCGTGCTAAATTGCCTTTGATAATGTAGTCATGGGCACCAGCTTTCATGGCGGCTACTGCGGTATCTTCACCAATAGTCCCTGAGACAATAATGAATGGCAGGTCAAGTCCACTTTCCTTAACCTGCTTTAATGCAGCAGGGGCGCTAAAGGTGGGCATAGAATAATCACAGATGACAATATCCCATGTTTGTCCTGCGATCGCAGCTTTCATGGCTGTGGGTGTATCAACTCTTTCAAAGGTTATTTCATAGTCGCCACGTTGCAGTTCACGTAGCAGCAACAAAGCGTCATCTTCTGAATCCTCAACAAGTAATACGCGCAGAGGTGTACCCATACCCATCTAAACTATACTCTTGGTGGTGATTCGTTTAAGACAAACCAGTACAACCCTAGTTGTCGAACTGCTTCACTGAATTGGGAAAAGTCTACTGGTTTCCGAACATAGCTGTTGGCACCTAAGCTATAACCATTGATTAAGTCTTGCTCCTCCTTGGACGAAGTGAGAATGACGACGGGAAGAATTTTTGTCCTTTCGTCAGCCCGCAGGTGTCGCAAAACTTCCAAGCCATCCATTTTAGGCAACTTCAAATCCAACAGGATGAGATGTGGCATAACGCTCATATCGCGTTCAACGTAAATACCTTTACCAAAGAGATAATCTAGAGCTTCTACCCCATCATGTGCCACTACCACCTCGTTCATAATGTTGTTTTTCTTCAGTGCCCGTAAGGTTAACGCCTCATCGTCAGGATTGTCTTCTACTAATAGAATCATGTTGTATGTTTTCCTTATAGTTAAAGGGTGAAGTAAAATGTTGCGCCTTGTTCCACTGCGCTTTCAGCCCAGACACGGCCACCATGACGGTGAATAATCCTTTGCACAGTAGCTAATCCGATGCCAGTGCCTTCAAACTCAGTCATGGCGTGCAGGCGCTGAAAAGCACCGAAAAGTTTCTCAACATAGGCCATATCGAAGCCTGTGCCATCATCACGGACAAAATACACATGGGTGTCATCTTGCTGCAAAAGCCCAAATTCTATGCGGGCTTTTTGATGTTTTCCTGTAAACTTCCACGCATTACCCAGCAGGTTTCCTAGGACTATCCGTAACAGATGAGCATCACCATTAGTAACCAATCCCGGGGCTATGACAAACTCTACTTGGCGTTCTGGTTGGGTTTTGTGCAACTCTGTAGCGATCGCCTCCACCAGTGCGCTTAGATCAACCTTTTCGGAACGCATCTCACTGCGCGTCAATCGTGACAGATTCAATAAATCGTCGATCAGTTGTGCCATTCGCTGGGTGGCTGCACGCACTCGCTGGAGGTAGTTTTGGCCTAGTGTGTCTAGCTTGTCACCATAATCTTCTAGTAGTGCTTGACTAAAACCATCGATACTCCGCAAGGGGGCCCGCAGATCGTGAGATACAGAATAACTAAATGCTTCCATCTCTTTATTAGTGGCTTCGAGTTGTGCTGTGCGTTCTGCAACTCGCTGCTCAAGCTGGACATTCAGCCGCAGAATCTCTGACTCTGCCTTTTTACGCTCATTAATTTCAGTTTGCAATTCTTCGTTAGTGTTTCTCAGTTCGGCAGTCCGTTTGTTAACCTCTATTTCTAATTCATCACGAGCCTTTTGCAGAGAATTTTCCATCCGCTTGCGTTTGACGAGTTCCTGATTGGTGATCGTGGCTGCTAAACCGACGATAACAGAAGCTACAATACTGCCAAAAATAGTTAGCACAGTTGTTTGATGAGCGCTGGCGTTCGCCTCTATTGACCTCTGTTTCAACAACTCATTTTCTTCATTCTCCATAGCTGTAGTGAGCATTCGGATGTCCTCCATGATTTGCTGACCCCGATCTGTCTGAACTATTTGCAGTGCGGACTCTAAATCTTTGCTCCTTGCGTTAATCGCCTGTTCAATCAAAACCAGTTTTTTGGCAATCAAGGGTTCAAGGCGATCGAGCCGCCGTTGTTGATTGGGGTTATCCGTAGTCAATTGGCGCAGAGCCTTAAGTTTCTGAACAATCTCGTCAGTTGCTATGCGATAGGGTTCGAGATACCGTTTTTTGCCCGTAAGAAGATAGCCCCGTTGTCCAGTTTCTGCATCCTTGATCTGTGACATTATTTCTTTTGTCTTTTCAAGTACCTCGCGTGTATGTGTTACCCATTGAGCGTTTTCTCTATACTGAAGCAAACTCAGATACGAAACTACGCCGATACCAGTCATAATTGCTACTGCTATTACAAAACTGCCCGTATTCTTTTTGTAAATAGCCCATTTCATTTTTTACCTTCCTAATTGAAAAAGTAGCTGTTGACTAAAGTAGTAAAAACGATGAGCCAGCTCTTTAGACGGTTAACAGTCGCTATATACTGGCATTAGAGCATCACCGCGCCCCAGCTCAAGCGGCTATATCTTCGTTCCAGCAAACAATATCCATGAAAAACCTTTGGCTTGTTGAATAAGAAGTATGAAAATGATTTTGTTTAATATCAAAACCCATACAGAGACGCGATATATAGCGTCTCTACCTTTTGATTCATACTTCTTATTCAGCAATGCCAAAGGTTTTTCACGGTACTACTCATCATAGTCGTGCTAAATAATACCAAATTTTTTAACTTTTAGAGCAAACTAGCTCTAATAAAGGATATCTATATTAGTGAATTATTGTGAGCGTATATTTTCTGACTCATAAGAAGGCAAATAAGAAATTTTGTTCAATATTTCAGTATATTTCCTTAGCCAGATTCAATAGATTTTTGCTTGCATAGATCGTCTAAATGTGATAATTGCATCTGTAATTATACTTAATAGTTTTTGATTGTATTAGCTTGATATTGAATTGACTTGTAAGATACGTGGATTAGATAGAGACATAAAGTAATCTAGGGGAACAAGGGCATAGCAAGTCCATATTTCAAAGCATGGGCTTGCTATGCCTCTACGACAAATCTATCTGTATGTATCAGAGTTTTCGTGAATTAGTATTACGCTTCGGAATTGCTGAAATAAGGTAAAAATAATAGGGTATGGGGAAATTACCTCATGTAACTAACTCAAGGCAAGGTAAAGTACCCATGCTCAGGCGCTTAATTGTGATTGTTACTACCGCTATACTCTTTAGCAACTCCTTAACGCTGGCACAGACTAAAAAGCCCAAACCACCGGATAAATTTCCTCCTAGCCCCTTAGAAATTACCACACCCGATCCATTGCTACCACGTTTGCCCAAGGATAAACAGCCGTTAACTCTCCAAGAACAGCAAAACTTAGAACCAGCACTAGATGCCTTAAACCAACAAGCAGCAGCGAAACTGCAAGCAGGAGATCAGGTGGCGGCGTTTGAAATTTGGAACCGGGAACTTCGCTTGCGACGCTTTTTAGGTTCGTTCGCAGAGGTGCAAGCACTATCACGAGTCGGGGCGATCGCTTGGAAGCAAAATGATGGGGAAGAAGTACAATATATTACGCAGCGATTACAAGCAATTCAAAAGCAGGTGCAATCTCAGAAAACAACTGCCCAAGTTGATCTGGAATTATGGCGATCGCTAGCCCAAGCTTACCAAAATGTGCGATCTATTAAACTAGCTGTAGAAGCTTACGACCAAGTTTTGTTGGTGGTGCGGCAGCAAAAAGATCCAGCAGCAGTGGTAGAAATGCTTAAGACAATTGGGGAACTACATTTAAGTTGGTTTGATTATACCAAAGCCGCCCCAGTCTACGAGGAATTATTGAGTTTAGCTACTTCTCAAAGCGAACGTGTAAGCGAGGTGACATATCTGCAACGGCTGGCTTACATTTACGAGCAGACACAACAACCGCAGCAGTCATTGAATGTACTTAATAAACTAGTTGAAATTTACACTAGTGAAAATAATCTTACTGAAATCCCAGAATTAAAGCTAGCGATCGCTGCAAATTACGAATCTCTAGCCAAGAAAGATCCTAATTTACTGCTAGAAGCTTTTCAAAATTATCAAGAAGCTTATACCACTGCTTGGCAATTACGCGAGTATGTTCGTGCTGGCGACGCTTTGCAGAAGTTAATTGCACTGTACCGTTCTCAAGGACAAATAGACGAGGCTTTGCAGGCTAGCCAAATTCTTGTACAGATACAGACACAATCTGCCAACTTTTACGGGATAATGCAAGCTTATGACCAAATTGGGCAATTGTATCTAGAACAGAAAGATTTTCCTCAAGCATTAACAGCTTTTAAAAAAGGATTGGAAATAGCACAACAACTAAAACATGAAGAAGCATACTTTACTAAGCAAATTGAAAAAGTATCATCTAATCGGTAATACCTATGTAATTGATATTCAACTTAGATGCTTTTCAGCTTAATACATCTTCATATATTTCTGCGATCGCACACCGAAAATCAACGCTAGCTAAATGCACTTCTTGTTCTTGTTCATAAGGATAAAGTACCCACTGTCCTTGCTCATTGCGGCGGAAGCATTCTACACTCATTCGGTCTGGTGAAATTAGCACATATTCTTGTAGTGATTCTAAGTGTCGATAACTAGCGAATTTCTTGCCTCTATCATAGCCTTCTGTTGACTCAGAAAGCACTTCGATAATTAGGCAAGGATAAGATTTAAAATATTCACATTCTCTATCTCGTGTGTCACAAGTCACCATGACATCAGGATAGAAATAACGGTTGATGACATCAATCTGTGCTTTCATGTCCAACATATAGACACGGCATCCACTACCCCGGAGATGGTTTCGTAAAAGCATAGATACATTCATGCTAACTGTGACATGAGCATCACTTGCCCCTGCCATCGCGTAGACTTGTCCATCAATATACTCGTGTTTGATTTCACTTACTTTCTCACCTTCTAGATATTCTTCTGGAGAGATATAGTACTCACTTTGGCTGATGACCATTTTAGTACCTTAGTAGTTTTATCAAATATTTTAACCCATACAACAAATTTAATGAGCTGCAGCATTACCATTTGGCTTCACCTTTTTGAAGAATAAAACGGCGAGTCCACTGAGTAATAATGCAATGCCAATAAAATAGAAACAATCGTTAAAAGCCATTACATAAGCTTCCCGGCGGACTATATTAGATATGGATGCGATCGCTTGATTTTGTGCTGTACTCAAATCTGCTCCTTTGCTGACAAAATACTGTGTCATTTGGTCAATTCGCTGTTGAGTTTCTGGGTTATATAAAGATATCCCATCACCCAATCTATTTGAGTGAAATTGCTCTCTGTTAGTTAATAAAGTAGCTAAAGATGCAATTCCTATAGAACCGCCCATATTCCGCATCATATTAAATAAACCACTTGCTGAACCTGCTTCTTGTGGACTCAATCCAGCAGTGGCAATCGAAGTTAGGGGCACCATAATTAAGGGTTGTCCCATTGCACGCACAAATTGCGACCAGCGTAACTGATCTAATCCAGTTTCATTAGTCATTCCAGAGTTCATAAATGCACTGATGGAAAACAACGTTACGCCAACAGCTACCATTAACCTTACATCAATGCGTTGCATCAATTTGGGGATGAGTGGAATAATAAAAAGTTGAGGAATACCAGCCCAAATTAATACTTCACCAATTTGTAGCGCATTGTATTTTTGAATTTGGGCAAGATACAACGGTAAAATATAAATTGAACCATACAATCCAACCCCTAGCGACACATTAACAATACTGGCTAAACCAAAGTTCCGCCTAAACAAAAGTCGTAAATTAATAAATGGTTGCTTACGAGTTAATTCTATAAAGAAAAATATCGCCAGAAAAATTACTGCGATCACACTTAAGCGCAGAATCAGCGCTGAGCTAAACCAATCTTTGCGGCTACCTTCTTCTAAAACAATTTGCAGGGAACCTAACCCAATAGCCATTGCAATAATTCCCCACCAATCACCTTGTTTCAGTAAATTAATTTGGGGTTTTTCTTGCCTAATTCCGTACCAAACTCCAGCTAGCATCAATGCCCCTGGAATTACATTTATATAAAAGTTGTATTCCCAACCAAAATTTTCTGTTAACCAACCTCCTAATGTGGGGCCAATTGAAGGTGCAAAAACTGCACTAAACCCAAAAGCAGCCAGCCCAACTGATTGCTTAGATTGAGGTAAAGTCGTTAATACAACTGTCATAGCAGTGGGAATTAAGACTCCTCCACTAAAACCTTGTAAGGCGCGAAATAAAATCATGGAATTAAGATTCCACGACCAAGCGCAGCATATAGAAAAGAAAATAAATAGTGCAGTATTCACTAACAGATAACGTTGCAGAGAAAACACCCGCGATAACCATCCTGTTAAAGGAATTACCACAATCTCTGCTACTAAATAAGCGGTAGAAATCCAAGAGCCTTCTTCTAAAGTTGCTCCTAAACTTGCTTGAATATCTTGCAGTGAAGCATTAGTTATTTGAATATCTAATACCGCCATAAATGCACCAAGCATACTGGCTAATACACCAATCCAGGTTCTTAGCGGTACGCGTTCTGGTGGTGCTTGCTGACGAATTACACCTGTATTAGCCATAGTGTTGTTCCAGTTTCAAGATTAAGCAACAGAATTATTATTAAAGTTTGCTTTTTACAGCTTATATTTTAAGATTTATTAGTCATTACAATGCCCTTCTGCTCATAAATTGGAAGCATTATTTTCCTTAAAGCAGGCAACTGTCTGCTAAAAATTATAGAACCTAAAATACAAGCTATACCATCAATAATTAAAGTGTTGGGTGCGCCAATACGACTGGCTAACACACCTCCTAACAAGTTGCCTACGGGAATCATACCTAAAAATGACATTGTGTATAAGCTCATCAATCGTCCACGTTTGTCATCTTCAACAATTGTTTGTAAAAATGTGTTGCTAGCAGCAATCTGGAGAATTGTACCTAAGCCGACAAATAACATTGTAAATAAAGAAAGTGGTAAATATCGAGATAAAGAAAAGGCAATTAGACCAACTCCTAAAATTGCTGGAGCTAAAGCAATCAATTTACCAATTCCTAAGATTGTTTGGCGTGTAGCTAGATAAATTCCACCAGTTAAAGCTCCAACCCCAGATGCAGCCATCAAAAACCCCAAACTCTCTGCACCACCTTTGAGTACTTGTTCTGCAATAACTGGTACAAGAATAGTGTTTTGCAGCCCCATGAGGCTGACTAAAGCTGATAGCAACAAAATCGAGCGAATGGGTGGAAAACTAAAGGCATATACAAATCCCTCTTTGACTTTTTGTAAGGGATTCCCGTCTGTCACCACATTTTTCCAAGGCTTAACTTTCATTGCCAATAAAGCGGCGAGTACAGCAATGTAGCTTAAACCGTCTATTAAAAAACAATAGCCAGTTCCAACTCTAGCAATTAGTAAACCTCCGATCGCAGGGCCAATCAATCTAGCACCGTTGATCATGGTAGAGTTGATAGCGATCGCATTGGCTAAATCTTCTCTACGTTCAACCAGTTCTGGAACAAATGCTTGGCGGGCTGGCGCATCTAAGGCGTTAATAAATCCTTGACATAAACTCAAGGCGATGATGTGCCATACCTCAATCACACCAGTCAGTGCCAGTACTGCTAATGTTAACGATTGAATCATCGCTAAGATTTGTGTACCAATTAAGGTACGATATCGAGAAAATCGATCTACAAATACTCCACCAAAGGGAGCTAAAAAAAAGCTAGGAATTTGACTCGAAAATCCCACAACTCCTAGCATTAATGGTGAATTTGTCAAGCTGTAAACTAGCCAAATCGTCGCAAGTTGCGTCATCCATGTCCCAATTAGGGAAATACCTTGCCCGGCAAAAAATAACTGGTAGTTTTTTGACCTTAAAGCAGGTAGTAACGATTTTTTCATGTCAGGTTTGTTTTATACCAATCTGCTCTCACAAATATCATTTCACCTCATCTTTGTACGCCTCTCTATAGATGTAGGAGAATGTCATAACAAGAAAGAGGTTTGCAGGCAACTTGGTATTACTTGACTTCCACAGCTACTTCCGCAGACATCCCCGGAGTAATCCGCGATTCGTATCCTTGAATGCTCTTTTGATCAAAAACTACTTTAACTGGGATGCGTTGGACAACTTTGGTAAAGTTACCTGTAGCGTTATCTGGTGGTAATAAGGCAAACTGAGCGCCGGAGGCTGGCGAAAGACTTTCAACACGACCGACAAAGGTATGATGAGGGAAGGCATCTAGCTTGATTTCTGCTGTCTCTCCTGGGCGCATCTTTTCTAATTGGGTTTCTTTAAAGTTCGCAATTACCCAATACTCGTTATCCACGATCGCCATTAATGGTGTTCCTACTGCAACTCGGTTGCCAACTTCCACATTTTTTCTACCGACTCTTCCGGCACTGGGAGCGGTAACATTGGCGTAAGATAGTTGCAGTTGCGCGTCTTTGAGCGATGCTTCTGATTGCGCGATCGCAGCTTTTGCCGCTTCGTATTGGCTACGTTTGACTGTTGTATCTTGTCCGCCTGCGGTAGCTTGTTGCAATCCTCCCTTAGATGCTGCCAATTTCGCTTGGGCGTTGGTGACATTTTCTTGCGCCTGTGCTAGTTGAGACTGGGCTTTAGCAACACCAACTCTCGCAGAGGCTAATTTGGCTTGGGCTTGTTCTACTCCCTGAACGGCGGCGTTTCTTTGCGCCGTAGCCACATTAAAAGCGGCCTTGGCTGTGTCTAGCTGCTGACGAGCGATCGCACCTGATTGATACAACTGGTTGTAGCGATTGTAATCTGCTTGGGCATTTTCCAAATTTGCATTTGCTTGCGCTACCTGCGCTTGGGCGGCGGGAATCCCAGCTTCGGCTAGTCTAACTTCAGCCTGTGCTGCTGGTATCCCAGCTTGGGCTTCTTGTACTGCTGCTTGGGCTGTAGAAATTGCTGCTACCGCACCGCTAACATCTCCCTGCGCTTGAGTTGTCTTACCAGTGGTGGTTTGTGAAGTTAAAGCAATATTTGCTTGGGCGGCTTGGGCTTGTCCACGAGCATTTTCTAAGGCTGCTCCTGCTTGCTGTACCTTACTTTCATAGTCTCTTGGATCTAACTTCACTAACAATTGTCCCGGTTGCACCAATTGGTTGTCATTCACAAGCACCTGACTTACAGTTCCGGGAATGCGGCTACTAACTTGGTGAATGTTTCCGGCAACGGTGGCGTTGTCTGTTTCCTGGTGGGTGGAGGCGTATTGCCAATAGTTATAACCAAAAGTACCTGCGACGATCGCACCCACGCCTAATCCTGCCAAAATCAAACCAGTCGGTTTTTTCCGCTTCGTTGGAACTTCTTTCTCGATCTCAGGAGTTACAACAGGCGCTTCGGCGGTTACAGCTTCTAAAGTCTCTGAATTAGGAATCAATTCTTTTTCTATAACTATGGTTTTGTTTTCCTTGCGTCCGTTAAATGTATTGGTTTTCATGATTCTTAACTCGCTTGTTCGATGATTTGATTGATAGTCGTTTATTTAGAATGCGTAGTATTTTTTGAAAAAAATCTTATTTCCTTAGTATGCGTAATATTATCTCAAAACAAATCTTTACAGCACCTCCCCCGGTCGGGTGATTGTGAAACTATCTTTAGGAGAGGTTAGCGATCGCCCGATTTAAGATTTGGGAAAACAGTTCTCGGTCAGCAAAAGAAATACCATCCATTGCTTCATCCCGCACTGCGGCGGCGATTGGGGGTAAAATAGTTTCTAGTTCTTTACCTGCATCTGTTAGCCAGATCCGCCAGATGCGGCGATCGTGAGTATCGCGTTCTCGACGCACCAAACCGCGTTCTTCCATCCGATCTAGCACACCTGTTAAAGTCCCTCCCACTTGCTTGAGTTTGTCTCCAATACTAGAAGTAGGTAAACCATCTTCTTGCCACAAACAGCACAACACCAACCAGTGAAATGGTGTAAGTCCAAAGGGTTCTAGCTTATCTGTAAACTTGCGACTGAGCAATTGTGAAACTAATTTGATTCTGTAGCCCAAATTATATGGTGCCAGATTTTGCTGCCACGACTCTAAAGCTGAGGAATGATTAGATGTAGAAACCATTTAGCAAAATACTTAGTGTACGTAATATTATATATAAATCACAATTTTTTAGCAATAGGTGCTTTGCATCTATCTTAGGGAAGAAATTGGATCAACTGGTACTCTTTGACAGTGCCGAGAATACGGTAAGGTCTAGATAATTTAGGGGATTGGTCAGTATAGATCCAAGCATAGCTCAAAGCTGGTATTTGCGAAATAGAGGCTACTTGCTGGGCATGGATAGGAAGATAGAACTCCAATAATACTTGGGTTTTCTGGTCTATTTCCACGTAGTAAGTAGGATGAGATTGGAGAGTTGAGGCGATCGCAGTTTGTTGTAAAAAAGTTTTCAAAACATGGTTATAGTCACTTAACAGACCTATGCTACCAATCGTGGCCAAAGCTAGCCAACAGGGAATTAACCAACCTGCAATCCAATAACGCGCTGTGAGAAACTTCTTGCCAAGGTGGTAACGACTAATCCACACTACAGGTAAAATTAACCAACCCAAGCCCATAACCAAGCCAATAGTTGCATACTTGCGAAAATCAAAACTCCCCCAACTAAAAATGCCAATACTCGCTATAACAAGTAAAACACCGAACCCACCAAAGCCATAACTGAGATTTCGAGGAAGATTTTTTTTGCCAAAAAAGCTTAATATATTTATTTTATCTTTTTCAAGAGGTAATGGGGGGGTAATTCCTGTCTGGTAAATACTACCTAACCAGGTTAAACCCACAGATGCAAACAAAGCTATAAATGGATAAAGGCAAAGACTATAATGAGGGAGGCGAGTGCTAAAAAGACTAAGCTCACAAAATAGGATAAGTGGAAAGCAAACTAATATTAACTGATAACGAGGAATAGGACGACGTACAGTTAAAAATAAACCTAAAAGTCCGAAAAAAGCCCAAGGAAATGCTTTTAAAAGAATATTCCATAAATAAAACAGCCGATCATTTTTATAATTATTTTCAGAACCTAGCTGCATAACAAACTTGAGCAACTCTTCAAAACTCTGATTTCCGTAGTGCAGCCAGCTTAAATACAGCCAAACAGAGGTAGGGATTAAACCTACAAAAAATCCTAAATATAAAAATGGGTTAGTAAGATGATGATGACGGCGATGTTCCCAAATTAAATAAGGGAATAAAGCGATGATTGGCAAAAAAATCATAAAGCTTCTAGCTAAGAAGCCTAAACCTAAACTTAAACCAGCTATAAAAGTCCAAAAATAGCGATAGTTAGGATATGATTCTGTTTTTATTAAAGACAAAATAGCTAAAAGTACCAATAGAACCATCAGTATATCAGGTGTACTTAAGCGAGAGTATTGCAGCCAGAGAAATTCCACACTTAAAATAGCAGCAGCAAGCCAAGCTAATTTTTTGCCCAGCATAATTTTGCCGATTTCATACACAAGCCATAAGCTCAAAATACTAGCAATCATACTAGGAAGACGCGCACTAGTATCACTCATACCAAACAGCTTGTAGAAGCTGGCAATTAACCAATAAGGGCCAGGGGTTTTATGATGTGCCGTTGTCCAAGGAGTTATCCAATTACCAGAATCAAACATCAGACGCGCCCGCGAAGCGTAAAGCGCCTCATCATGTGCCATCAGGCTATTGTGCCCAGAAGTAAATAATAATAAGGGAAGTATCCAAAGTAACAAACTCAAATAGGGTAATAATCCCACCAGATGCGTTTGCCGCCAAATATGCCGCAAGATATGTAATTTATAAAACATTAAATTGATAAAATTGAATACTGCTATTTAGACTCGTCTATGTATCTTGCTGTTATTAAAATATGCTACATAGTGTTTTTTGAACAATACCTGAAATTGCGGCATTTTTTGAAAAAAGTACTCCAAAACAGAGATTTATGCAATTAAGACCGAATCAACGCCAGAAATTAGACGACAAAGACGATAAGCTGTTCTATGCCTATCCCCGCTTTGTTACCCATGTCGATGAAGGATTTATTCAACAGCTAACGGATTTATATCGCGATCGCCTTAAACCCAACACCCGCATTCTTGATATGATGAGCAGTTGGGTGTCTCATCTACCAGAAGAGATGCAGTTTGACCATGTGGAAGGACATGGACTCAACGCTGAGGAACTAGCACGAAATACCCGCTTAAATCATTATTTTGTACAAAATCTTAACGAAAATCCGCAGCTACCTTTACCAGATGGAGATTTTGATGCTGTTCTCAATTGCGTATCTGTGCAGTATATGCAATATCCAGAAGCAATATTTTCTGAAATTCACCGCATCCTGAAACCTGGTGGTGTCGCAATTATCAGCTTTTCTAACCGGATGTTTTTTGAAAAGGCGATTCAAGCTTGGCGGGAAGCTTCAGAAGCACAGCGAGTGGAATTAGTCAAAGCCTACTTCGCCTCAGTTCCAGGATTTACAACCGCAGAAGTTATAGTTCATAAGTCAACATTACCGAATTTATTTCAGTGGTTGGGCGCAGCTGGAGGAGATCCATTTTATGCCGTTATAGCTTATCGTAGTTAAGCCAAATATTCACTAGTGCAAGAGGGTTTGTAGTAAGCACTTTAGTGCTTAAAAAATAAGGACTAAAGTCCTTACTACGAACTTAGTTACCTGCTTAAAATTAAAATGCTTTTGTACATAGATAATTTTTGTAGATGAATTATTGGCTAATGAAATCAGAACCAGAAGCCTATAGTATTGCTGACCTTCAACAGCAAAAAGAGACTATCTGGGACGGTGTTCGCAACTATCAAGCTCGTAACTTTTTGCGCCTTATGGATGAAGGAGACTTAGCTTTTTTTTATCATTCCAATACTAATCCTCCTAATATTGCTGGGTTAATGCGTGTAGTGAAAAAAGATATTGCTGACCCAAGTCAGTTTGAGCCAGAAAGTAAATACTACGACCCGAAATCAACTTCCGAATCACCTCGGTGGCAAACAGTTGTAGTAGAATTCGTTGAGACTTTTTCTAACCCTATCTTGCTATCAATACTCAAAGAAAAGTTTAGCGCCGAAGACTTAATGTTGGTGAGACAAGGAAATCGGTTATCAGTGATGCCTGTCCCTGAAGCAGTGGCTTTGAAGATTCTGGCGATGAAAAGCTCATAGTTGAAAATTACTAACTTACAATTCACTGTAAAATTCAAGGTTTGTAGTGAGGACTTTAGTCCTCTCTACACGAACGAAATCAGGACTAAAGTCCCAACTACTAACATTTTTGAAGGAAGGTTGATTAACTGAATATAATGTGATTTCTTCTTACCTACTTACCTACTTACTTTACGCCCATTGCACAGGATCTAATTGATAGTAACGTTGCAATTGCTCATAAAGTGCCGGATGCTTAGACAACAATTGGTGCGGTTTCTCAAAGAATGTCTCAGTTGCTACGGCAAAAAATTCTGCGGGATTCGTTGCACCATAGCTATCCATTACCGTCTTTGCACCTTGGAGAACATCATTACAAAGTTGCTGATATGCTTCTGTCATCACCTTTGCCCAAATAGTATAGTCTGATTTGCTTTGCAGTATGGGAACTCCTTCAGCTTTACCATCTTCTTGATCCAACTGATGGGCGAATTCATGAAGCACAACGTTACGTCCATCCCTCCAGTTATTAGTATCTTGTTTCACCTGTTCCCAAGACAGTACTACTTGGTCATTTGTCCACGATTCCCCTAGTCTGGCCACACGCCTTTCTTCAACAACATAATTTCCGATGGGAGTCGTTTCTTTAACAAAATAAGCATTGGGATAAACCAGAATTGAACGAAGTCTAGGGAAATATTGCCCACGTTCATTTAATAAAAGTAAACAGGCTACAGATGCAATGGTCAGTTTCATTTCCTCCGTCACCTGTAATCCTCTACAGCCAATAAATTGCTTTTCTGCTAAAAATACTTGAATATGTCCCTGAAGTCGTCTAATTTCATCGGGAGAGAGACAGAGATAAATAGGAAGATTGTTCTCAATAATTGCATTCCATAGTGGGGGAAAAGGACGGTGTTTAAGGCGGTTTCTTCGCTTTTTTACTAGAATAGGATTGATTAAAATACCTGTGATAATTAGCCCAATTATGAGAAAAGTAATTATTGTTTGAATCATTGACTTTTAAGTAATTTATATATTTAAGCCCCTGACTTATATTTCTAAGTTAACCTCTTTTTTTTGTTGTAAAATAATCAAATTCAATTAATGATAATTGTAGTTGAGTTGTAGCTTGCTTCCCCACAGTGGTACGAAGTAAAACCCAACAAATGCCAGAAATTTTAGTCTATAACTTCTTCTTTAATCTCTTCTCTCTGTGTTCTCTGTGCCTCTGCGGTTAAATAAATTCCAAACCGCAGAAACGCAGAGAGCGCTGAGATTATAAAAACTATATTTACCGCTATTGGATCAGAATTATGCAAGATTGAACTTTGGTAGAAAGGGTTTTTTGAAGCTCTTGCTCAACTTTACTAATCAATTTATCAAAAGCCTCTTGATCTGCTGTCAATTGTTCTTGAAGAACTTTCTCTAACTCAGGCTTTATTTGCTCACACATATCCTCGATTTTTTTGTCACTCAAAAAACTAGAACGAACCCAACTAGGTACATCTACATTTGTCTTGATTACTTCTTGAACACTCTTACGATTTAGCTCCATTCCTGCCGCCATCACCGAAGCCCCATATACTAAGGCAATAGGCCAGGTTAAATGTCCTGTTAGAATGAGAGTGATGATGCTAGCTACAGTGCCTCCACCAATTACTACATTGACAATAAAGCCCACTGTCTCAGCCAAAATAGCATCTCCAATTCGTAGCTCTGGGTTAACAAAATTTGGGTCAATGCTATCCTGGAACCTTAAGCTGCTTCTAGGTATCTGAAACTTTCGACATATTGGATCGGTTTGTGCGGCTAAATCTGGTTGGATTTTATTGCTAAACCAATAAGCGCATTGATGATTAATTATCTGCACAGCGCGTTCGTCGGAGACGTTGCCGGAGGCATCGCTTTTGAGCCACTGTTCTGCTCGACCGATCAAAGATGTTTCCAAATCGGCTAAAGTCCGTATTTTGTTTTTTTGCCAATCTTTTAAAGCTGGTTTAACTGCGTTGATAATCAAGCCATCTGTCAAAGGCTTAGTTAATGATTCGATTAACTCCGGGATATGCCTTTCAATCAAACCTTTAAGCGTATTCGAGGTAAATAGTTTGTTGACTTCTTCCTTAAAAGCAGCAGCACGCAAATCCCATCGTCCTACTCGTGCTAATCCCAGTGCAATACACCGTTCCGGTTCTGGATCGGGGCGAAGCAGCGTTTCTGGTTCGGGAAACATTTCCTGACAAAGCAAGTGCGTAAACTTCATGCGAGATGCACCCCCAGTCATCAGCAAAAGTTTCGGCACGATTCCAAGTTTTTCTAGCTTTTCTTTGGCTTCGGTTAAAGAGTCGCTAAACGATCGCACCCAACTATGATGCCCCAGTTCCGGTAAGGGCTGGTTTAAAATTTCCTCCATCATCAATTTATTGACTTGGGGAATAAAATAAATCTGTTCGTTAATCGACTCGAAGCCACGCGCAAAGGATTCAGGATCGCTGTATAGCTGTTCATTAGAAAAATAATCTTCTTTAGCTTTGCGACAAGCAAGTTCACAACGAGCTTGGTGATGTGGATATTCCTTAAATACTTTTTCGAGTAATGCTTTTTGCTCGTGGTTGGCGAGAGTCCGGGCAAAAATAGCTTTGTCAATTAAGGATGCACCTAAAGTATTACTCCCGAAATCTATGGGTATCTCTTCTAAACTCTTAACCAGAGTAAAATCTGTGGTTGAAGAACCAATATCGACAATTAGCACCGATGCAACAAGTTTGTCATACTCCAGTTTCCCGGCTTCTTTGGCTTGCATAAAAGCAGCCCGTGATTCCGGTACAACATTTAGTTGGGGAATACCAGCTTCTTGAAGTAGCTTTTGGTATTCGGTGCGATCGCTAATTGACCATCCTGAAGGGCAACCAATGTAAAAATAGCTACCTTCTCCACCTTCAAGTTGTTTACTTTCTTTCAAAAGGCGGTAGTAGGTTGCTACAAAAGTGCTAATTGTTTCCCGATATTTAGGATCGCTGTTGGGTTTTTGCTTGAAAGAAATTGTGAGTTGGGTAACGCCAGCTTGAATTAATGCTTGTTCGCCGACAAGATAACCGAGTTTAGGATGCCAACCAAGGGCTGTAATTTGGTTCTTCTTGTTATTAATTTCCAGCATCTGGGGGGGGTCGATGCTTTCCACTACAGCTTTAGCTACAGCCGTTTCACCGTGCCCCAAATCAAAACCGATTGTTTCTAAAATTTCCATACCCTTATTGTCTATTATTCTCTAGCAGAGGAATATGCTGGCTCAATTACCCTACCGCGCCGAATCAAGCGATCGCCTTTTAACAGAGCCGGAGTTAGAGTTACATGATCTTTGGTATCGGGGTCGATACTTGGCTCGAAGTCAAAATAATTGCGATCGCTGTGAGGGTCATTTGGTCGGTAAATTTGAGCGTTAATTCCCTGAGACATTAAAATCTGTGGCAGAAGTTTTGCAAGTTCATAAGCCATTTGGGGTTTATCAAGTTTTGATGCGCCCATTAGCCTTTGCAGAAAATTTAATAGCTCTGGCAGTTGTTCTATTGCTAAGTCGCCTTCATGTTTATTCCATTCTTCTACTCTAGCTACTGCTAGGTCGATAGTGTTAAGAGCATCGCCAAGATGCTCTAAAAATATTTTGCTATCAACCCGGAGCAGAGGTTTAGGTAATTCCAATAACTCTGAAGACATAGAATTTTGCTGGCTTTTTAACTCAAGTTGAAGCATAACTTCTACCCCTAGAAGTATAGAGGTTAGTAAGATAGCCATCCATGCACCTGGGCTAGTTTTAGTTAAGGAGAACAACGAACCTAAGATGCCTATATAAATTAGTCCCTTTAGCAGTTTTAGGATTAATCTGCTGGAAAAAAGGTTTGTACTTGGGTTAGTAAATTGCTTTTGTTCTATTGGAGCAATTTGAGAATAGTTAGCCGCAGCAAGAGTGGCGATGGACTGCCGCAGGGTATCTAGGAAAAAGGAAGCTAGACGAACTTGAGCTAAATTAAGCTTTTCAATGTAAATTCTTTCGAGATTATCAAGTCGATTGTGAACCAACTTAACTATCTCCTCAATGTTAGTTGTGTTATCAATATCTGTCTGGAGTTGGTTGCGTTCTTCGCTAAAAAGTGAGGTGATTGTTTTCATTGCGTTGACTAAGACTTTAACGTTATTAATAGGAGTGAAATGAACAGACAACTGCTTATTTCAACCTGTAAGGGACTTGCAGTTAAAAAAGATCCAATCGTAGAAGCGTAAGACCTTGCGCCCCTATAAATTTACAAATAATTTTGGATAATTTATTTTTTGTCAGTCCCTAATCACATCATGACCGAATAATTCATAATTCATAATTATGTTACATCGGGGATTTAATTTTGAATTATGAATTAGGTTGATTGCAAATTACTACCCATCAGAAGGAGGAGCAGAATGTTTATTTGCGTCATTGCAGACTACGGTACAGGAGATCCGGCATTTACAGAAGTCACACAACGTTTACTGATAGCTTTTCCCCATGCCCAAATTCATTTGCTTTCGGTTCCAGCATTCAGTACATTGGCAACGGGATTCTGGATTGCCCAACTAGGGCTTAACCCTGGCCCTAGCGATCGCCTAATTTATCACAATTGCGCCCCTCGTCAGGATGATCCTGAAGCCCGTCGAGACAATGAAGGTGAAGGACTAACTTATGCTCTTTTATCCAATGGTGTAAAAGTAGTGGGTGTAAATGCAGGTTACACCCTCTCCTTTATCAAAGACCATACAAAGGAGTTGCGAGTGGTCAACGTTTCTCGTGGTGGTTCCCAGTTTCGCTCACGGGATGTGTTTCCTCCGGCGGCGGCTGCCATTATGAATGAAGATTTTAGCCTTCTGGGAGATAGCTTTAAGAGTGAGCAAATCCCAGATGTTCCACCGGATCGAATCGCTTGGATTGATGGCTACGGCAACATCAAAACTACTATTGGGGCGCATACACTCAACTTGGAGCCTCAAAGCAAGATCGTGATCCGAATTGGAGATGTGGTGAGTGATGCAGTGTATTCTGATGGCAGCTTCAAAGTGTCTGAAGGGACTTTAGCCTTTGCTCCTGGTAGTTCCGGTTGGTCAAGAGGCGATTCAGGAGAACCATTGCGCTTTTTAGAATTGTTTCTGCGAGGAGGGAGTGCTTGGGAACGTTTTGGTCGTCCCCGCGTGAATCAGCAAGTAACTCGAATTGCCTAATTTTAGATATAGCAGTTCCCACAAAGATAAGGTACAAAAAATAAATTCCTCTTTAAACTCTTTACTCTGTGCCCTCTGCGCCTCTGTGGTTCAAAAAATTATTTTAAACCACAGAGGCACAGAGAAGCCAGTGCGTTGGGCGGGTTCCCCGACTTGTTCGCTCTTAGCGTTCCCGCAGGGTAGCAACTGGCGCAGCGCTGAGAAAAAATCCTAAATTATCTTTTACAACAATCCCCGATAACGAATAAAAACCAAAATCACCGCCCACGACCCTAACGCGACTTTGACTGCAACCAGAATATTCAACAAGGGGACAATCCCCCCACTCAAAAGTGCGCCCATTTCCCCGTGCGGTAACTCCACTCCAGTCAGAGTTATAGCCGCCAGTACAATGAAAACAAGAACCGAAACCTTCTCCCATGTAGCGGCGTGGTAGCGCTGGTAAATCCCTTGCATCCACTCTGGTGATGAGGTAATGGCAATCAACCCGATCGCAGTTCCACCTGCGACTCCAGCCGCAAAACCACCGCCAGGGCTGAGATGCCCCCGAATCGCTAGTTCTATACTTACCAACGCGGAAATAGTTGCTCCCAAACGCGCCAGCACAATGGATGGTTTATCTGTGAAACTATAGATTGCACAGGACGGCTGTTCATTCGCTAGCAGAAAATTAACTCCCATAATTGCGATCGTAAATACCACCACCTCGAAGATAGTGTCATACAACCGATTCCTGAGAATGATCACTGTTACCGCATTGGGTATGCCACCATCTTTAACAATCGATTCAACAATAGAGAAATCCGGTACGACTGGCGCTGAATTTGGCAAGACGAGCATTTTTACAAACAGCGCTATCCCTGCTGCAATGTAGATCCATTTCATTTATGCTTCTCCCCTTCAGCTGGTGTACTTACATAACTCAGGATTGTCGCTGGTGATGCAAGTTCGGTTTGCATGATCTCATAGATGCGTTTTACCCTAATGGCGGTGTGATAAAATTGTTTTTCGTCCTCACTGGTTGCCTGGTCTTGTTCTCGTCTGACACAGGTCGCATGGACTTCTTTATCCATCAGCGCCCGTTGCAAAGCTTGGGTATTTGGGTAGGGAACAAGTTCTAGACGCATCTGGCGTTTACGAAAAATTGTGCGTAAGTCATCCATCAGTTGCCCAAAATGCTCTTCGTCATCTGCCTCGTCTTTGACCAAGCCAAGACGCATCACCAGGGATGAACGCACTGCCACCGCGTAAAGCGTAATTGCCAGCATAGTACCCACTAATGCTTCGGTTAAAGCAACATCTGGCGCTCCTAAAACCGCATATACCATTGCCGCCACCGCTCCCAATATGCCGCGAATTACCAGCGCATGGTATGGATTGACCTGAAATACCACCATACACGCAGCCAACGGCAACAGGGCGATGATGATATAGAGATAGCTATCATTCATAGTTACCCTCGCTACTAGAACAGTAAGCCAATACATACCCCAGCACTGTATTCCAGATGGCCAAGGAGATGAGAGCGAGGATAAGTAGCGGCCATTCGCTGGGTATCTTTAAGAGCAGCCCGATAATGATACTCATCGAGCCAAGGGTGTCTGCAACCGAAAGACTATGGAGTTTGAATAATAGCGATCGCTTGCCCAACAGAGGAAAGGTTCCCCAAAACCAGAAGAAAAGTCCTAAGCCTATGCATATATAACTGAAAAAGTCAATCATACTTCATTCATTCGTTTGATTACATGAGCCAGCAACATTAAGCCAGCATTTCCCACACTTAGGATGATGACCCCGACAACACCAATCATCCAATCATCACGGAAGACGGATACCACCAGGATCATGATTGAAGTTTTGGTGGCAAAACTGGCAAATGCAAGCATTTTTTGCCAAATATCATCATCTTGCCATGCCTCATACATGGGGATGAGCATTGCCAAAATCATGGCAATCAATACCAGATTCAGGATCATACTTTTCTCCTCCGTCGCACCCAATGTACTTCGTACCAGCCTGCTTCGTGGTATTTCAAAACAATGGTCTTTGGCGTAAAGGTAATTAGGAAGATATCTAGGAATACAAGCCCTGGTGTACGTCCTGGTTTAACTTGTTCCATCGTTATCTCTTCGTATTTATGGGGGCGGAGGATGAGTTGAAATGCTTCAATATACGCCTGCGGAATCGCCACCATAATTTCACCCAGCACACGCAGCCAATCTTTTAATGATTGTTTAGCTGTTTTACCACCCGGCAATAGAAGTGCGATGCTGATGCCAATGATGATATTCGCCACACTGAAATCGGCAGTGAGCAAAAACCAAATAGTCAGTCGCAATATTAGATTTAAATACCCAACCATGCAAATCCCTTCCAGAACAATAGGATTAAAATCAGACTCATGACACCGATCAAATGGTCAAATTGTTCAAGGACACGCGGCAGCTTGAGTACTGAATGTTTAAAAATTAGTAAATACGCCAACCATCCAATGCCGATAGTTGCGAGGGGTTTGATGATATTCTCAACGGTGTACGCCTCGTAATACGCAATATTAGCTAGAAATAGCCCACCGATTAACAGAATGATGGCTGCCCAGAAACCAGGCTTTACCTCACCTTTTCCCCCACGCGGCAGAAATATGAATTTGGCAAAGGATATTGCTGTTCCGAGGGCGGCAATATTCATAGCGATCGCTTGCCAAGGCAGCAAATTCTTTGTCGTCAATACCTTCGCCCCAAAGCCAGACAGCAAGGGAAAACCAGAGATCGAGAAGCTAGCTATAACTAAGGCAATCCAGATTGGGGTAGCGATCGCTTGATGTTGCAGTTCTTTGAAATTGCGACTCGGTAAAGCCCCCGCAATTAGAAAAAGCGCCGATTTAACCAATCCGTGTGTCAGCGCATAAAAACCACCCACGGCCGGCGCAGCGAGGATAAAGCCCAATTGCGAAACCGTGTGAAACGCTAGCATCCGCTTAGTATCTTTTTCAAAGACTGCATAAAACACTCCCAGAAGCGCCGTCCCAACTCCGAAGATTCTCACAATTGGGTCAATCTCTTCCACCATCAGCGCACACCGCACCAATGGATAAACACCAGCTTTTACCACAACTCCCGACAGCATCGCCGATACTGGCGTTTCCGATTCGGAGTGAGTCAAGGGCAACCATAATCCTGATACAAAAACTCCTCCTTTTGTCAATAGTCCCAAAAAAATCAGGGCAAGGGCCTCTGGGGGTGCTACGCGCAAACCTTCAAAACTAAAGGAATGATGCGCCTGATAGACCAACACCCCACCAACCAGATAAAAAAGCATTGCCACGTTGCTGATAAACAGATAGCGCAACCCAACCCAAATCGAGCGGTCAGTTCGGGGATAGCTAATCAACAGAAACGCAGCAATACCACTTACCTCTAACGCCACGTATAAGCTGATTAAATCTGAAGAAGCAAACGCGGCATTGATACTACCATGCAAAATGATCAGTTGTGCGTAAAAAAAAGCTGTTTTATCGCTGTGCCAACAGTAGAGGATGACTGCTGCTGTCACCAGCGCATTAGTTAAGATAAAGTAGCCGCTTAATTGATCGACTGTTAAAATAACACCAAAATTATCTAGTAACTGTAGTGTCAGTGACGATTGGGTGACAAATAGTTGCAACGCATATCCTGCGGAAGCCAAAGCTACAAACAGCGCGAGGTATTTGTCAAGTTTGGGGAGTAGATAAATGACGAACCCCAAAAACAACGGTAGTGCAATCCATGCGATCGTAATGTTACTCATGGCGTGTTATTCTTCTCGATTTCGTTGCTTTCCAAAGTCGGATTATCTCGTGCCAACTTCATAACGCCGACCAGCATTAACGCCTGAATCGAAAATCCGATCACAATCGCCGTCAATATGACCGCCTGGGGAACCGGGTCGGCGTATCTGACATTTTTGACGTTGGAAATAATTGGTGTGAATAAGCCATCTCGTGATGCAATCAGCACATAATAGGCGATAACCCCCGTACTCATGACATCCATAGAGATGATCTTCATAACGAGGTTCTTTTTAAGGATGATGCCGAAAAATCCGCAAAATATTGTTGCGAATATGCACGCTTCTAACACGGAAATTGCCTGTTGGATAAGGATTGAAGGTAAAAGAGAAAATAAAATTCGTCTCTCTTGTGTTTAAAGGTAAAAGTAACTAGTGGTCTGTCCCATTAGTTCTACGAACCGCAAAGGACGCAAAGAGCGCAAAGGAAGAAGAGAAATTGAAATTTGATTCACTTATTAGAATTAATGAGACAGACTACTAATACCATTTCTTTGTGAGGCTGCGCCAAACCCTTTTAACTTCTTTCTTTGTGTCCTTTGCGTCCTTTGCGGTTCGTTTCTCTTTCTTATTTCTTGTACTTCAATATGGTTTAGCGCATCTTCTATTCATACAGAATTGGTACAACACAGCATGGCGGAAATCAAGCTACTATTTTAAAACCTGCAAAAGCCTTGATATACAAAACTTTTGACTTTTGACTTCCGCCTTGCGACGCTAGCCTATTACATTGGCTTTCTCTAAAGATTCTTTTTCTTCTGGCGATTGTTTAAATGCAAACCGCAATAAAGGCGGTGCTAAGAAGGTTGTCAAAATCACCATAATAACGATCGCAGCTTGCAATGGTTTATCAAGAGTACCACTAGCTGCACCAATGGCGGCAAACACTAACCCAACTTCGCCACGGGGAATCATCCCCACACCAACGGCTAACCGATTAATTCCAGGTTGACCAAAAACCGCCCAACCTGTGACAACTTTACCGATAATTGCGATCGCAATTAAGAAGGTAGCAATAATTAATCCTTCTCGATTTCCTGGAACTAAAGGATTAAGAACGCCTAAATCAACTTTCGCGCCAACTGTCACAAAGAAAACTGGCACTAGCATATCAGCAACAGGTTTAACCTGCTCATCTAGCTCTTTGCGTTTATCCGTTTCATCCAAAACTAAACCAGCCGCAAATGCGCCTAAGATAGCTTCTAAATGAATGGCACTACCCAAAAAAGCCATGAAAAAGGCAAAGATAAATGCTGGAATAATTAAGTTGCCTCGCGTTTGCAATTTCTCAGCAATGGCAACAAAACTCTGATTGAAATATTTCCCTAATAAAATGGAGCCAATGAGAAAGACTGTAGCGCTGACAATTAAATAAATGACGTTGAAAATATCAACCTCACCAGTTTTAGCAAGACTTGCAACTACTGCCAATACAATGATGCCTAAAATGTCATCAATTACAGCTGCACCGACAATAATCTGACCTTCACGAGATTTCAACTGCCCAATTTCTGACAAAACTTTCGAGGTAATGCCAATACTAGTAGCTGTGAGCGCTGCACCTGCAAAAATCGCTGGAATTACTGGCGCATGAAACAATAAAATCAACCCCGCCGTACCAGCCGCAAAAGGAACAGCTACCCCAACACAAGCAACAATTGTTGCTTGATAACCAACTTTTTGTAATTCTTTTAAGTCTGATTCTAGACCAATTTCAAATAACAGAATGATCACACCTAGTTCAGCAAGCACAGAAACAACTTCGCTCTGGCTTTGAAAGATTGATGTGACTGCATCAGGACTGAGGTTATTAATGAATTGCAGGATAGTCATGATAATGGAGTCGCTACCAGCTGCTCCACTGTCGGGAAACACTACCAAATGGAGAGCAGAAGCACCCACAAGCACCCCACCAACTAATTCTCCTAATACAGGTGGCAAGTCCATCATTCTAAATAATTCACCACCAATTTTACTAGCCAGATAAATGACTACTAAACTTAGCAATACTCCAGTCAGCACAATAGGAGCATATTCCGCCTCATTAGTTGTTGCTAGTAAAGGAGACTGGAAAGCTCCGGTGAGAAAATTTAACCAGGTAAACGAATTAAGTATTGGTTCTGAAAAAATCATGTTTTTGCTTGTGTTTCTGATTCATTTTGGAGCCAATTAAAAATTGCAATCTATATTTTGTAATTCATAATACAATTACGAATTACGAATTACAACTTACGAATAGGTGTCAGTGTAAGTACCAACGCCAGGATTATTAGCATCAGTTGCATGAGGATTAACTAAAGCAACGGCTTGTTTAAGTGCATCTATACGATCTACAAACATGTAATGCTCTGGTACAAACCTCGAAATGCCAAACTTGTAGAGTTTGCCTGTCCGACAAAAGGAGCAATCTGCAAAATAATCAGAATCACGCCAATCCCAGACATAAACCCAGAAATCACGCTGTAAGGCATGAGGGTAATGTATTTACCCAACTTAAATATCCCAAAAAAGATTTGGTGGCGCGTCGTCTCGATTCAACAGCCCTCTGGCCCACAGAAAGTTCTCCCGTACAGTACCTCTGCTTCACAGATATAGATAATGCCCGCATAATCGGTAAAAAACTTGATTGCGACCTGATCCGCAATCTTCTCTGCCATCTCCCGATTTTCGGTGAGTACCTCGAACTTTACATTTGAATCGGTGTCGGCAGTGTTGGGTTTACCCGTAGAGCGCACGTTGCGACTGCCTTTACCGCCAGTATCCACCACCGTATAACCAGTCGCCCCGGCTTCATCAATGATCTTGGCGACCTTTTTCAGCAGAATCTTTTCCGTGACGATGACGAGCTTGTTGGCACGCTTGGACATGTTGGTTACTTCCTTAAATTATGTACATTGATCTACTTGGTCTGCCCGTTCAAGGGATATCTGACAGACCTCGACCCGTCTGGGATTAGCCGCCGATCGCCTGGGCGAGACCGATGAAGAACGGTATACACAAGCCGATCGCAACTGGCGTACCGACCGCTGTGGACGCGCCTATATAGGCGGAGGGATTAGCTGAAGGGATACCGGCTCGCAACGTAGGCGGCCCTGAGATGTCTGAACTAGAGGAAGCGATAATAGCCAGGATCACAACGCCGCCCATGCTGAATCCCGTGGCGTAGTGGGCAATCATGCCGAGACCGAAGGCGATTAGCCCATGCAAAAACGGTGCCACCACACTATACACAACGTACCATTGGGCTACCTTACGCAGTTCGCCAATTCTCGACCAAGCCTCCATCCCCATGACCAGCATCAAGATCGAAAGCAAGCCGCGAAAGGCGGGATCGTAGAAGCCTTTATAGACACTTTCCGGCCTGGTGAACAGGCCAAGAGCGAGACCTAACAACATTGCCGATAAGGCAGGGCCCCGGAGGCTTTCCTCGATAATTGGCCATATCTTGACCCGATTATCCGCAGCACCCTTCTGCTGACTGAGATACTCCTGCCGGCTGCTAGGATAATCTTTTTGATCGGGATAATCGCCAGCCGCAACGCGCTGCTGGCTGAAAGACTGCTGCCCAATAGAGTAGGCTGCTTCTTTATACTTCTTCTTGTTGATGTAAATGTTGGCTATAACAATCGCAGTTACGAGCGCTGGGATATCCATGAATGGATAGAGTGCGCCAGACCATGCCTCGTATGAAATTTTTTGTTCTTCCAGTAGCGTCAAGGCGGCTGCCATGGTAGAGCCACTCACGGCACCAAACAAACCCCCAGTCGCAATCGCATCCACGGTTTTGACCTTCGGCAGCTTGGCCAATGTATAGCGGGCGATGAATACAATCAGAATCCCTGATATTACAGCAAACGCTGCGGGTAACACCATATCCGCCAGGTTGGAATTGCGGATCGCAATACCACCGTTCAGACCAATTTTGGTGAGCAGCATGAAGACAATGATCGTACAAATCGCCTCTGGAATTACCAATTCGCTACCAAGGGCAGCAATGACCATCCCACCAATCAAAAAGCCTAGTGTTGGGGACTGCAATTGCTGAATGAAGTCCATTAGAAAAAGGGACAAAAAATCCACGAATACCTCCTTGCGCTTCCTCTGATGAGGAGTATTACAATAAATGAACTAAATGAACTTTAAAAAAGACTGATGTGCTTGACTCCTATAGCACAGGTGCTGCACAAGAACCTGTAGAGAGGGCTTACGGTCGTTGGCCCGGTTGGCTCAGAAATTAGGGTTGGTGTCCCACCAAATAAGGCTGCGAAAAAGCCGACGCAAACTGCACCATAAAGACCAGCTACAGGCCCAGCGCCGGAAGCAACACCGAATGCTAGCGCTAGAGGTAACGAAACGATCGCAGCAGTTAAACCACCGAATAAATCGCCTTGTAAGTTTCTAAAGTTGATCGTATTAGTCAATGACATACTGGGGCTTTGGTTACAAAAAATGCAAAATTTATTTTGCATTGTAAAAATTGCCAGCTACTTTGAGTACATTTCATGTTTTATTGCCATGAGAAATCACGCAAAGAAAACTTTAATTCTTTGCAAAGCAGCAGGCTATATTGCCTTTCTATATGGCGAGTCGCTAAATACGAATCTTCAATAGAGAAGGCTTAGGACAAAGATGGTTCAAAAATTTGACTAGAAAAGCTTACAAAAATTGCAATTTTTAGTTATTGTCAAGTTTAATGCGACTCAATAATAGCTTACAGCCTTATATGTCAATCTTGCTTATTTACAAGCTTCAATATTAAATAAATATTAAATTGCTTTCATAGATAAAAGGCTATGCTTGTTGACTAATCTTTGATTGCACTAATCAATACAATATGTAAATTTATATTAATTGTTATTGCAAAAACTTTTTGGTTAAGCAATCTGCCAACAAGCCCAAGACTGATACGCCTAGTGGTCTGTCCCATTAAATATGATAGGTAAATCACCTTTAATTTCTCTTCTTTAACTCTTAACTTCTCTGTGAAACGCTGCGCGAACGCGTTCTTTGCGTCCTTCTCTAACGAGACGCTGCGCGTAGCTTGCTTCTCCGTTGGAGTATGCGGTTCGTTCTCTTATCCCTCAAAATTAATGCGATGAATCACTAGTCATAATGCATCGCAAAGTATTCAAGAGTTGCTGTAAGTGACAAAGTGAACTACTCAGGTTAGCCCCTACTTCCATAATTTGGATGACTGATTTCATTAATATCAGTAAATGTCATTTTGTCAATACCTATGTGATAAGCTGTTTGTCATCTAGTTTTACCGAAAATTTGGGTCTAGAGCTTACGTGCTTATAGGTTCGTAGTAAAGACTTTAGTCCTGATTTTGGGGACTGAAGTCCCGACTACAAACTGCTTATTATCGGTGATTTGGGGACATTGTATAACTAGCGATCGCAGCCCCGGCGCTTGGGTCGATTTTGACCTGTTATCCTGGTACTGTTACTGTAACCATCAGTACTCCATGAACTATAAAAAATTTGCTTATATTATTATTGGAATTATGTTTTTTGTTGCATGGTAATTTAAGTAGATTTATTGGCGTTGCTGATTTAGATGTATAGAGCCAAATAAGTTGCTGACAGTGGTAGCGAACCTTGTCAAAGGCAGCAAAAAATTTTAATACACAAGTCAAATCAGGGAAAGGTCTTTTTCTTAAGTTGTTTGAGGGGATTTCCAAAAAATAGATTTGTAGAGACGTTGCAATGCAACGTCTCTACACACTTCACTAATAACCTTAACTAAACGGTAAGGTATAAGAGTTACAGAGAGTTCTTGCCTAAGTTATGGCAAGGTTTAAGTGAATTTAGCTGATTTCATTCAACGACTGTTACTGAAGCCCCTTCGTTTGATGGAGGGATACCGGGTAATTCAAGACAGTATCCGGCTCCATACACTGTCTTGATATAGCGGGGGTGGCGGGGATCTGGTTCTAGCTTGGTTCTCAAGTGGCGAATATGGACTCGAATCGTTTCTATGTCATCATCAGGATCGTAGCCCCAAACTTCTCTGAGGATTTCGCTAGGAGAAACTGTTTGACCGTGGCGTTGTAGTAAGCAGTGAAGTAGCTCAAATTCCAAGTGAGTCAATTTCACCGTGTCATTGAACCATATTGCCTCAAATCTTTCGGGAACGAGGGTCAATGATCCATAGTTCAGAATCTCACTATGCTTTGCGGCTTGGGGAATGCGGTCAGTACGTCGCAAAAGTGCCCGCACCCGTGCCAGCAGTTCTTCAACTTCAAAAGGCTTGGTGAGGTAGTCATCTGCGCCAGCATTAAAGCCTTCTACCTTGTCCTGAGTTTGGCTCAAAGCCGTCAACATTAACACGGGAATCTCAGAGGTGCGATCGTCGCGGCGCAGGCGTTGGCAAACTGTAAACCCATCCACTCTGGGCAACATTAAATCGAGCATGATCAAGTCTGGTTGAAGCTGGAGAGCCAGCGCTTGACCTTTGATGCCGTCTTCAGCTTGACTAACATCGTAGCCAGCCATTTCCAAGTTGACGGCAACTAGTTCTGAAATCGCTGGGTCATCGTCTATGACAAGAATCCTCGGCATTCTTAAAAATTATTACTACTTATTAAGGATAATTAACAACCTTTGATAGATACAAAGATTTTTGAAACGATTCTAAAAAAGTTTTTAAATCTTACATAAATATTAAGATTAAATGACTGTGAAATCAAGACTCAATTACACGAAATCTTATAGTCTATGATGTGTTATGCTCCCCCCTACAATCCGTCTTGGTTTTTACAAAACGGTGTGATGATGACTGTATACACTGCTTTGTGGGGAAAACGTCACTGGCAAAGTACTACTAAAGACCCAGAACCGTCTTATCACGAGAAAATTTTTGTTGGTGGCCAAGGTGTGCCAATTTTTGGCTTGGTTGCCATACCGGAAAATGCCCATAGCACGATTATCGGCACTTACGGCATTACTGGAGAGTTAAAAACAGAATGGTTTTTGAGGGTGCTAGGGCGTAAAGCTTATGCTCAAGGATACGCTGTTGTGTTGTTTGATTGGCGGGCCCACGGGAAAACTGCCGAATTGTCGCCGACTCTGACTTCTGATGGTTTGTACGAAGGGGAAGATTTTGTTCGCATCGCCGCCGCAGCTAAGGCAATGGGATGTCCTGGTAAATTTTGGTTTACAGGGTTTTCTTTGGGAGGGCAATTGGCACTATGGGCAGTGAAGGTGGCTGGTGAGGTGATTAGGGAATATGAAGATTTAGGACTAGAAGACAGCGATATTGGCGGTGGTATGGTGATTTGTCCTAGTTTGGATTCGGAGCGATCGCTATCTTATCTAGTTACAAAACCCTTTGGCAGATATTTGGAAGCGGGGATTGCCCAGAATTTAAAAAAACTAGCATGGCGAATTCATGATGCTCATCCTGGAAGCATTGACCCAGAAGCGATTGAACGGGCGAATAGTATTTGGGGTTTTGATAACGAACTGGTAATTAACCGATTAGGTTTTTCTTCTGTAGAAGCTTATTACCAAGCTAGTAGTGCTTTACAAATATTGCCGCAAATCTCAAAACCGACTTTGATTTTATATGCTGCTGATGACCCACTTTTTGACCCAGCTATCATACCGGAATTACAAGAAGCTTGCGATCGCAATTCCGCAATAGATTTATTGCTCACTCAGTACGGTGGTCATGTTGGCTATTTGAGCAGCAAAGAGTGCCAGCGTCAAGTACAAGACTCCGATCCTTGGTGGGCATGGAATCGGATTTTACAATGGTTGGAGCAACAGCGCAAAGGATAAGTACAGCAGTTTTCTTTTGCATAAGGTACAAAGTCACTGGTTTTGAGGCAGGAGGCAGAAGAATAATTTGATTTGTGAATCCTTGGTTCTGTACCTCATTTAGCTGCAAACTGCTGTAGCTCGGAGTGAATAATTATCAGTGGGATAAGACAGGGGCAAGGGAAAAAGAGTTTGAGCTTTCTTTACCTTTCTTCACACATTTTTCTTTCATTTAGATCGGCTTACTTAATACTAAGATTTTGTCATTGAAATGAAGTCGATGAAAAGACAAAAAGTCTTCATTAGAGCTAATAAATACTGGCTTAATATAAATTAATAAATGTTTCTAAAAAATCATTTGTCAATAAATCATGACATTAGTTTTAAAGATTATAGCTCTAACTTTTGCTTACTGATAGAAAAGTTGACTTGCTCCATAAAACCCCACTCCACAACGAGAGTTTCTAAGCCTTAATGTGTAAGAATAGCCCAAAAAACAGCACCAAACTTCTGTAGGATTTGCCCAAATTTCCGGTAATTATATCGGGATAGTAGGCTTATAAATTCTGGACAAAAAACTCCCATTGACTCTTTCAAAGGATAGGATTAACGTTGTGAGTAGTCCTTACAAGGGCACTATTTATGCATCAAAGAATCAAGAGGTATTTCCTATGATGATGATGATGACTGAAACCATGACTGCCGAAATGCAAGCTTGTATGGAAGTTTGTATGGACTGTCATAAAATGTGCATGGAAACCATGACTTACTGCATGGCCAAAGGTGGTATGCAGATGAACAAGGACATGATGAGCATGATGAGCATGATGCGCGATTGCTCTGAAATGTGCATGATGTGCATGAATATGATGATGAGTGGTTCTGAGTTCATGGAACGCACTTGTATGCTCTGCGCCGAAATGTGCGATCGCACTGCAATGGCGTGTGAGATGATGAGCGATGACATGAAAATGATGGAATGTGCTGCTGCTTGCCGTAAGTGTGCAGAGTATTGCAGAAGTATGCAGATGATGCCTGCTTAATTTCCCTAACTAGCAGAAGTTTCTCTGCAACCTAATATTCAAGCGCTCAGACTCTTTGGGGTCTGGGCGCTTGAAGTAAGATGATTTTGAATAATTTTCCACGTCCCATATATTTCTGCGTTCATTCCATCAAAATCAAGCGCAGAGGATCTAAACGCACATACCAAGGAAACGGTTGATCTTTCATCGTCACCCATTTTTCTTTGAAGACTTCAGCTTGCAGATGGTAATCTTGAGAATTCTTGCCAGCAGAATGTAGTTTGAGAAATAATGTCATTCGATGGGGCGTTTCACTTGTTCGCACTATCCAACAGGGAAAGGTATTCTCCTGTGATGAGTCATTGGTAAAAATGAACTGATGGGCACGAATACCGATGTGGGATAATTCGCTCGTGACTGGTTCAATGAGTTGAAGAGTACAACCCCAATCAATTGCTTCCACCTGTTGTGATGATTGGAAAATAGCGCGGGAGAAGTTTTTACATCCAGTAAGTTGAGCGACACTAACGGTAGCAGGATGCTGGAAAATATCGTATTTGCTGCCATGATGAACGGCTCTACCATGCTCCAATACCAATAGATTCGGACAAATCCGATAAGCTTCTTCCATATTATGGGTGACAAATAGAGTCACACCTTGGTAGTCTGCTAGAGTTTCAGTCATTTGCTGCTCTAATTGACTACGCAGATGGGTGTCAAGCGCCGAGAACGGCTCATCTAAAAGTAATGCTTCCGGTTGACTTGCTAATGCTCTTGCTAAGGCTACCCGTTGTTGTTGGCCTCCAGAAAGTTGGTGTGGATAGCGATCGCCTAATCCTTGCAACTGCATTGCTATAAGTTGCTCCTCTACCTGTACTCTAATACTTCCAGCAGATAGTTTTTTAGGCAAGCCGAAAGCAATATTTTGCGCCACACTCAAATGCGGAAATAGAGCATAATTCTGCACCAAAAAACCAATGCGGCGATCGCGGCTGGGTAAATTAATTCCTTGTTCTGAGTCAAACAAGACTCTGCCATTTAAAACTATGCGTCCACTAGAGGGCGTTTCTATCCCCGCAAGGCAGCGCAAAATCATACTTTTACCTGCACCAGAACCCCCCAATAATCCCAAGGGTTGCTCATCAGTAGTAAAAGCAACTTTTAAATCAAAGCTAGGAAGTATTTTTTCAATATTGACTAACAATCCACCAGATTCAAAGCTAGATTGCGGGCTATAAAAAATTTCTCCCCCTGCTCCCGTTCGGCTACGCTCACGGCAAGCCTGCCCCCCGCTCCCTGCCTCCTTCTTTTCCCTCAATTCTTGCCAGAAGTTGACTGCAATTATTCCAGATAGAGAAATCACCATAATTGCGATCGCCCAAAACCACGCCTCATTCATTGCTCCCGCTTCCACAGCAAAATAAATTGCCATTGGGATTGTCTGCGTTTGTCCGGGAATATTACCAGCTAGCATCAATGTTGCGCCGAATTCTCCCAAAGCACGCGCAAAAGCGAGCATTGTGGCGGCGACAATGCCAGGTAGTGCTAAGGGTAAACTGATGCGCCAAAAGATTGTAGTTTCGGTTGCACCAAGGGTTCTAGCTACTCGCAGTAAATTGCCATCTATTTGTTCAAAGGCTCCCAGTGCAGTTTTATACATTAATGGGAAAGAAACTACCGTAGCTGCGATCGCGGCCCCATACCAAGTAAAAACGATGCTGAAATCAAAAGTCTGCATGAGTTTCCCTACAGGGCCATTTTTGCCAAAAAATAGCAGCAGCAAAAAACCGACAACTGTAGGCGGTAAAATCAGTGGCGCAATAAAGATACCTTCAATCAACGATTTACCTTTGCCGCGATATCCCAGCATCCAGTAGGCAGCAGCAATACCTAAAAAGAAGGTGATAAATGTGGCAAGTAATGAAGTTTTGAGTGATATCCAAAGAGGCGATAAATCCAATGGCATAGTTGCGTAGGGAAAAAATTAGCTCAACTAATCCCTAATTTACCAACTTTAATCTTGAAAAGTTGGTAAAACTTCGTAAATTAGATTACAAACAATGAAGAAAATCCGAAAAACAAAATATTCATCTTGGAGAAACAGTTATGTTTTGACTAACCCAGCTAGCAGACGTATTTTTTGTTATGGAATCTAGAGCAAAGACAAAAACTCTGCTCTGAACAACCTAGACGTAAAAAGTATGATACTTGCGTAAGTCTTAAGAATAAATACCAAAAGGAGATTATTTATGTCTATCTACGGCACTTCTGGCAATGACACTCTAATCGGTACTGAATTAGCTGATATCTCCATTTTTGGTTATGCAGGCAACGATAATATTAATGGCAAAGGCGGAGACGACATCATCGATGCTGGAGAGGGAAATGATTTGGTTTCCGGCGGCAATGGTAAGGACACTATCCTGGGTCGCGGAGGCAAAGATACTCTCTACGGAGACGATGGCAATGATGTTATTTTTGGTGAAGCAGGCGATGACTTTATATGGGGTGGAGCAGGCACTGATATTTTACTTGGCGGAACAGGCAATGATACTTACCTGATTTCTGCACAAACAGGTGATACGGCTGACACTATTACTGAATATACTAACGAGGGAACTGATACCGTTCTATCCTATTCTAGCTACACTCTAGGGGCAAACCTGGAGAATTTAACATTGTTGTATGCCAATACTGCTTCCTCTGGCACCGGCAACAGCCTCAACAATAAGATTATAGGAAATGATTACTCAAACGTTCTGAGTGGTTTGGGAGGAAACGATAACCTTGAGGGCAAAGGCGGCAACGATTATATCTTCGGTGGTGATGGTGATGACAACCTACTTGGTGGGGCTGGTAATGATTTCCTCTATGGCGGAAAAGGTAATGACGCACTCTTCGGCGACGAAATCACCAATGGTAGCGGTACTCCTGGAGGTAATGACTACTTGAGCGGTGAAGATGGTAACGATCTGCTCTACGGAGGAGGTGGCAATGACACACTCATTGGTGGTACAGGCAATGATTTCCTCAATGGCTATGGCGGTAATAGCGGCGAAATCGACAGGTATACTGGCGGTACTGGGGCGGATACATTCAGCCTTGGTTTTAATGGATCTTTTAGCACCAACATTGATTATTTGGGCAGTGGATATGCCTTAATCACAGACTTCCAGCGATCGGAAGGTGACAAGATTAGGATTGGTGGTAGTATCAATAACTACAGTCTTACAAAAACCAACTTCAGTGGTGCGGCAGCTTTAGATACCCTCATCTACAGAAATGGTGATTTAATTGCTGTTGTGCAAGATACTATAAATGTATCTACCGCTTTAGACTTTATTGCCTAAGTGAATCTGACTTTTCACGTCATGTGCGCCAAATCTAACCCCCTAACGCCCTTCCCTAGTAAGGAAAGGAGAAAATCCAAAGCTTGTCTACTACAAGAATAGAGGTTTAAAGAGAAGCTTTCTAGATGGTGTGAAAAGTCAGATCCCCAACTTCTGGTAATAAGTCGGGGATATTAGCGATCGCTAATTTTCACAAATCAGATAAGATTCCATTAGGGCTACTGACTACAAACTTTCACTCAATAAAAGAGTTTCTGAATTAATCCAGTTTCGTGCTGTAGGCACTAAAACCATAAGCCAAGGTTTCTTTTAAAGCATCTGAGGGTTTAAGACTTCTGTTAATAGCATTAGCAAAAGGTACTGGAATTCCCTTAATAGTTTCCGGCAAAATTGCATATTCTGCCGTTGGTTCCACAATGTATTCTGGACACTTAGTTTGGATGCCAGCAGTCATTAACATTTCATTTATTTCAGCAGCAGAATATTGCTTGAGATAAACTGGATTTCTGACAAATGGGTTTAGCCTTCTGATAAAATTGTGGATAATATGAGAAGGACAAGCTTTGTTGTGGAAGGAATGATTAAAAACAAAAATTCCGCCAGGTTTTAGTACGCGAGATATGTCAGCTAACAAGCTTCTTAATTGTGCATCTGGTATGTGCATAAAGACACAGTTAGAAATTACTAAATCTATAGAATTATCTTCTAAAGGCAAAATTTCAGCAGAAGTGCAAATCAAGTTAAATTCAGCTTCCGGGAAAAAATTATATTCTTGTTTAACCTTGATTAACCGCCGCAATAAAGGTTCAGAAATATCAATACCATAATATTTTTCGCATCTCAGATTTTTCGCTTTCGAGAGATGTAAAGGTGCGCGGCCATAACCAGAGCCAATCTCTAGAATAGAACCAACAGATTTATTCAAAGGAAATTTATTCCAAGTACCTCCAGGCGTACCAGTTAGCAAAGTGTAATCTTGTTTTATGGGAGACGTATCTGCAAGTTTTTCAATTTTTTGGGAACCATAATATGTTTTACCAATTGCGTCCCATGTTTTTTTATGTTGAGTATTATTTAATTGTTCATAATCGCTAGGAAAATAAATACCATCTCGTAATTCAAAGTCATTTAAACTGAATTTTGTATTTGCTAATTGAGTCATTAGGATTATTCCTCATGAATAGTCAAGTCTGTTTTCTGTTATACTCTTAACTCAGCATTAACCGCAAGGCATTTTTACTGAACTGCATCCCAAAGAAAACCCCTATAGTAACAACCTGTCATCCGATCAGAACACAAGTTCGTATACATTAGTTGATGGACAGCAACAATCGGAGGCTGGGATGGTAGAAGGATCGCAACAAAAACGAGTGGTAGTTGTAGGCGCTGGTTGGGCTGGTTTAGGAGCAACCTACCATTTAGCTAAACAAGGCTATGATGTTACCCTTCTAGAAGCAGGCCCTTATCCGGGTGGATTGGTAGCAGGCTGGCAAACAGCTGCCGGAAAATCTGTTGAAGCTGGCATTCATGGCTTTTGGTATCCTTATAAAAATATTTTTTCCCTCATCAATCAATTAGAAATTAATCCTTTTACTACTTGGACTCGTTCTTCGCAATATTCGCCAGCAGGCTTGGAAGTTGAATCACCGATTTTTCAAGACTTACCACGACTCCCATCCCCACTAGGAACTTTTCTATATACTCAGTTTAAACGATTGCCACTAATTGACCGTCTGAGCGCCCTGCCTTTACTGTATGCTGTTGTTGATTTTGACAATTCTGATGATGCTTGGCGGCGCTATGACTTTGTAACTGCTAGAGAATTGTTCAAAAACTTTAATGTTTCTGCACGACTTTACCGCGAGGCTTTTGAACCAATGTTATTAGTCGGCTTGTTTGCCCCTGGTGAACAATGTTCGGCCGCAGCAACTTTAGGAATGCTTTACTTTTTTATTCTGGCTCATCAACCTGATTTTGATGTAGTTTGGTGTCGGGGAACTGTTGGAGAAAAGATATTTCGTCCTTGGGTAGAACAGATTGAAAAAGCTGGTGCGCGAGTGCTACCCAAGCGCCGAGTTACAGACTTAATTGTTGATAGCAATCATCGGGCGAAGGGTGTGGTTTGCGGTGATGAAGTAATTGAAGCAGATGCCGTGATTTTTGCAGTTGGGATCACGGGGATGAAGAAAATTGTCTCAACTAGCCTTAGTTTACAAAGTCATGAAGAATTCCGTAATTTGAGCAATTTAGGAGGGATTGATGTTTTAGCAACGCGGCTATGGTTTGACCGCAAAATTGATATTCCCCGTCCCTCTAATGCTTGTTTTGGATTCGACGCAAGTACAGGTTGGACGTTTTTTGATTTGAATGCCTTACATGATGAATATCGGGATCAGCCAGGAACGGTAATTGAAGCTGACTTTTATCACGCAAATCAGTTTCTCGGTTTGAGTGATGAGGAGATTTTAGCAATAGTTCAGGGTTATTTAGCAACTTGTGTACCGGCCTTTCGGGAGGCAAAGATCGTTGATAGTAGTGTAATTCGGCTATCTCAGGCGGTGACTCACTTTGCACCTGGTAGCTATCGTTATATGTTGCCTGCGAAGACAAGTTTTGAGAATGTGTTTATGAGCGGGGATTGGATTGTGAACCGTCATGGTTCTTGGTCACAAGAAAAGGCTTATGTTACTGGTTTGGAGGCGGCGAATTTGGTGGTGTCTTATTTGGGAGAAGGTCAGCCAGCCGAGATTTTAGCTGTAGAAGAGGATGAAGCACATATCCAAGTGGCGCGATCGCTCAACCAAACTCTACGTGACTTCGGTAAATCTATCCTACCTGACTTTTGGTTGCCGTAATCTTTAGGGGCACGAAGAGTTAGTCATTAATTGTAATCTAAATTCGGTAAGCTAAAGAAAGCTATGCTATACCATTCTTCTAATGTAAACCAAATCACATAAGCTTATGGAGCCAGACTCTTTACAAACCGAGGTGATTCTGACGCACCCGCGTGAGTCACTCGGTAAAGTGCAACTTGATTGGACACCCCAACCCGGAAACTATCTCGATTTTGAAGGTAAAACTTATGCGGTTTTAGAACGCCGCCATAAATACCAACTCAAAGCTGGACGCTACCGCTTACATAATATTGCTATTTACGTGCAGTCGGCTAAACGACCATCTGAAAAAAGTTTGGTAGGTGGACGCTGGGTAGTTGGCGATGCCACCTGTTCTTACAATGCTCATTCAGAACTCATTCGCTGTGCAGTCAACCCAGAGGGCCCTTGCGAGTCTTGCCGCTTTTATGAAAAGTTAGAAGTTAAGAGCTAGGAGAGACACGATTAATCGCGTCTGTACAGGAGTTAAGAGTTATTTTCCCTCAACTACCCGCACCAAAAACTTCTCCCACAGTTAAGCGGGTACCATTAACAAAATCCCATCCCGACTGGGGGCGTTTCCCAGCTAGCTGAACCTCTCGCAACAGCAACAAACCTTCCCCAGTTTGGACGATCGCTCCAATGCCTTTAGTAATGTTCACTACAACTCCCGGTTTGTCTGATACATTTGACAAATCAGGCAATTTAGGAATTAATTCTTGTAATCCTGGTGGGATGCGATCGCCTACAAAACTAAGAGGAGCCGAAGCGGTAATTTTCAACAAGTTGTTACGAAAGGTAGCCGTGCAGTTGGGGTAAAAGCCTCTAATTTGATTGTGTAATTGGATTGCGCTTTTTGACCAATCCAAACCATAATCTTCTTTTTGAATCAGAGGTGCATAAGTAGCTGCTAAATTATCTTGGGGAATTGGTTGAATTTCCTGGCGTTCCAACTTCAACAGAGTTTCCACCAACAAATCCCCACCGATCGCAGCTAGTCTTTCGGCTAAGTCTTGAGTATTATCCAGTAATCCGATGGGTGTAGTGGCTATTTCTAGCATTGGCCCGGTATCCATCCCCACATCCATTAACATGGTTGTGATCCCCGTTTCCTTCTCACCATTATACAAACACCACTGAATCGGCGCTGCACCCCGATATTTAGGTAAAATCGATCCATGCACATTAATACAGCCTAACTTTGGCATCTTTAAGATTTTTGACGATAAAATCTGTCCATAAGCGACAACAACAAATACATCTGCGTCTAATTCTTTGAGCTTGGCTAAAGTCTTAGTATCTTTTTTTACTTTTTCTGGCTGCCATACTGGTAAGCCTCGGGCAGTGGCGATCGCCTTTACAGGTGAAGGAGTAAGTTTATTTCCCCGTTCCCGGCGTTTATCTGGTTGAGTGACAACTGCCAACACGTCAAATTTTGAATGATTCAATAACTTTTCCAACGTGGGTACAGCAAACTGTGGTGTACCAAAAAATACAATTTTCATTAATAATTATTTGTTAATCGTAAGTCATTAGTTAATGGTAAATAATATCGGCTGTTTGGTGGTACAATATTTTCGTATCGAGTGAAACCAAAAGGCTGTTTGATTAACTTAAATAGTTAACTTGACAAGTGTAACAGCTAGTATAGGCTGCATTGCCTTTAGGAAACCCTCATCGTTTAGTGGTGTCTCGTTACGAGCCGCTAGAGCATCTACCAAGTTAGTTTTGTTGTGTTCCCGAACGTTTACCCCAAATTGGCATTAAATACAGTTGGGTTTGTAAAAAACTATTGCGTCTAGCTCTTTTGTAGTTTAGATTGCAATTTCTAAATTTGGGTTGCTGACAGCAGTATTTTCTGAGTATGATTTATTATGCGTCTGCTTCCCCAGCTTTTCAAATAACACCTCACGTTTACCATTGTGAGGGTTTGCGCTGTTATATTTAGTGTGTAACCTGACTTGTTGATTGTGTACTAGCTAAAACTAGTACGATCCCCAATAATTTAAGTTATCTCATTTTTTGTTGCCAGCGTTATCGCCTCAACTATAAATTGAATACCCCTTGACTAATATATCTTTTTGGTATTGTCGGGTATGTCAACAGCAGGATTATAGATCGTGTAGTAATTACTGAGTTATCAGCGTATTTACTATACTCGCATACTTTTGCCAAAAAACATTCAGTACCTGAGTAAGAAAAGGTGTAGACAATGATACTTAATTTTTGTAAAACTCAGCAAACTTTGAAGGAAATATCTCGTCAAAGTTTTTAGTTTCTTGTTATACATATAATTACTGCCTGCCCCATTGCTGCATAGGTATTGCTTCTCACATAGCAACCGCCCCTCTAGAGAGTCTACAAATGCTTAAACCCCTTTTGCTGTCAGGATGGTTCCGCGCGCAACCATTTCTCAATTACGTTGTCGTTGTGATACTGATCGCACCCTTGCTAGGGGCATCGGCTCACTCGTTCCCTGTAAAATCCGAAGTAGCTAAACTAACTTCGAAGACTGGAGATTCTGACTCTATATCAAAGGAAATAGCTGTAGTTGGGGAACCTGAGATAGCTGAAATATCGAAAACAGATCAAATCGGCTCTTTAACAGAAGAATTTGACTCTGTACCCACACAAAGTCCTGCTGTCCAGGAACCGCAAGTATTACCATCAGATAAAATCGAGTCTTTTGCTCAAGCAGATAATTATGGGTTAAACAACGATTTAACTGTTCCTGATACTTTGGCAGCAGTTGAACTTGCACCATTAACAGATGTTCCTGTTAGTCAGCTTAATTTAGTACAAAAACTCAAAGCTGCTAATATCAAGTCTTTGAAAGGACAAGAAAAATCTCTCTCTAGAGAAAAGTCTTTTACTAAATCATTGACAGCAACTCAAATAGCACCAATTCTTAGAGAGTCACAACCAACTACAGCAACAGAAATACCTGTTTCTGAACCACGTGATGAGTCTCAAGCAGAACAAATAGATCCCATAGGTAGTCCTCATCCTATTCCTTGGAAATGGATTACGGCGACTCAAGAAGCAATTGGTTCCAACGGTGGTTCTGGAGTTCGTCACTACCGTAGCGTACCCGTGGTTTCTCCAGATGGTAAATATGCTGTTTATAGTCGGGTGCAACTAGAAGTAAAACCCGAAATGTACAACAGCCGTGTTACCAGCGTTCTGTTTGTCCAAGATATGCACACGAAGAAGTTGTGGGTAATGGCTTCAACTACTCCAGTTAGCGATCCTTTATTAAAAGTAAAAGCTCTAAAGGGTTCTTCGTCAGAAGAGGTTAATCCAAACGGTCAAATTGGGGTATTAGTTCCGGTTAGCTGGTCGGAAAAAGGCGATCGCTTTTTAGCACGCAAGTTTGAAGGGATATTTAACACAGGCGATTCTACTGATAGTGCAGTGATTTGGGATCGGCAAAAAAATCACGCTAATATAGTTGCTCCTGCTAATGAGCAAGATGAGCATGAGAAAATTGCCGTCTTGTTAGGTTGGAGTAAAAAGCAACCGGATCATGTACTATTCCGTGCAGGTGAATTGGGTGATGAAAACTGGCCACTAATGCAAGTTGCTAATGATGGCAAGACTGTACCCACAACAGACGAAGATCAGCCGATTACTTTTGGTAAAAAGGTTACAGAGATTTGGGCAGGGCCACAAGTGGCTTACCGATAGTTTATAGAATAATTTATCTACTCCCGTTATCATCACCGATGGACAACGGGAGATTTTTTATTGGTACTTTCTATACTCAAAACTCCTATATTGACACCCACCCAAATATGTCAATGTCAATATAGGAGTTTATTTAATCTAAAACTTGGGACAACTCGTTACAATTGCAATAAAAATATTTAAGACTAAAACTATTAAAACTTATTTATCACCCCTTTCCCATTCAGGTATGGCACCTTTCACCCGGCGGATGGGCAAATTAGCAATTAAAGCTGTTGTTCGTTGGTTGCTTTCTAAGGAGAACTCCAAGCCCTCTGTCTCAATTTCGACATAGCGACAGACTACATCTAGGATTTCTTTCCGCATTTTTTCCAACGTTTGAGGATCTAAATCAGCGCGATCGTGAGCAATCACCAATTGCAGCCGACGTTTAACTTGAGTTCGACTGCTATCAGGGCCGCGAGAAAAAAGTTTTTCTAGAAGTTCAATCATTACGAATAGGTCTGGCGCGGAGACTAGAAAAGTAAGTTAAACAATCTTTGTCCACAACAACCTTCGTAGACGGGCGAAGATGCTGTCTTGGGATGAGTCGATCTCCAGAAATTCGACACTTTCCCCTTCTAATCTACGAGCAATGTTCTCAAAGGCTGTGGCGGCTAAAGAGGGATTTTCCGCTAACACTAAGGGTTCGCCGCGATTGGTAGATACAATAACACGCTCGTCGTCAGGGATTACCCCGATCAGGGGAATGGCGAGAAGTTCCTGAACATCTTGCACTGACATCATATCATTTGCCTGCACCATTGCGGGTCTGATGCGGTTAATTATTAAATGAACACGCTTGATACCTTGTGCTTCAAGTAACCCCACTACCCGATCGGCATCACGAACTGAGGAAATTTCTGGCGTGCTGACAACTAGCGCTTCTTTGGCAGGGCCGATCGCATTTTTAAACCCATTTTCAATACCGGCGGGGCTATCAATGATCACGTACTGATACTTTTGCGCTAGGGCATTGACCAGTAACTTCATCTGTTCCGGTGTGACTGCATCTTTGGAGCGATTTTGGGCTGCCGGTAGGAGTACAAGATTGGGTTGGCGTTTATCTTTCACCAAGGCTTGTTCTAAGCGACACTCTCTGGCCAAGACTTCCACCGCAGTATAGACAATGCGGTTCTCCAGCCCTAGCAGTAAATCCAAATTTCTCAGACCAAAATCCGCATCAACCAAGGCAACTTGACGACCCATTTTGGCTAAAGCCATGCCCAGATTTGCTGAAACTGTGGTTTTACCCACTCCTCCTTTACCGGAGGTAATCACTATAATGCGAGTCATGATAGAAATGCGGTCAATGAGGGTTCAGGAAATATAAAACCGTAAATTGCAGTATAAAGTATGAAGTATCGTATCAAGTATGAAGAAATATCTGATCTCCCTGATTCGGGCGAGGATGAATATTTTTTTATTGCGATGTCTTATGACAAGCCGATCCGCGTCTTTGCTCAGTCGTGTTAAATACACTTTGCTAGGGGAAAGGCATTAGAGTAGTGTATTCCATCTACATGAAAACCGCTATATTTCATCCTTCATATTCTTCATCTTTTAAGTAAATATTCAGGGCTACTGATTGCTCTTAGTAAATTGGTTTCTAGAAAAATCACTAGCCCTAGCGATGCGAATCCCTTGGGGCATAATATGTGCCACTTCTGGAGAAAATTGCGTCGGTAATTTTTCTGGTGCCCTAGCTACAGCATCTGCGATCCGCAATTGGGTAGGTTCCATTTGCAAAGCCATTATCAGACACTCACGATTGCCTCCAGCCCCAGCATGAGCAATTCCACGTAAACGACCCCAGATGATAATATCTCCATCTGCAATTACAATACCACCTGGGTTTACATCTCCCAAGATAATTACTGTACCAGGATGACGAATTTCTACTCCAGAGCGGACTGTTGTTTCTAGATAGAGGGCATCTGCCTGGGGTGTAGCTGTAGCTTCTGACCCTGTATTCAGGGAAGTTACAGGCTGCAATTGTTCTACAGAATACCCGGATGTGACGGCTGCGATCGCAGTTTGTCGGCGACTCGTTGATACAGAGATTAGTCGCAGTTGGACTTCAGTTAAAGCCTCGGCGAGTTCTTGAAGTTGCCTGGCATCTACTAGGCGGTCTTGTGCCATTAGATGTACGGGTGTATTTGCTATCCGGAAGCGATCGCCTGCATTCAAACGTTGCCTGATTTGTTGCCAAATATCAGACCAACTCAGTTCTGAAGCAGATACTTGAGATTCCGGGGGCAAAATTAATAACAGTCGTCCCTCCTTACTCCTTAACTGGACTTGAGTATTATCATTTACGCGATACCCTGATATTGCTGACTCATTGGGATTTGAATCAGTCAAGATAAAATCTGATGCGACATCAGTCTTAGACTCTACATCTGGGTTAGCAGGATTTGGCTCTACATCTGAGTTAGTAGGATTAGACTCTAAGTCTGGGTTAGCAGGATTAGACTCTAGATCCCCAACGATAGTATTTGATTTTAAATAAAGGAGGACGGATCTTAACTCCGCATCAGGGGGGATAGGATCTGACTCTACATCAGAAACAGTAGGATTTACCTCTACCTCCGAAAGGATAGAGTTTAATTCTGCATTAGGAAGTGCAGAATTTGACTTTAGATTGGGAATTGCAGAATCAGAAGTCATGCAGTACTAGCCAAAAGACAAGGGACACTCCGAATCATTACCAATATTAGATCAGTTGGAAAATCTAACAACATGATCAGACCAGAAAGTGCGGAGCATAGATTACTCCCTTTCCGTCATAAGATTACTTGTATCTTCACTTTGTGTTCATTGCGATACCCTGTGGGTACTCCCTTAGCCGCATCTACGTAAAAAAAAATTATCTTCTAGCAGAAAGGGAGTAGTTTGGAATTATCATCATCTTCACGCAACACTCAAGATTGTTTAGTCAACCTCTGATAAACTGTCCCCAAGGCATCAGCATCACCAACGTTACCTGGAAACAGCACCACAGGCAAATCAGGAAACTGGGGATGATCGCATGGGGTTAACACCATTGAACAACCAGCTAAAATTTGACCGAGTAAGCGGGCTGAAGTTAGGGTTAGTCCATTACTCAAGACATCGTTTGAGGTAATGCCACCCTTGCTGATTAAGAATCCTATATCGGATGGTAAACCCCGCACAATATCCATCAATAAACTTGAAACTTTTGTCCCAAACTCCAATCGGGTGTTGACATCTTTAAAGCTCAGTTCCTGACGGCTAGTATAAACTACTGGTGTTTTACCCGCTTCGTGTGCCGCCTGTGTACTTTCTTTGATTTCAGTTAGCATAACCGCAGATTGATTTGCATCATCAAGTAATCGCGCGACATTTACCTCAATTCCCACTGTTCCCTCTATTTGTAATAGCGCCTCTAACTGCTGAGTGGTCTTTTTCACATGGGAACCAACAATTACAGCACCTGGTTTGCCTTGGCGCACGTATTGCGCCATGTTTTCGGCTGCAATGGGTTGGGGTGGTAAAGCGGCTAAAGCCGTTAAAATACTTGCGCCACTACGAAACAGAAAGCGTTTCCCTTGACTTGCTGCTGCTAATATATCTACTGCAAAGCGGTTGAGATCGTCTTGAGTTTCACCATCAACGACAGCGCACTGATTACCACTCAGTTGTAACAAGCGTTCTAAACTACCTGCGCGAATATCAGCTAGGAGAAACCTTTCTACAGCTTCAGCACTAATTCGTCCTTGAGTCTTTTCTTCAACATACTTGGGTAAGTAACTGTGATGGTAGCTGAAGACTGAATCACGGGCAAATTCGGTTTCATGGACTGGGGTAGGTACACCGCCAATCATCAAGTAATGCACGCTATCGCGGGTGATGCGTCCACCCTCAAAAAAAGCTGGGACAAGAAAATGAGCATCAAAAGGGCCGATTTCTTGTGCGATCGCATCAGTTTCGATGGGATAATGCCCCCGCAAGGTAGAATCAGAACGGCTAACAATCAAAAAATCGTCAATTCCTTCAGCATTCAAAGCGATTTTCAGATTTTGGCAAACTTCTTTGGTGACAGATGTAGCTGACTCTGGTGTTAGTGATCTAGTGTTAGTCAGTACAAAGAAAATCGGCGAATCGTCCTGTAACCCACTGCGTAAAGTGTCCACATCCCAGTGCATTAGCAGCAAGCAGCTGTGGACTGTTTGAGAACCCGTAGGGTCATCATCCAGGACAATTATTTTGGGTTTGTTGCTCATTTAAGTAATCTTTACTGAGAGGATTTTTTAAAAGTATTAGGCGACTAGAAGTCGCTACTATACAAGCATTGTCCACCTCCGTAGACTAATGCAAAATCAATGGTTTTATAACCTGCGGAGGCAGGTTTTGTATTTCGACTCTGCTCAACACAAGTCTGTGTAGCCACGACTTCTAGTCGCCCAAGGTTGACAAACATCCACTTAGCCTTTGTGCAATTTTCTGATTTCTGCTTGCACATCGATTGCAATTTGCAATGATTGATTTAGCAGTTGGGCATATTCGCCTGCTTGACTACTAACTTGTAAAGCTTGCAGACTGGCTAAATTATTCACAAATAACTCTTGATTATTAGCAAGCAATTTTTTATTATCCCGCAAAATTCGTTCCGTTTTCAGAGCGCGGACTAAATCTTCTCTAATTAGTTGCAGGGCCGCGATTACTTGATCTCGGTCATGGAAACTGCTTTCCACGTTTCCTGATGCTGCCAATTGGTCATTAATATCTATAGCAGCAACCAAGTCATGATATTTATCAACTTCATCTAAAAGTATTGTCAGTCCTTCAGGACAGGTTAACTGTCGCCACAGCCATCGCCCTACTAATATCGGCATTGGCACTAAAATTAGTAAAAGAATTCCGAATTTAATTGAAGATCCAATTGTCGGCAAAATAATAAATGCGTAAATAAACCCCACAATTATCGGGGTTAGCGCTAGCGTCACCAGCATTTCATTGATAAAAAACCCTAATCGCTTTTTGCTATCTCGCAAAACAGAGGGGCGAAAAACGTCTTCTGGATCGAATCCAGTCAAACGTCTCAATTCCCCCTTACTAATTTCCAAGCCTATTAAGTCCGGCTGCACGGCTGGATAACTCCTATGGAAGCCCAAGTTGCGTATTTATTTTAATCGGCTTTGGTAGATAAGCAATGGATGGTTACGTATAGTTATGATAAAAAGCAGATTGTGCAACGCCATTAGCTAAATCTGAAAAGCATTTTTGGATACAATGCAGTACGGGTGTAGGCGATCGCCTTTAAGCGCACCACTTCTACTCAGGAAACCAGTGTTTCATCTAAAATTTGTTCTAAAGAGCCAATAAGCGTAACAGGGAATGTATCGATGGGAGGTTGAGAGCGTAGTTTACCGCCGTAGGCATTGCTTGCTTCTTTCCTTGCATCTTGATAACATTCATCAAATATTTCTAAAATGTAAGGTTTTAAGCTAGGACTATCTTTGAGAGCTTTTTTAATCTATCTACGAAAAGCCCTGATTTCCCCTTTCCAATATCCTTGATTCCGTTCTCGTTCCTTATCCCAAAACTTGAGTTTTAGTAGATGTTCAAGAAGCTTAGTTAATAAACTTTCAATTGTTCGCTTCTCTCTTCTACCCATAGTTTCTAATTCTTATAACAAATTATCTAAATCTACAGATGAAAACTGACCAGCGCGAAGTTGGTTGATCGTTTTCCTGATCCAAAGGTAATAATCTTGGTCGTATAAAGCCTTACTTGTTGGTTGTATTTGTATCACCATACACTCGGTTAACTCCTATTCTTTGTAAAAATACTGTGTGTTTTATAGATCAATCGTGATTCAGTTTTTCAATACTAATAACTGCATATAATTTCTGATAAAAATAAAAATATTTCCCGTGGCACTATCATAATAAAGAAATTTGAGTTGTTGGTTGATTGACTACAAAAGCTATTGGTCTGTTAATTTTTCTTACCCTACCTTTATTCAACTCCTCAAGTAATTCTTCAATAGCTTCCCATTGTCCAGAACGAAAGTTGGCTGTGGAGTTATCAAGCGCTTGACGCAGAAGCAATAATCCCTATTTTTGGAGGTCGGTTGCCATATATACTAAGTATTTACTTGTTATTTCTGTTGTAACATCAAAGACAAGCGAAACTTAGTTATGTTGAGGACTCACACCACTTCTTTGTGAGACTGCACCAAATAAAGGTGTGAAAATTTCCAACTTGCATTTAAGGTTTGGGTCATAGCTTTGGGCTGCTAACGCTACATACTCAGTATCCATCATGCTGAGGTTATGAATTTCAGTTAGGTTTCAATACCGGAAATATTCCTTAAGTCTAAAGTAAAGCTTACTGAAAGAATGAGGTTTTAATTTATCAATTCATTGAGAATATACGAGTTCCCATTCATCAACCTCCAAATTCTCAACTCTATAAATCTATAATTAATAAGGGGAAAGGAAATGGCTAAAACTAAAGCTAATAAAGAAAAATCAACAGATATTTTGGCATTAATTGAAGCAGAGCATCGTCAAGTTGAGAATCTTCTTGCAGAAGCAGAAAAATCTAAGGGTGCAAAATTAGTTGAGCAATTCAATAAAATCTATATAGCAGTGATATTACATGCAAGAACTGAAGAATTAGTTTTCTACCCAGCTTTGCGAGAATACGAAGAAACTGAACAATATGTTGAAGAAGCTGAAGAAGAGCATGAAGAAGTTTCATTTATTTTAGAAGAGATTAAGGCGCTTAAACCTACCAATCCTGAGTTTAAAGAAAAAATGCTCGAATTGAAGGAAACATTAGAGCATCATGTACAAGAAGAAGAAAGCGAAATTTTTAATGCTGTGCGCGAATGTATGAGTGATAAAGAGCTAACTGAATTGGGTCAGGAGTTTCAGGAAACTAAAGATAAGTTGGTGTCAAATGTAGAAGCTGCATTAGCAATGTAGGAACGTATTTTATTCTCAGTACTTGTATAACCAATTAGCCCTAATTCCAACGTAATTGGTTCATTAAACAAAATATTCCTTTATTCAGAGAGAAGAAAAATGACTTCTACAAATGGTAAACGCAAAATTCGTTACGCGGTTGTTGGTTTAGGTTGGTTTGCCCAAGAAGCTGCCTTGCCTTCCTTTGGCCACGCCGAAAACTCAGAATTAGTGGCACTGGTTTCAGATGACCCCACTAAAAGCGAAGAACTGAGTAAAAAGTATGGAATAGAGCATACTTACTCCTATGAGGAGTATGAGGACTGTTTGGCAAGCGGCGAGATTGATGCAGTTTATATTGCGTTACCCAATCATTTACATTGTGACTACACTGTGAGGGCTGCTAATCAGGCAATTCATGTATTGTGTGAAAAGCCAATGGCAGTGACAGAAGAAGAATGCGAGGCAATGATTAAAGCTGCCAATGATAATAATGTGAAGCTGATGATTGCCTATCGCTTACATTTAGAAGAAGCAAATTTACAAGCAGTCGAGATTATCCGCTCGAAGCAAATTGGTGAACCACGTATTTTCAATTCGGTTTTTAGTCAACAAGTAGAAGAAGGCAATATTCGTTTACGAAATATAACTGGTGGTGGCACGCTCTATGATATCGGCATTTACTGCATTAATGCTGTACGTTATCTATTTCAAGATGAACCAATTGAAGTATTTGCTGTAGCTGCCAACAAGGGAGAACAACGTTTCAGCGAAGTGGAAGAAATGACTAGTGTCACTTTGCGTTTTCCTAACGAGCGATTGGCAACATTTATCTGTAGTTTTGGAGGGGCAAATGTTTCAACCTACCAGGTTGTAGGTACTAAAGGAGATTTGCGAGTAAAACCTGCCTATCCTTGGCAGGGAGAAATCAAGCATTACCTGACAATTAATGGTGAAACTCAAGAGCGTACCTTTGAGGATCATGACCAACTAGCAGCTGAATTTACCTACTTCTCTGATTGTATTCTGCAAGATAAAGACCCAGAACCATCTGGGACAGAAGGGTTGATTGATGTTTCTATCATTCAAGCACTTTACCAGTCAATTGAGATGGGTAAACCTGTGCAGATAGAAACTCGTAATCGCCATGAACGCCCTAATTCAACCCAAGCTATTGAACTTCCTCCTGCTGAGAAGAAGCCAGAATTAATTCATGCTGCTTCCCCTTCTGGTGAGTCGTAAATAATAATAGATACATTGTTAAGAGCGTAAAGCTAGCTCTACGCTCTTAACCATGTATCTTGAATGAAGTTATATTGCAGCGATCGCGATGTAATTGTAGGGGCACAATATAATCTTACACCCCTACACATCTGGTCTATTCAATTTAAAACTTTGTATCTTCCTAAATATTAAGGATAAAGACCTCTATCAGTCAGCGCCTGGGCAACTCTACCCACCCCTAAAGTGTAAGCTGCTAATCTTAAAGAAATTTGCCGCTTATTAGACTGCTGAATTACCTTGCGGTAGGCTTGCACCATCAAATGCTCCATTTCGCGGTTGACACGTTCCTCATCCCAAAATACATAAGAAAGGCCCTGTACCCACTCCAAATAACTGACTACCACACCACCAGCATTTGCCAAGATGTCTGGTAGTACTGTCACACCCCGCGCTTCTAAGGCCAAGTTAGCCTCAAGAGTAACTGGCCCGTTAGCTGCTTCTGCGACAATTTGCGCTTGCACCTGATTCACATTTTCTCCAGTTATCTGGTTTTCTAAAGCTGCTGGTATTAAGACATCGCAGGGTAAAGTTAATAAATCTGCATTGCTAATTGGTACAGATTGTGGGAAACCTAAAATACTCTTGCGATTTTCAGCAGCGTAGATTTTCAATGCGGGAATATCAAGACCAGCTTCAGAAAATATTCCTCCAGCACCTGTTGAAACAGCAATAATTTTCGCGCCTGCTTGATGGAGTAATTCAGCTGCGGCACCACCGACATTACCAAAACCCTGAATAGCTACTCGCACTCCTACTAAGGATTTACCTTGATCTGCTAGCGCCTCACGCACAATAATCATCGTGCCACGTCCAGTTGCCATTTCCCGTCCCAGCGAACCACCAATGGAAAGCGGTTTACCAGTCACAACTCCTGGTACAGCATGACCAACATTTACAGAGTAAGTGTCCATCATCCAAGCCATTTCACGGGCAGAAGTACCCATGTCTGGCGCAGGGATATCTACGGAAGGCCCAATATCTTTAATCAACTCGCTGATATAACGACGGCTGATTCGCTCTAATTCGCCAACGCTGTAGCGTTTTGGATCTATAGGAATGCCACCCTTCCCACCACCATAAGGAATACCTAATAATGCACATTTCCAGGTCATCAGCATTGCCAAAGCCGATACTTCGCGCAATGTCACAGCCGGATGGTAACGAATTCCGCCTTTGTAGGGGCCTAAAACATCGGAGTGCTGTACACGATGTCCAGCGAGAACCTGTATTTCGCCATTATCTAGTTTCACAGGAATGGAAACTGTGACAACCTTACGCGGGTGGCTGAGGATTTCCAGCAAACCCTGATTTAAATTTAATTCTTTAGCTGCCGCTTCTAAGTAACTACAGGCTTGGTCAAATGGACATATATGCGCTGGAGAAGCAGGTTCTAGCGGTAGTAGTGATTTTGAAATCATAAAATTTTCTCCTAATCACGGTATCTTTAGGAACCGGATATCATTCTGTAACTAGCTTATCCTTTTTTTGGGAAAACGGGAAATTTTGTAGTTTTTGTTACAGTTTTATATTTTATATTCTGCTATATAAAAAGTTTTATGGCGACTAAGCTAATGCGATCGCTACATTCTGTCCACCAAAGCCAAAACTCAAACATAAAACCTGCCTAATTTTACTTAGACGTGTTGCTGTAACGATTTCTAAATCAAATTCCGGCTGCTGCAATCCTACACAAGGCGGTAATATTTGATGCTTTAATGCCATGAGAGAAAAAGCTACGCCTAATGCTCCTGATGCTCCTAATGTATGACCTGTGCTTCCTTTGGTCGAACTAACTGCCACGCCTTGGGGAAACAAACGCCGGATTACCATACTCTCCATCTGATCATTTAGCTGGGTTGCTGTGCCATGAGCATGAATGTAATCAATATCGCTTGGTGTCAGACAACTACGTTCTAGACATTTTTTGATAGCTGCGATCGCACTTTTCCCTTCTGGTTCCGGTGAATTACTATGATATGCGTCGTTAGTTAAGCCGAAACCGAGAATTTCACCATAAACTTTTGCTTGACGCTGCTTTGCCAACTCTGCGGATTCTAAGACAAACACAGCTGCGCCTTCGCCCAAAACTAAGCCTTCTCGCTGCAAATCAAAGGGATAAGCCCCAGTTTTCGCCAAAGCACCCATTTGCTGAAACCCAGCTAAAGTTAGGGGTGTAATCGGTGCTTCTACTGCGCCTGCGATAGCCTGTTGACATTGCCCAGTTTGTATAAGTAAAGCTGCTTGGGCGATAGACCAAATTCCAGTTGCACAAGCTGCCATCGGTGCCAAAACCATACCTGTTGCACCGATTTGTCTTGCAGCGGCGATCGCATTGATATGAGGTAATATCTCTAACCAATTTCCAAAATCAGAAACGGGCAAATTTTTCGCATCTTTATACATTTGCCGCGCCAACCTCTCCCAAGATGCTTGATAAGAGCGGCTCGATCCAATGACTACAGCACAATCAGCTAAAGGTGGAACTAACCCAGCATCTTGCAAAGCAGAAGCAACAACCATCTGAGTTAACATTGTCAACTCAGATGGTTGTTGAGCAATTAAACCTAGAGGAAGTGGTTTTATTTCTGGAAATGGCTGATGTAACCTAATTCCAGATTTACCTGCGATCAGATTTTTCCAACTATCCTCTAAACTTCCACCCAAGGCGGAAACAAGACCAATACCAGTGACAAGAACTTTCACTAAATTTAGGAGTTAGGAGTTAAAAGTTAGGAGTTATTCTCCCCCTGCTTCCTGTGCCTCCCCTGCTCCCCCTGCTCTCTTCCTACTGCCCTGCTATTTTCAGATTTTCAGCCCCTTGGGTGACTTTAGCAGAGTCAATGCGATCGCCTTGCTGAATTTTGTTCACTACATCCAAGCCTTGAGTGACATTGCCAAACACGGCGTAGTTACCATCCAAGAAGGCTAGATCCGCCAACGCAAAGTAAAACTGAGCAGAAGCCGAATCTGGTGCTTGCGATCGCGCCATCGCTACTGCACCCTGTTTATGGGGCAATTTAACGGGTTGAGCAGTAGCATCAAATGGTTTATTGTAAAGCGGAGTATCCGAACCTTTTGGCTTAACTTCTAAAGGTATATAGCGAGCATTACCCGTTTTTGAGTCAATATAGCTACCGGTTCCCAGCTGATCTGCTGGAACTTTCGGGTCTTTGCTTTGGGGATCGCCCCCTTGAACTACAAACGGTTGGGGTTCGCGTACAACTCGATGGAAAGCTAAACCATCGTAAACACCCTTTTGAACTAAATCTACAAAGTTACCAGCTGTAATGGGGGCATCAGTGCCGTCTACTTCGATAGTAATGGGCGAACCTTTAACCGTCATTACCACAGTAGCCTTGCCTTCAAGACGTGGTAAACCAGTTATTCCAGGAATACTCTCACTACTAGTTTGAGATACAGATGTTGCTTCAGTAGTCGTCTGGGTAGTCGAGGTAGCTGTCGAGGTTGGAGGAGAGGTATTAGAAGCTACCTGCTGTGTTGAACATCCTCCAAGCATCACAGCACTGATAAGCACAAGAGAAAGCAAAAATTGTGAAATTTTTAACCGCATTGCCAGTTACTGATTTAACCAGAGTATCTTATCGTTTTCAGGGGAATTGGGATTAGAGGAGAGGTGACAGTTAACAGGTGATACTGAATAATCTGTACCCTGTAACCTTTATCCTCTACCCTAATCTCTTAAAGCCCTTCTAACGATACTCCCAAAAAGCGGGCTAACTTCGCACCTTCTGTTTCCAACTCTCTTAAAGATAAGGGTTGTCCAACCCGTGTTAAGGGAATATCTCGCCGCCCCTTAATGCGTAGATAAAGTGCGCGAAGAGGATTAAGACCTTCCTTAACGGCTATTCGTACAGATTGCACATCTTCTATGCGGCTATCAATCTCAATTTGGCGGTTTTTGCCGGGAAAACCCCAACGGAAGATTTTGATTGTGCCAGTTTCCTGATTAAATTCGTTGTAGCCGCCACCCACATCCCATAAAATCACTAGCCATAGGTATGTGGCTAATAGCAAGCCAGCAGTACCATATAACCCCATCACCAATCCTTGGGGGACAAATACTAGTTTAGTTGGATCGGAAACTATGAGTAAATTAACTTTTAAGTAGCTAGATATCCCAGCCAGTAAAAAGCCGCTTGCTCCCAAGGTAACGATAGTTGCCCACCAGTAGTTACTGAACCGACGAGAACCGAGAACATTTTGATGCAGGAGGCGATCGCCTTTGTTAATCGTTGTTGATGTCGTCATTGAACTACAATTGCCTGTGAGATACTCGCTGTGAAATACTCGCACACTGAATGCTACTAGACAGAACTTGACTAAATTGAAGGCTAGTCATTCAACTAAAGAACACTTTAGAGGGTCTGCTGCTTGATTATTTTACCAAACATTGTTGACAAAAACTCAGATACGCTCCTGCCTCCTGCGACCCATATAATTTATTTGTGAGGGGACGTTATCTGATTTCTTTACTCACTGGCGGATAAAAATTCTTTCTTCCCTTCCCCTGCCTCTTTTTGAACTCCTGGGAATGAGTTACCGAAGAAAGGCAGAGGGCAGAGGGCAGGAGGCAGGAGGAAGAAAATATAATTTTTACCCTCTGCCTTCATAGTTTAAAGCCCCTAAATTTATTTATGGAAAAAAGAAAAAATATATATTTCAAGACGTGCAGCGCAAGAAATACAGCGTCCTTATTAAATCCCCTAAATTTATTTATGGAGATTCCTCCTGCCTCTTGCCTCCTGCCTCCTTAACTACCTACGTCCATCTAGACTAAATTTTCTTACATTTCTGAGAAAAGTTGTGTCAAATTGTAAAATTTCTGATATTCATATTATTTATAAGGTTCGTGTTTCATGCCTGATTTGCTTCTGTGTATCAGGCAAAAACCCTGAGTAGTGTGATAAGTTAAGAATCATTAAGTTACCACAAGCTAGATTACTAGCCGATGGTACGTGTAATGGCATAAAGAAAGAGAAATGCTGATTTCACAGGTCAGCAACTTCTCAGAATCTCAGTCGCTTAAAAGCAGTTGAGATTGTCAAAAAAAAACGTTAATTCCTCATGGCAGCCGGTTACATTGGCTCTCCGTATTGCCTTAGAAACGTTGCAATTTTAGTAAAAAAAGAGGATTTTAGTCCGATGACCATCGCAGTTGGACGTGCGCCCAGTAGAGGGTGGTTTGACGTTCTAGACGACTGGCTCAAGCGCGATCGCTTTGTATTCGTAGGTTGGTCAGGGATACTGTTGTTCCCCTGCGCCTTCCTAGCACTAGGCGGTTGGCTGACCGGCACCACCTTCGTCACCTCTTGGTATACCCACGGATTAGCCTCCTCCTA
>NZ_JACKZS010000575.1 GCF_014222285.1 Nostoc sp. UCD121
GCGCCATAGGCCTCCATGGCCCACACTTCCATCTCACCGAATCGCTGACCACCGAACTGGGCCTTACCGCCAAGCGGCTGCTGGGTGATCATCGAATACGGGCCGGTGGAACGGGCGTGGATCTTGTCGTCGACCAGGTGGTGCAGCTTCAGCATGTACATGTAGCCGACGCCCACCTTCGAGGGGAAGGGCTCGCCGGTACGGCCATCAAAGAGGGTCGCCTTACCGTCGGTGTCAACGAGCATCTCGCCATCGCGGGTTGGATGGCCATACT
>NZ_JACKZS010000576.1 GCF_014222285.1 Nostoc sp. UCD121
ATGCGTACACCGATACCGCGGAACTCCTCGGGGACCAGTAGGTCGGTTTGTTTGAAGTAGATACCCGGCTCGTCGGAGACGCACATACCCTTCTTGAGCGGTCCGGAGTAATCCTGACGACGTGCCTGGTTACAGTCGTGGACATCTAGACCGAGGTGGTGCGACGTGCCGTGAACCATCCACCGGCGGTGCTGGCCGCCCTCGGGGGACAGCCTGTCTCTTATACACATCTGACGCCGCCGACGAAGAGGGAGGGGGGGGGGTGGGGGGGGGG
>NZ_JACKZS010000239.1 GCF_014222285.1 Nostoc sp. UCD121
ACGGGGAAGCAAGCTACACATTAGCGTCTCGTAGAGAGCGTCTTGATTGCTGACTCCTGACTTCTGAGTGCTGAATTATTATCTTTAATTCCTTTCCTTTCCCCCATTTCCTCTTCCCCCTTTTGGTAAAAATAGCTGATTAAATAAAATGCTTTTAACTATTATTTTGGCTCAATCAACTGGACAGCAACCTGGACAAAATACGGGTACTACTAATTCAGGTGAGATCGTTGATGGTGCTATTGATGGGGCAGATTTGATTGTCAAATCTTTTGCTAATGATTGGACAGAGCTAGCATCTGGGACAAGTTCTATTTATACGGCTGTTGTGGCTGTATCAATGTTGGTTGCAGTAGTTTTAGTCAGTTTTGCCTCTTTGGGTTGGTATAGAAAGTTCGCTGAAGAAGGTTTTTCTTACAATTTTGTAAATGAAATGGTTTTTCCATTGTTAGTAATTGTAATGCTGACTAACAATGGTTTTTTATTGGCTAATACCACAATCGCTCTAAAAGATGTATCTGTAACTTTAAATAGGAGTATTTTAAGTATTACTAGAAATGGTGTAAAGTTAAAAGACGCTATCAGGAATGTGAATGCCGATCAGAGTTTCATTTTAGCTACACAGACAGCTTTGGCTAAATGTGAAAAACTTGAAACTTCTCAAACAGATAGTAACGGTAACACAACAAATCCTAGACAAACTTGCATCAAAGAAAATATAGAAAAAGCTCAATCAGACGCGCGCAAAGCCAGAGAGAAAAGGGGAACTGGTTCAGGTTCGGGAAGCTGGAACCCTTTGGATATTGGTGGCGAACTTGTCAATAGTGCAATTCAAGGTCTTGTTTATGTGATCCTGAGTGGTTTGTCCGCAGGTTTCCAATATATAGTGCAATTATCCTTTTTGTTAGTTGCTTACGTTGCACCTATATTCTTGGTATTGTCTTTGCTGCCTTTTGAAAGCAAGCCCCTTTATGCGTGGTTGTCCGGTTGGCTAGGTTTGACACTAATACTAATTTCATACTCGATAATAGTAGGTATAGTTGCGAGTGCGATAGTTGACAAACCTTCAAGCAATCCATTGTTGATGCAACTAATACAAGCAATTTTTTCGCCATTACTTGCAGTAGCCATCGGTACAGGAGGGGGAATGTCAGTATTCACAGCTTTTACTAGTGGAATTAAATTCTCTGTGGGATTAAGAAAATGAGGCTACTAGAAAAAAAAGAATTAAATTTCACGCCAATATTTTTGATAGGGAATGCAGTATTACTGAGCCTACTACTGTTAATAGAAATCATAAATTTTGCGAGAGTGGGAACTATAGCTAACTCGAAAGCACCGACATTAGTAGAATTAAATGATGGAGAATCTATAAGAGTTAGCGCGATGCATAGTGAGTCGAGATCGGCTCAAGCCATCAGGTATTTTGTCGGGCAAACAATGACAGGGCTATTGAGTTGGAATACACTGCCAAAAGTGACTGATGACTACGATGCAGACCCTAGTAAAAAATTAAAGCTTGATGCGGGTGTGCAAACAGGGAATAGCAAAATTACAACGAATGTATGGGCTACAGGGTTTGCGTTATCAGAAGATTTCCGTGCTGAGTTTCTGAAAGAAATAGGAAATCTTACACCACCAGATGTATTTAATGGTACGACTCAATCAATTTTAAAAATCAGTTTACTTAGCGAACCTAAAAAAGTAAACCCAGGTAAATTTCAAGTAGATATGGTAGGGGAAGTAATAGTTTTTCAGGGTAATAATATGGTTGGAGAACCAATAGGGTTTAACAAAAGTGTTTTTGTCAAAGTGATAGACACACCGACATTACCGCAGATTTCATCTGAGTTTCAACAAACAGCTTATCGTGTCCGCAAAGCAGGTTTAGAAATATATAAAATTCAAGATTTGAATTTATGACACAAACGCAAGAATCACCAGCAGTAAATAAAAGAAACGTTCCCCAAGAAGAAGAGCCAGCAGAATTTTTAGCACAAGAGCAGTCAGACACAGCGAACCCAGATTCTTTGGATAAGAAAGATAAAGATTTCGCTGCGATGAATGGGGTAAGTATTCAGCTTGAATCCTTAGCTGATACAGAAGCTCCTGAACCAGAAGAAATAACAACTACTCGTACAATTCCGCAAAACCCACTTTTAAAGATGGCTGTTATCGGTGGGATAATATTGATTTTTATAATGATTGTTGGCGGACTAATTAATGGTTCTATGAATGCCCTGAACTTTTCTACTACAAAAATAGAATCACCAAAAATAAGTCTTGAAGCAATAGAAGAACCAGTCAAGGATGAGACTGGACAAAATAAAACAGCTTTAGCTTTGACTAGCCAGAATGTGGAATTTAAGAAAATCCGCGATCAAAAAGCACAAGCAGAAGCAACAGCAGCACCTAGTCCCACATTCACACCTGTGACGGTAGCTCCAGCACCGACAAGAACAATACCTCAGCGTACACAACCAGTAACAGTTTCTAGAAATCCCTTTCCACCGAGAATTAATACATCGGTTAGACGCTCGTTGCCAGTTATTCAACCTCAACCTCAACCAAAACAAGTAGCACGAGTAATCCCCAATGCAAGTTCGGCTGTAAAAACTCAACCTCTAGACCCGATGCAACAATGGCTTGCTGTTGCAAACGTTGGTAGTTTCAGTAGTTCAGTCAACTCTGATGATGAACAATTAAACCCCAGTGAGATAAAAGGGGGAATAGGGTCAAGTACAGAAATTAAAAATCAAACTACTGCACAAACAACTGATTATAATACAAAGCGTATTTTAGTTGGTAGTACTACAGAAGGACGGCTAGAGACACCAATATTTTGGGGGACTAATGATGATATCGGTCAAAATTACCTGATTAAGATATCCCTTCCATTGAAAGCATCAGATGGTAGTGAAGTGTTACCCACGGGATCTTATCTGGTAGCTCAATTGACTAATTCAAATGGCTCAGGATTTGCCCAATTGCGTGGGGTTTCAGTTTTAATTAATTCCGATGGGAACACCCAAGAAAAGAAACTGCCAGAAAACGCTGTTTTAATCATGTCTAAAAACGGCAGTTTTCTCAAAGCCGAATCTCGCAAAGGTAGTAATTTAGGAGGTGATTTGATGTCGGCCGTAATCGCCGGTGTTGCCAAGGCTGCTGAGATCCAGAATCGCCCAACAAGTCAGACCAACATTAGTTCTAGTGGATTTTCTAGTAGTACAACTACTAATGATGATAAAAATATCACTTCTGCTTTTGGTGAAGGTGCATTTAACAATCTTCTCGAAGGTATTAAAGCATCTAATCAAAGTCGCTCTGGGCAATTAAATAGCCAAGAAAAAGTGTTCGTGATTGATGCTGGTCAGACAGTACAGATATTCGTTAATCAAACGATTTCGTTATGAAAAAAAATCTAGTGCTAGCTGCAACATTATTGTTAATAAACTCTCATCAGGTTTTAGCTGGAAGTGTTAGAACTGTTTATTCTCAAGATGTTGATTCTAATTTCCTGGAATTGAAAATTTGTCAAGGTTATGGACTGACGATTAATTTGATGTCTACTGGAGAAGTTATCAAGCAAGTTTGGATTGGCGATCCATCTCGCTTTGCTTTTACCTCAAACGGAAACTTGTGTCAGAAAAGTAATGATAATTCTAATGATCCAAATTGCAGTCAAGGAAATGCCACGGTTTTATTCTTGCGGCAAATCACACCAATTAAGTTTGCTAATTTAACTTCTTCTTCGGATGGAAATACACAAATAACCATTATTACTAGTGGGTCAGATGGACAAAAACAATACCAATTTAAATTAATTCCTGCTACAGGAAGCCCATCTTACACTAGTCTGGTGATTAAACCAGATTCGGCTCGTCCATTACCTGTAGTACCTGTAGCCATTAAACCGGAAGTAGCCCCAACTAACCTAGATAAGATACCAGCACCAGCAACTATAAACTCTATATTACCTGGTAGGACTTTACCAAGAAATGATGCTAATGCTCTTGTTTATGGTTTAGCGATCGCTCATAGTAATGGTCAAATTAAAGAGGGTTCAATAACTTGGAAAAAAGCTCAGGATGCGGTTAAATTACTACGTCAAGGCAAGAGCAAAGAAGAAGCTATTTCACGTTCTGGTGTTAAGGAGGAAGTTTTTAATCAGTTAATTCAGTGGGGGCAAAAATAATGCTTTGCCCTTTTTTACTCAGATAATTATCGGCTTTATTAATTAATCAGGAGAACAAATGAGGTTGAAACAATATTTATTAACAGCTATGTCTTTAATTCCATTCGTCTTACCTGCGCCATCAAAGGCTGAAACTCCGACAATAAGCTATTCGCAAGGTCAATATCTTGTTCAGGCTCCAGACTGGTCACGAATTACATGGGATAATCTGCCGCCTGTGCAACAGCCAGGATATCTGAGCATTCCAGAGAATCTCATCTCACTATTTGGATATGACCCGTCACGTTCCTGGTCAGCAGGACAAAAAGTTGATTCTGTTGTGATGCTAGGTGATGCGGATGATGCATTTAAAATGTCCAGTTTGAGCCTGAAATCGATAAGTTCAATCGCACCAAATAATAACAAACTGACACTAAAAGATTTTGGATTAATGCAATGGCAGACACCAGCATCACTAGTCAAGGCCATCCCTAGTTTAGGAAACTTAAGTCTTCGACAAGTCCCAGCAATAGCCGCCTTATTGTCTAAGAATAGGGTATTAAGTGGTGGAAACATTTCTCAAATTTTACGGTCAAACCCGGAAGCAGGGAATCTGCCTTTAGGTAAACTTGATTTAAGCAAGTACTCGTTAAACTCTATACCAGGATTAACATCAACTTCCTTGGGAAAATTCAAGTCTTGGCAGCAAAGTTATATTAACCAAGTCCCTGGATTAAACCAAGTACCCTTCGATAAGATGCCTCAACCGATTAATTCTGGCGTTGGTGTTGTGGGAATTGCTTCTGTAGTTCTTGGTACTTCTGAAAAAGGTGATGCGAGGGTTGGAAATAATTATTTTATCTCTGGCAGTGTAGTAAGGGGCGATAAAACTGTACCTAGTGCTTGTTCTGCTGGTAAAGAATGCTCATATCTAGAAATGGGCGATTTCTCCGGCTCAGAGGGTGGATTATATGGTAAGCGTTGGGCATCGGGTTCATCTCAGCAAGTTAAGGGCGGTTATGGTTTCTTGGCTGCGGTCAATTCCGGGAAGGAACCGACAGGACGGCTGGTATATGGTAGTGGGTTCAAAGTGGCGCTAACTGGAGTGAATGAATCCAAGGGGACTGCCGACTTTGGCTTATTCTTTAGGATATGTGCGCGACCACCATTTATGCAAAAAACTTGTACGCCCTATTTTATTGGGCCAGTGCCTTGGATACCAGTAAATGAAAATAATCTAGTTATTGTGGGAAGCGGACAATGACAACAACGACCAACACGCAAGTCAATGCTAACCAATTCATTCCACCAGGACTTGAGTCTGCACTAATTTCACCTGCTGGACTTGGATTACTAGCCTGTGGTGCAGTAATTGTGGTGGCTAAATATATTGATGCTAAAGGAGGTATTGCTAAACTAGCTACTGCCCGATGGGGTGGAACAACAGAGAAGACAGCAGCCCGGAAACTAGCGTGCAAACAAATAAATAAACGTAAACATAATCGTGTGTCGCTGTACGTGGGGACTCCCAAGAATATAAAAAGTGAAATTGTCAATGGTGTCAGAAAAACGTGCATTCCCGAAGATGCAGCAACCCTTTACCTACCAGACGCGCAACGGGGGATTTTCGTTTGTGGTGGCCCAGGTTGTGGAAAGTCATTTTCAATGATTAATCCGTTGATTCGTTCAGCAATAGATCAAGGGTTCCCCTTAGCACTTTATGATTTTAAGTATGCACAGCAAGAATCAGCCACAGATGCACCTAAAGGACAAGCACCAATACTAGCAGGGTACGCCCTAAAACGTGGTTATCAAGTCACCATTTTAGCTCCAGGTTTTGCAGAATCGGCAGTTGCCAATCCAATAGACTTTCTTCGTAGTAATAAAGATTCGGAAATGGCGCGGCAGTTGGCAATCACACTCAACCGCAACTTTCAACTCGGTGAAAAAGATTCGGGAAATAGCTTCTTCAGCAATGCAGGAGATCAACTGGTGCAAGCTGTCTTTATGCTGGCGAAAGGAACACAATACCCAGATATCATGATGTGCCAAGCAATTCTCGGATTACCGAAGCTAGTCAAGCGTATGGAAATTGCAGAGAACCTGAATTTCATGGTTAGGGAAGCTTTCGCACAGTTTGTATCTGTAGCTGGTAGCCCAGAGACAGCAGCTAGTATTGTGGGAACAGCAAGCGGATTGTTCAGCCGATTTATGGTTCCGGCAGCATTGGCAGCTTTCTGCGGAAAAACCAATATTCCACTGGACTTGAAAGGACGGCAGATGGTGATTTTTGGGATGAACAAAGAAAAGCGTGATGTAATTGCACCGTTGCTTGTCTCCATTCTGCATTTAATAATAAGTAGAAATGTCGCCTATAAACGCGCTTGTCCTCTTGTGCTTGGGATTGATGAATTACCAACATTATATTTACCAGCCTTGGTGGATTGGTTGAACCAAAACCGGGAGGATGGACTAATTTCTATCTTAGGTTTACAAAATCTCTCAATGCTAATTGAATCTTATGGAGAAAATACAACAAATGCCATATTTGGAGGATGTGCTACCAAAGCATTCTTTAACCCTCAAGATGATGTAGCAGCAGAACGTTTTAGTAAGTTCTTAGGTGATGAAGAGATTAAATACAAGCAACGTTCCCGTTCATCAGGAGGAAAAGGAGGAGCAAGTATTTCTAATTCTGACCAAAACAGTACTCGCAAGTTATTTGATATCAACCAATTTAATACATTACCAGAAGGTAAAGCTGTAATTATTAGTCCAGGGTTTCGTTCTCGCGGACAGATAAGTATACCAATCTTGCAAAATATTCATATTCCTCAACATGAGATTAATTCGGAAGCGGCGAGTGTAAAAGCTTGGTATAAATTCCAAAAGTCATTAGCCATGAAGTCTATTTTGAAACCTCCAGCAGATGAAGAAATGAGAATTCGTCGGGCAGAGGCATTAAAATTGTTGCCTTTGATAGAAACTCAAGAGCAGCTATCAGAATATGCTAGTTTGATTTAAGCAAGAAAAAGGGAACTCTTAACGGGGAACGGGGAACTCTTAACGGGGAAGAGGGGAAGAGGGAACTCCTAAGAGGGAACAGGAAAAACTCATGTTTAAAAACATGAGATTGAAATAATGACACTGTTTTTTTCGTGTTACGCATCTCAAAAAAAAAATTTTTTGACTGAGCTTTAAACTTTGAAACTTTAGTTTCTTATCTGTTCCCTGTTCCCTATTAAGAGTTCCCTTCTTCAATCATCAAAAATACTTAGGATAAAATTCATGTCATCAAGTAAGTTTTACCCGTTCTCTGATTATGATAGAAAACAAATTGCAAAACTCCCTCCTGATATAGCAGCCCTCGCAGATAAATATCCAAGCGAAATTTTAAACACTGCTGATAGTTGGGATAACTTGCCTTTTGATGCTAACTATCTTCCTGAGTGCCTTGAAGTCTATAGTAGCGATGCAGATGATGCCAACATTTTTGTGTTAAATGGTGTCCTGAAAGATTATGTCCCATCTCGCGCTGAAAAAAATACATCATCGATAACAGTGATGATCGATGGAGAATTTGCTTACATTGAAGTTGAAGGAAGACAGGTTCTTAATAAACTCGGTGGGATAGTTTTGCCAGAAGTAGCGATTAATCCTGAACTGTTAATACAGTCAATTCTCAAAGGCGAAAATAATGATTGATGATGGTGAAGCGAAAGAAATTAAGCGAGATTATTTAGACATTTTAGAATCTCTCCTCAAACTCATCCATGCGAAAGCTAAAGAAAAAGGATTAGATCCCAGCAAGGATGTTTCTATTTACTCTAGCTCTAGCAAAGTTTATCAAGGAACATTGGGAGAATCTCCCTCGAAAAACTTATTAACACCAACGATAGTAGAGAACTTAAAAAAAGCTCTGTCTGACCCGAAAAATTCTCAAGGTGCAATTTCTATTAAAATTGGCAATGAAAAAGTATTCCATATTAAAAATGGAGAGGTACTGACTGACAAATTAGGTTTAGCTCCCCCATCACCGAAAAATAAAGTTGTAAGTAATGAGCGAATGTACAGTGTAGAAGCTTTACAAAAACAAGTGGCTGTTTTGCAATCTAAACTAGAGTCGCAACAAAAACTTGTTGACAGTCTTAAAAAAAATGAACAAACACCTGAATCCTTGTCAGAACTGGCTGCTCAAGTTGCCGAAATGGGTAAGTCTTTAGAAAAGCAACAACAGTTGATTGAGAACACCCAAAAAGCTTTGTCCCAAGTAAATGAACGGTTTTTACCACAAGTTCAAAATACGGTTCTTCAAAACTGGGTTGGGTCAGTTGAACGTCAAGTAAAGAAAACGGCTTCAAACGCATTTGAGCGCCTTAAAGATGCGCTGACCCCTGAAGTGACGAAGTTAAGGAAAGAAATTGCACAGATGAAAGCTCAAATAGAGCAACAAGTTACTAACCGACTAGATGAAGCCAGGGATGAACTCAATCAACAAGTTGGTAACTTAACTCAAGAGTTACGTACACAAGTAGATGGTGCTAAAAACACGGTTGAGCAAAAGATTAAGGGTGTTCAGTCAGCCATTGACAATACTCGAACTGAACTACGGGCTGCTGTCGATGATGTCAAAGGTCAGGCAATTGAGCAAAGTGTCAAAGCCCTGTTGAATATCTTGGGCAAAGATAACCCTGATGGTTCTAAAAGTTTTAAAAGTACAAGCTTTGACTTTGAACGCCTTGGCAATAATGTAATCGTTCGTGCCAAAAACGGCGATGCTGTTCTCACTGATGGAGTTTTATCACCTAACGTAAGTGACCAACAGTTACAGGCACTTGGTAAGGTTCAATCTGTTGTTGATATGCATCATCAAATTCAGCAGGATTCTCAACAAGAATCACAATCTAGAGGTATGCACAGATAACCCGGATTTCTCACCGATGCTCAAAGATTTTCTGTCTTGTATTGAGCATGAAAGAGCCAGTGGTGGATTCTTCGTGCATACTGGCATAACTGGACAGTTGTCAAAACAGTTGATTCGTCGCTCCAATAAAATAATCTTAGTAAGCGGTCAGAAACTAGTAAATTTTGTCTTAAATAAGCAGTTAAAAATAGTGGGAATAACAATAAGTGGTAAGTCTTAATTTTCATTTCCAATTGATAGAAGAAAGGCAGGAGGCAGAGGGCAGAGGGCAGAAGGAAGAAGGAAGAAAAGGTACAAACCTCGCCCCTTGTTGGCGAAAAAGTAGGAATACTCTTTTCGAGATGCACAGCACAAAAAAAGATGTGTCCGTAGCACTTACCTCTTCCCTTCATGGGAGAGGTGTTCCTTCTGCCTTCTGCCTCCTGCCTTCTGCCTTGCCGCCTTTGGCGGCTTGATTAGTTAGCGCCGAAACCGGATCTGCTCCCCGTTGTCATCTGACTGTTGAGGATTTATTTTCAATCTCTTCAGAATCAATGGTTTGTCATCTCTAATCAGTTGCCTAACGATGTTCATTTTTTCCTCAAAAGTCAAAGCTAAAGCATCAGTTTTAACACTCGTAAATAACTCGCTGACCTTTGCTCCTGTTACCTTTTCACCTTTGATATATTTTCCTACTTCCATAACTACTTCTGCCAATCTTTCAATATCTAAACCCTGAATCATCTGTTTGAGATGCAACTTTAATTCTGCTAGTAATGTTTTAGCTAAGGTTGACTCAGTAGCTGATTGCTCAACAGAGTTAGAGGTGGATAAAATAGCTCTCTTCTCTACATGAGATTGCAACTCAGCCGTCAATGCTGTTTCAAAGTTATTGAATGTACTTTTAGCAGCAACGAGTTGCTCTTTGTATTGAGAAAGTTGTTCTGTCAATCCTAATACTGCTTGGGTTAAAGCAGACTCGATAGCTGATTGCTCAACATAATCAGAGATTGACAGAATAGCTTTATTTTCTGCATGAGATTGCAACTCAGCCGTCAATGCTTCATCAAAGTCATTGAATGTATTTTTAGTAATAACAAGTTGTTGATGAGATTGAGAAAGTTGTTCTGTTAGCCCTAATACTGTTTGGGTTAAAGCAAACTCGATAGCTGATTGCTCAATATAATCAAAGACTGATAAAATAGCTCCTTTTTCTGCATGAGATTTTAACTCTTGAGTCAAGGCTGTTTCCAAGCCATTAAATGCAGTTTTATCTTCAACTAACTGCTGATGAGATCGAGAAAGTTGTTCTGTTAATCCTAATACTACTTGGGTTAAAGCAGACTCGATAGCTGATTGCTCAATATAATCAGAGATTGATAAAATAGCTTTCTTTTCTGCATGGGATTGCAACTCAGCCGTAAATACTTCCTCCAAGTCATTAAATGCAGTTTTATCTTCAACTAACTGCTGATGAGATCGAGAAAGTTGCTCTGTTAATCCTAATACTGTTTGGGCTAAAGCAGATTCAATACTTGATTGCTCAATATAATCAGAGATTGATAAAATAGCTTTCTTCTCTGCATGAGATTGTACCTCAGCCGTCAATGCTGTTTCAAAGTTATTGAATGTATTTTTAGCAGCAACGAGTTGCTCTTTGTATTGAGAAAGTTGTTCTGTCAATCCTAATACTGCTTGGGTTAAAGCAGAC
>NZ_JACKZS010000240.1 GCF_014222285.1 Nostoc sp. UCD121
CTTCTGTCTAGTCCCCTCTATACTCTTTCTTCTCTTCTTTCTCTTAAGCAGTCATTTTTGGATCCGTCTAACTTACATCAACAGAAAAGGAAATTTCTGCTATAACTGTAAAATATAAAATCTCATCTTGAATTTCTACTAAATTCTCCTGAAGGAGATTAATATTGTTTACAGTAATCTTTTCAATCTCACCATCTTTATCTACATCTACTAAATCAAATAGTTCTAATTCTTCAAACTTATCAGTTATCTCATTTTTTATTTCTTCTCTAGATTCTGTAAACCATTGGTGTGCAATCGAAGATATGTACTTATCTTCGGCAGTAATCAAGTCAAATAATTCATCTACATTCGCAATTGAAATTAGATAATTACTTGCATTGCAAGCTGCTTTCATATCGCTGTCATTGCTAATAACATACATAGTTTTATGATTCTCACAACACCATTTCTCCAATGCTGAGATTGTAAATGCATCTGGAAACTCAGATTTTTTCTTCGCTTCTCCGAATGGTGGCTGTTGATTAAAATATTTATCAAAAATTATTTCTACGGCTACATTTTTAGTAGAAATTATATTAACAATATAATGATTTTCTGGGAACAGAAAAAGTTGTCTTGATTCTGTAAAATCTCTTAATTGGGCTTCATAATGCTCCAGCACTAAATCTCTATCGTAATTAAAAATGGCTTCAAAAGATGGAACTCCTCTGAGAAGTTTAGCTTTAGTCTGAAATTTATTGACTGATTCTGTTACTTCTTCGATTTGTTTTTTTAAGTTGGCTTTTATTTCGCGGATAGTAATGTCTGTTAAATGGAGTGTAATCTTCCCATTTACGTTAAAGGTATACAGTCTTGATAAACGTCCTGATGAAAATTGAAAATTTGCATTAATAAATACTTCTGTATCTATAAAAACTTGCGATGTTTGTAATCTTTTATCCATTTTATTTTATACTTATTCTGAGTTACATCAGCAGTTTATACTACAATCTGTCGTTTATTTTCCAATGACTGACTGAGGGTGAAATGAGCCAAGAAACATCTCTCAGCGTTCCTAGTTTCTGGGGTCAAATGAGCGCATATAGGTTAATTGGTACTTGGAACATGGCAAAAAATGTTGATGGATAGAATGCTTATGGGATCGCTAATAGCCCTGCAATGTCTTGGGGTCGCTCTCAGCAAAGATCGTTACAAATCACCCCAATCAAAATTCAGGAAGCGTCGAGCATTCAGCTTGGTATATTTTTCAGTGTGTTTGATATCGCGGTGTCCCAAAAAATCTTGAATCTCTCTAGTGTTATAACCCTGATTCACCAGATAGTAACCGCAAGCATGGCGCATCATGTGACAGTGAACTTTGATATCAAGCCCAGCCTGTGCCGCCAACCGCCCAAGCAGCTTTCGCACTGCATCAGTAGACATCACCTCACCACGCTCGGAAACGAAAATATATTTGCTATCGGGCAACATCTCTCTGAGTTCTTTGAGCAATTCCAGTTCATCATCTCTCAAAGGATGCACCCCAGAATCACTGCCCTTTTCCCTGGTGATGAAAATCTGACGTTCGGCCCACATCAGGGCATCCCAGCGCAAACCGCATTTAGAACCTACAGCTTCCCCCACCCTTAGACCGTGGCGGAACATCATCAACATCAGTGTATAATCACGGTGAGAATAACGAGCTTTGCGTTCTAGTGCGGCATCAAGAAGACTTCGCACCTCGCTTGGTGTCAGGTATTCTCTAGACCTATAATGCTTGTTAGGTAGACGAGTTGGGGGTGGCAACCTCATTTATTCTCGCTGGTAGTGTCCGGTGTACGCGCCTTATTATGGACAGTCTACTACGCCACAAGCCCCATTACTCCGTTGAGAGTCGCGCAACTCAAGAGTTATTGCGAACTGTTATCAATTAATAAATACGTCCGCTTTTTCCAGTCGAATCTCTATCGAAATACGGTTAGGTGTATTGAACCGCAGATATTCCAGCGAGAAATAATTCGGCGCTACTGACAATGTTCTAGCAAGAAGTAATGATGATGAAATCACTCGCTTCCTTAAACACACTGTGGCTAAGGAAATATTGCTAGAACGGACTCGGAAGTTTTAAGAAGAACTAAATCAATTTATTGTTGCGCCAACGGATACGGATTTTTAAAACAACGTCTACATTGGACTGTTCCCAAGCTAGGCACTCCTAAACAATGCGAGCGATGGAGTGACTTAATGCCTTTTATGACTTGGGAGTTGTGGTTAGCTCGTGATATTGTTACTGACAATCCTTTACCTTGGCAGAAATCAATCGATAAATTGACCCCTGGGAGGGTCGCTCAAGCTATGGGAGGAGTTTTTGCGGCCATTGGTACTCCATCTGTTCCACCCAAACCTCGCGGAAAGTCCCCTGGTTGGAAAGCAGGAAAAAAGCGTCACCGTAAAAACCGATGCCCGATTGTTAAAAAAACCGTAACACAACCACGTAAAGAGCCATCAGTTGCGGTTTAATATTAAAGATTATTTATAATTTCGCTAAGTCTTTGATTAACTCAGCCCTGCTGGGTCGTTTTGCATAACTTAGTCTAAACTCCAGTAGTTGATACACAAATCAGGATGAAAACATTTGCTGACTTCGAGGTATGGATTGGGCTTCAGACAATTTCAACTCAATCTAGAGAATCCACCTCCTTCCCTGTGCAAGTTTTGAGTTCACCTGCTGGTCCAGCGACAGGCGATCTTGAACTGGATCTAAGTGCGGATGACTTTAAATCCGAGCTAATTCAGATTCAGGGGATCGATCCTGATGAAGATTTGCGTAAATCCTTTGGTAGTCTACTGTTTAAGGCACTATTCAAAAGATCTGTTGGGGAAGCTTGGGCAAATAGTCGAGGTCGAGTGGGTGATGGTGTTCTTCGACTTCGCCTATGGATTAACGTGCCGCACTTGGCAGCACTACCTTGGGAAATGTTGTGGGATGGGCAGCAGTTTCTAGCTACTTCAGCTAATATCCCCGTCACGCGATATTTACCAGTACCTGAACCCCCTGTTTTTACTCTCACTGCTCAAGAGAGATTAAAAATTTTAGTGGTTATCGAGAGTCCACAGGGTGTACCTCAAATTGACAGTAAAGAAACCGAATATCTTGATGCTTCTTTGAAAGGCTTAGATAAAGTTGAGTACAAAATTTTACAGAACTCAACTTTGTCCCAGATCCAAGATGAACTTCAGCATAATTACCATGTTTTGCACTTTTTGGGTCATGGAACTGGTGGTAAACTTGTTTTAACTGATGATAATGGGCAATCGAAGAGAATTATTAATGATCGAGAATTTGCACAACTCTTTTTGGGGAGAGCTAGTCTACGTCTAATAGTTCTTAATGCTTGCAATAGTAGTCAGGACAAAAATGGACTGTTCTCAGGGATTGCCCCATCTTTGGTTGAGAAGAGCATACCTGCTGTTATTGCGATGCAGTACCCTTTCGTGCAATTAGATACAGCTAGTCTCTTTAGTCGAAGATTCTATGGATCATTAGCAAACGGGTTACCAATAGATGTAGCTGTCAACGAGGCACGTCAATTTCTATCAGTTGAATACAAGTTAGGTAGTCGCGATTGGAACACCCCTATTTTATACATGGGTACCCGCAGTAATAATATTTTTAAATTTTTGTCGGATGAGACTAGTACCCTCGAACAAGCATGGCTATCGGTTCAAGAAATGGCTCAAAAATCAGACGAATCGAAAGCAGCATTAAAAGAATTATCACAAACATTTCAAGAAATCGCCATTTCTCATCAAAAATTGTCTGAATTAATAATATTGAGAGATTATCTAAATGATTTTATAGCTAGCTTCCATCTCTGCGTGAATATTGTTGAGCAGGCAGGAGGAACCTGGGCAAATCTTCAATTTGATAAACTCAAGAAAGAATGGAAAAGAGTACAACAAAATGATATGGACAAATTAAAAATTATTACGAAAAAGCATATTGATAACAGTTTGAACGACTATTTTTTAAAGTTGGTATCACAATCTAAAAGCATAGATTTTGAGATAGATAGAGGTGCGTATTCAGCACTAGCAAATGGTGTGATATCTTTTGAAGAGCGACTTTCTCAGTTTGAAAATGTTGTCTCCGAGGATTTAAATCAAACTATTAAAGATTTAGTTGTTCTATCTGAACGAACGCTAGGACGTTTAGAAATGACTTCTTAAAACAACAAACTAACTGCAAGAGGGCAATTATGGCTACCTGGGATGAATGCGAACAATTTGACGACTTGGAGATTCGTATCTTTGGGATTTCTACAGAGCGGTATTGTGCTGAGTTTCAAATGCCAGATGGAGAAAGAAGAAAAGCCGATTTACCACCAATACCTTCTGTGCTTCGTGCTTCAATTTCAGAACCACGTGAATATGGAATTCATCTATTTTCATGGTTGTTTCGAGGGGATGTTGGTGAAGCGTTTAACGAAGCTCGAATATTGGCAGAAAATCCAAGTAGGGGTTTTGATGTCTATAGAGCGGCTCGTATTCGGCTGCGTTTGTGGTTAGACCCAAACTATCCAGAGTTATCTCAATTGAATTGGGAATGTCTTTACAATCCAGACGAGTATGAGCCATTGTGTTTAAGTATTCCCTTTTCACGATTTATACGGGCTAAGTCTTCCCGCAGCCAACTTATATTAGATCGTCCCCTTCGTATGCTTCTGATAACGTCTAATCCTTCAAATACAGATAGCTTTGAATTCTCTGATATTAAACTGGATGTGGCACCCAAACTACTACAGTTAGATCGACTAGAAACCAATCCAACTCTAGAAAAAATTTATAACAAAATAGTATCCGCTCAAGAATCTGAACCTGACAATCATTATCATATTATTCATCTGCAATCTCATGCTGAAATTCGCGATGAAGGTGCGTACATCGTCTTGACTGATGATCGAGGGAGAGCAGAAGAAATTCCTTATGAAGTAATTTATCAAAGGTTAGGACATGATCACTATAGATCTCCTTATCTTGTATTTTTGGCAACACCGATCAGGGAGTGGGAACAGTGCCAAAAGTTGGCACGTTTAGCATTTAGATTAGTTGATGCTGGGGTTTGTGCCGTAGTAACAACTAACGCTCCTATTGGCAAAGATACTTTGCACCAATTCACTCAACAGTTCTATGATACTTTGCTCAGATCTGGCTCAATTGATATGGCTATTTCCAAAGCCCGTTCCAAGATATATATTTCGAGAGACTGGGAATATTCTTACCCAATACTATACACTTCTGCCACTGATGTTCAGATGTTTCAGCCATTATCTGAAAAATTAGAATATCAATTATTCACCGTAAATCAGTCTATTGGGAATATATCTATTGGAAAAGTAACGGGTTGGAATGCTCAAAAATTTTAATTTGAAACACAGTAGATATATTAAGGAGTTAAATTCAATATTTTATGCCAGTAGCACATGATGATTCTTGGTTACAACCTTTAGGTGAGGCTTTTCACGAAGTAGCCTTTAGAGCTAACCGGCTTCGTGAGTGGATGGAGTTTGAACCTCTACTCCGTAATTTAGAAAATAGATTTTCACAATTCTATTCTGAGGTTAAAAATACTAGTAAAGATAACTTTGGCTCAAAGGTTGATACTATTCAAACAATTTGGTCTTTTTGCCAAGAATCAGATATAGTTGACCTTGAAAAATTCACAGATGGAATTCAACATATAAATCAATCACTTGTGACTGGAGATATTAATAAATCAGATCCTACCGCTCAAGTTTTAAAGCTAATTGATATAGGAGGAAAAATCAGAAAATCCATGGATGATTTAGTTTTTAATGATTTAAAAACTAATAGTAATGACTTTCAGATGCTACTTAAAGGATTAACATCTAATCGTCGAAACGTTGTAGGAAAGGAAGTTCGAGAGTTATGTGAATTGACGATTCGGTTACGTGCAGAGTTTAAATTCTAACAGAATACTATAGCTAAAGTTATGGATGACGATAACCTTTATATTAATGGTGTCAATGGTGTTACTGGAGAATATTTAGTACCTCCACTGGGGTACAGTCAAGCGGCTGCCATTGTAAAGGGTGAACCTTTAGATCCTTTGTTGATTGAATACCTGGACAAAATAACAGAGGTTTTTGAAAGACCAGATCTAGGATTCCCATTAGGAGTAGATCCATCTGATGTTAATCAGGCAGGATGGGCTGTTGTATTCCATGTTGATGAAGATGAAGCGGTACAAAAAGCTCTAGAACCTCTCGTTGAGCACCGACGGCAGCAAATCGGTGATGAAAGCAAAATTAAAGTGTTAAAGTACCGAACTGGAGAAAGCCGTGCGAAATGGCTAGCTCGTTACGGTACAAGCGCCGGCACTGTAGATCCTACAAAGGTTCCTTACTATCTGCTGTTTGTTGGCAACCCCACTCTTATTCCTTTCTCATTTATTCACCTTGTAGATGTGGAGTACGCAGTAGGCTGCCTTCATTTTGATACTGTTTTAGATTATGCTCGTTACGTGGCTAGCCTGATCGAATATGAAACTGGTCAGTCAGTCCCTAATTCTAGAGAAGCAGTTTTCTTTGCTCCTCGTCATTCCTTTGATAAAGCCACACAACTTAGTGCAGATTTCCTAGTTAACCCTTTAACTGATGGAGTTCTACCGGGACAGACGGGAGTTGCCGAGCGGTGGCATTTTCAAACTCGAAAGATTTGGGGAGAAGACGCTACCAAAGGTGCGTTAATTGAAACATTAACTCCAGATTCAAGTAAGAAACCGCCAGCCTTCCTTTTCACTGCCAGTCATGGGATGGCATTTCCAAATGGTGATCCTGACCAAATCCAGAAGCAAGGAGCATTACTATGTCAAGATTGGCCTGGGATTGGTTCTATCGATAAGAAACATTACTTTAGTGCTGAGGATATTCCAGCTAGTAGTCGAGTTCATGGAATGATCACATTCCATTTTGCTTGTTATGGTGCTGGTACGCCCTCTAATGATCGCTTTTTCCATAAACCAGGAGAATCTCCACCTTCCATTGCCCCTTATCCTTTTATTGCGGCTTTACCTAAAGCCTTACTTACGCATCCTCAGGGTGGGGCATTAGCTTGCATCGGTCATGTAGAGCGTGCCTGGGGATGCTCATTTAAAATCCGTAAAGTTGGTCCACAAATCCTACCTTTTGAAAATGCGATCGGAAGAATTCTTTTAGGTGAACCAATAGGTCATGCCATGAAAGATTTTAATGAGCGTTACGCATCTCTATCAGCTACTCTAAGCAGTAAGTTAGAAGAAATTGGTTTTGGTGAAGAAATCTCTGATGAAGATTTGGCAGCGGATTGGATTGAACGTAATGATGCTGAGGGCTATATTATCATCGGAGATCCAGCAGTTCGACTTCGGATAAATTCTTTGGAGTAGGTTCAAAGGCAACTACCGTAGTTGCGTCAACAGTCTCTATGTACACTAATGGAGTTATATATGCCAATTAGAAAATTACCTGCAAATGACCAAGAATATTATCTGATTTCTTTTGACGCTAAGGGGAATGAGCGAACTGACGATCCTGATGGAATGATGAGCCAACAGATTATTAATGTGTTATCGAATGAACCAATCACAGATGTATTCCTGATAAGTCATGGATGGTTAGGAGATGTTGATTCAGCAATAGCTCAGTACGATCGCTGGATCGGGGTGACGGTCGAACAAAGTGCTGATATTGAACGGATGAAGCAAATTCGCCCAGGATTTCTCCCGTTATTAATTGGTGTACACTGGCCGAGTTTGCCATGGGGAAATGAAGAACTGAAAAGTATTTCTACCTCATTTGAAGCATCAGCTATTTCTCCAGTAGAACAATTAGTCGATCAGTATGCAGAGCGTATCGCAGATACAGAGACAGCACGCGGAGCACTGCGGAAAATCTTCTCTGCTGCAATGGATGATATTGCTCCTGACGAATTACCTTCTGACGTAAAAGAGGCATATAGAGTTCTTAATGATGAGGCTGCTATAGGTAGCGAGGGGGTTGATGCTGCACCAGGATCGGATCGTGAACCTTTCAATCCTGAAAATATATTTGAGGAAGCTGAAGCTGAAGATGAAGTCAACTTTGGCAACTTCAGCTTGGGAGGGTTACTTGCTCCTCTGCGTATGATATCTTTCTGGAAAATGAAAGATCGTGCCCGTAAGATTGGTGAAAGCGGAGGTTTTAAGCTATTAACAAGTATGCAAGATGCAGCATCTCAGAGTGTGCGGTTCCACTTCATGGGTCACAGCTTTGGGTGTATTGTTGTCTCCGCAATACTTGCTGGTTCAAATGGGAAGGGTACCTTGGCTCGTCCAGTTAACTCTGTTGTATTGGTACAAGGAGCATTGTCGCTATGGTCTTACTGTTCAGATATTCCAGATGCCCCAGGTCGTGCGGGTTACTTTCATCCAATCATTGCTGACCAAAAAGTTATTGGTCCTATCGTTACTACACATTCTCAGTTTGACACTGCTGTTGGTAAAATGTACCCCCTTGGTGCTGGTGTAGCTGGGCAAGTAGAATTTCCACTTAAACCTGGCGAATCACCTAAATTGCCGAAGTATGGAGGTTTAGGAGCATTTGGGTCACGGGGGAAAAGTCTGGAAATTGTAGATCAAGAGATGCTTCCCCTCAATACCTCGTATCAATTTGAAGCAGGAAAAATATACAACTTGAAAAGCGATAAGTTTATCAGCAAGAGTGATGGCTCTTTAGGAGGGGCACACAATGACATCGCCCGACCTGAAGTGTCTCATGCTGTATGGGAAGCAGCGATGATTTAATGTTGTGGCTCGCAATTACTCTTGCAAACGTGTCGTGGGATGGTATCCCATTTGGTAGCTCTAAAAACGTTTTTAACCACTCAGACTTTGCACATCCGTATGTTTCAATTGCCACCCAACTATCTGCCCCACATATCACTCCACAAATGGCAATAGTCAAAATATCGATTAGCTTATGACGTTTTGTACGATCTATTCGTGGATCTGACATCTGTGCAAAGTGGTCAGCAATTGTAATTTTGGGCTTGAGTTTCACGCCTTCCGTAGGGCTTTATTGTTACTTTTACAATGACTTTACCATCAATGCCCCATTGCTTATCCTTCATGCCGCACGCGATCGCTGCCTTTATCCTTTTTTAGTATCTATGTACTATATTTAGATGCGTTTGCCCTGTCAGTTCACATAACTCTCGAATTTCTTTTTCTACAATATTTCGACGCTTAGATATTAATCCTTTAAGTAGAATCTGAAACTCACTACTGTTTGTTCTTAAATCCTTAAAAACCAAATCGTCAATGGAATCTTGAATTTTTTTACCTATACTAATTAGTGATGAAACTTGATTGCTAGGATCAGTCACAAGTGCTTGATTTATATGCTGAACTCCCTTTATGAATAATTCAAGCTCGATCATATCTGATTCTTGAAAAAGAACCCAAATATTTTGAATAGTACCTATTCTCCCACCCAAAGTCTCCTTATTAGTATTTCGAACTTCTGAGTAGAATTGTGAAAATCTATTGTCTACATTACGGAGTACAGGTTCATATTCCATCCACTCTCGCAGTCGATTGGCTCTAAAAGCTACCTCCTGAAAAGCCTTTTTTAATATCTCCTCTTGACCCTCTGGCGAATTTTTCAGTAATTTACATGATTCTGAGGTTTGCTTCGCATCCAATGGTAAAGGGGGAATACTGAGTGCTACTCTTTCGGCAACGTGTTTACGATACTGACTTTTCACGGTAAGTCCCCAAGCCCCCAAAGAGCGTGGCTTTTTCCACAGACTAATTATCAATAAAATTAAAGCTATTTCCACATACCGTGAACGATATTGTTCTGGCATTTTTATCTTCTCCATTGGGATTTTCTCCATTGGGATTTTCTCTCTTTAATTATGAAATATTTTTAGGCAATACTTGGCTATAAAAGTTTAGCTACATTTCTGGATGAAAGCCTTACTGGTAAGGAATGAGGATTAAATAAGATCCAAAAATTGGTCATGCAATAATAGGCTGAATCTATCCTTGTTGCTCATTTCGGTTTCCTTGTTTTGTAGTAGCAAGCCAACTTGGGAGCTTACAAACGTCCAGAGTTAAGAAGGCATCTTGGGAGCCTGAGAAACGTCCAAGTGAATTCATTTCTCTAGAGTCTATTAGCTTTACCTGGCTGTGCTGGCATTGCAGTAAAAAGTTGGCAATCATAACACTATGATTGCCTTCATAATATTGAGTTCAAAAAAAGTGATGCTTGCGGCGGTAAACTATGCACCCATCGCATCAATATGGTTTTTTGGTCAAAGCCTTTTAACTCATAGGGCCAGCTTTTAAACGAATAGTTCGACAATTGTCGCTATGTTGAACAATCAAGTCTTGCTTCAGACTCACCTTGCGGGTAAACATATCAACTTGCCATCCTAGCTGCACTAGTGCTTCACCCACTTGACGCACATAAACATTTTGTCCCCCAGCTTCTTCTTTCTCTATTTCAATCGCCGGGCCTCCGTGGACGGAAATCAAGGCGATACGTTTTTCGGTGATAGAGTTCATAGTTTGTGTGCTGCTGATTTTAACAAAGCTTTAGGCTGTTCCAAGTTCGTGTTTAGCACACTTACCTGAATTGTTTAGGAACTTTGATTAATATTGATTTTAATTTAATATGTCTAATATTTTTTTACATCCTCTGCCAGAAGTATAATTTTATGTAGGTCTTTGG
>NZ_JACKZS010000241.1 GCF_014222285.1 Nostoc sp. UCD121
GGAGTGGGGAGTGGGGGATGAGGAGATAATAAACTCCTGATTTTTGACTTCTGCTTCTTCTAAGATGTACTCGGCAAATAATTTGGGTAAGAGGGTGGGTGGGGCTGCTAGATGCACTTCGGCACCACTGGCGATTAAACTCCAAATATTCGATCGCGCCACGCGAGAATGAAGAATATCTCCAACAATGGCAATCTTTTTCCCCTTTAAAAGTTCCAGTCGGGGACTAGCTGGGTCAATTAGAGTAGTTATGGTAAATAAATCTAGCAGTGCTTGGGAAGGATGCTCATGTTGACCATCACCAGCATTAAGAACACTAACTCGTACACCTAAACGATCCATTTCAGCCGCGATCGCATTTGGTACTCCTGCCTCTCGATGGCGGACTACCATAATATCAGTTCCCATAGCCAAATAAGTCTTCGCCGTGTCGAGAATTGTTTCTCCCTTAGTCATCGAAGATGTAGCGGCGGCAAAGTTGAGCGTATCTGCACTTAAACGTTTCGCCGCGAGTTCAAAACTGCTGCGAGTCCGGGTAGAAGATTCAAAAAATAAATTCGCCACCACCTGTCCCTGCAAAGTTGGCACTTTTTTCGTCCGCCGCGATAGCACCTCTTGAAAAGAAGCCGCAGTTTGCAAAACTGTATCGTATTCAGTGGTGGTGAAGTCGGCTAGGGAAAGAATGTGATGACGATTCCAGGTGGTAGTAGGCATATTTGAGGACTGGGGACTGGGGACTGGTGATTGGGAACTGGAGGACTGGGGGAGATAAGGGAGAAATAATCAATGCCCAATGCCCAATGCCCCATTCCCAATCCTTTCAAGTTGGTAAATGGAAAACGTTTAAAGCTAGAGAAATTAGGCTGAGGAACGTTAAAAATCCAATTGTATCTAGCATTGTAGTCACTAACGGGCCACTAACCAAAGCAGGATCAAGCTTCAGACGTGTCAAGGCCATTGGTAGTAAAGTGCCGAGCGTAACAGCCACAATTGTATTAGTTGCCATTACCATGCCAGCAATTAAAGCCACCCATCGTTCTTGGGGCCGCGCCCAAATTAAGGAAAGCAGGATCATCGTTGTGGCTAAAGCGAGGGCTGTACCTAAACCAGCTAGAAGTTCCTTACGGAGAATTTTCAAGGTATCTTTGGGTGTTACCTCGCCTACTCCTAAGCCGCGAATTGTCACCGTTAATGATTGAATACCAACAGTGCCACCAGTGTTAGAAAAAATCGGCATGATGACTGCTAAAACTGGCACTGCGGCAATTACAGATTGAAAAGGCGCGATCGCACTGGCTGCACCGATATACATAGCCATGATGCCCAACAGCCAAGGCAAGCGGTTGCAGATGGTGAGTAGGGGAGAGGATAAAGCCGCTTCATCACCACTCACACCCGCCAGTTTTTGAATATCTTCTGTGGCTTCCTCTTCCAAAATATCCATGACATCATCAATGGTGACGATGCCAACCAATCGGTCTTCCCGATCAACTACGGGGATAGCGATTAAGTCGTAGCGCTGCATGATTCGCGCCACTTCTTCTTGAGGAGTTTCAGTTCTAACTTTGATGACGCGATCGCTAGAAATATCTTTGATGAAAACATCGGGAAAGGTAAACAGCAACTGGCGCAGTGAAACTACTCTCACCAGCGTCCGGTTGTCATCGGTGACGTAGGCGTAGTAAATCGACTCTTTGTCTTCATCCTGACGGCGGATTTTACTTAGGGCTTCACCTACAGTTAATCCTTGCCGCAACCGAACATATTCGGTTGTCATCACCCGTCCAGCAGTGCCTTCTGGATAACCGAGAATCGTTGCTGTTGCTTGCCTTTGTTCTGGACTCAGTTCTTGCAATAGCCGTTTAATTACCCCAGCAGGTAATTCATCAAACAATTCTGCCCGTTCGTCGGGACTCATTGCTTCTACAAGTTGCACTACTTGGACATCATGGAGAGAATTAATTAGTTCTTCCTGCACCTCTGTAGGCAGATATTCAAATACATCGATTGCCTGACCTTTGTTGAGTAAACGGAATGCGATCGCGCGTTGTTGTTCAGGCAATTGTGTAATGTAATCTCCCACATCCACAGGTTGCAAGCGATTCAAATCCCATTTCAACTGATTTAAATCGGTAGTATCAGTCAGCAAATCACGAATATCTTGTGTGAGCATGAGATATATCTCCTAAGTCTCCCCCGCGCTGGGAGACTTCCTCGCCAGCTCAGAGGAGGTTGATACTGCCATCTGGTGGACTATTGCCCATAAAATTTCAACAATTCAATATCGATATCTAAATTAAGGCATTGCTAGTCATCATCCTAACCCGGAATCGCACTCTCAGGTAGATACTGAGGATTTTTTGTAATTTTAGTAGCTTTATATTTATCTTTTTAGATTACTAGCCTGATTTTTAGGGAATTATTCTGTAATCATAGTAAGTTTTGCTACTGATATAATTTGTGATAACTGGCGATCGCTAATAACTGGAGTTTAGATTAAATAAATGACAAAGTGACTCAGGATCGCTGAGTCACAAGCTTTGCACCCCAAAATTAAAAAATCAAAGGTTTAAGCAGATTGTGGCATTTGTTTTTTTGGCTTTTTAGTGCTTTTTTTGGCAGTTGGATAACGAATTCTACGAGTGCGAGTTTGACCTTCTGTAAATAGGCATCAAAAAATTTCTGCTCATTAACAAATGCTTAATGTTTAGTAATCTAAATTGAGATACTCTTACTTGACTCTCGTTTACTGATTACTAAATCATAAATAGCTTCTAACTTGACAGTTTGCTTCCGAATATCAAAATTTTCGCAAATAAATTCTCGTCCTTTTATACCCATCTTTTTAGCTAAAGCACGGTCAGACAATAGAATATCTAATTTCTCCGCAAGAGCTTGATCATCTTTTTCATCAACTAAAAAGCCAGTTTCTCCATCTAAAACAGCATCAGGAATAGCGCTATGCCAGGTAGAAACTATTGGTAAACTAGAAGCGGCAGCTTCCAATATTGAAAGCGGTAAACCTTCACTATCACCGTTTTTTGCTGTTTGACTGGGTAGAGAAAATACTTCTGCACCTCGCATCATTTTTTGAATGACTTCATAAGGTTTTGCGCCCATAAAATTTACTCTATTACTAATACCAAGCTCATCTGCTAGAACCTTGAATTTTTCAGTCATGATGCCACTTCCAATTTGGATAAGTGACACATTTGGATGCTTACTGGCAATCCGGGCAAAGGCTTTTAATAGAGTATCAATTCCTTTCTTTTCAGTATGTCTGCCTACACACAAAATATATCTTTCATCTTTTGGTTCGCTTACTAAGGCAAACTTGTCTAAATCTACACCACTATTTAGTTTAATGATTTTATCTTCTGGATAACCATATTCAATCATCTTTTTATACAAGAAACTAGAAAAAGCAATAAATTTAGATGCTTTTTGTTTTAGTTCTTCTTCATGCAAAAGAAATTGATAGAATGCTGGATTACCTGACAGCCACATAGCTCGACGTGAAACTGTGATATCAAAACCGTAAAATGTAACGAGGAAAGGAATATTTAATTTTTCTGCCAATCGCATTGCATAAATACCATCTGGGCCAAAATGTCCATGAATTAATTTTAGACTTCTTAATTCACTCTCTTTTCCAAACACATTTGGTGAAGCAGTAATTACATGAAATAATTGCTTAATATTCCATAAATCATTATTACTAATAGCAATACCTTCAAAAGGAATCTCTTCTAATATTTTACAAGTAAGAAATAAAGGTTTGTATCTTTGTAAATTATGGGCTTGCTCTCCAATAAAAGTTTCTGATACTCTCGGATAAGCTCGACGATACATCCCAACTGTTTTCATTGTGTTACTCCTATTTTAAGATTAATATTCCTGTCTATAAAACGGTAAGTACCTAATTTCTTCAAAACAGCACTAATCTATAACAATCCCAATTGTTAGTTTTTTCAAATTAATATCTAGTCTAAATCTAGGCTTCTAGCTAGATTTTTACGATGCTTGCGGTTTTTGCTAGGGTACGAAACTAACAAAATATAGTTTGTAAAAGGCTGAACAGACGTATTTAATGTTAATGCACGAAATAATTCATTTGTACAGTGCATAAGTCCTATTTTTTATCAAACCTTATTGCCTTGAGGATGGCCTCCCTTTCTTTAGTGCAATTAGAGGGTGAATATTTTACATAAACACACTAATCTTAAAACATATCTACATTAAAATTATATTTATTTAATATTTTTTTGTAAAAAAATGATTTACTTTATACCAGCATAAGCATAACCTCGGAGTAATGATTTAGTTTAGACTAGCATAAGCTCATCCTTCGGAGTTAGACACTTTTGATTTTTTGACATCATCCCACCACTGAATCAGTGGTAGATTCTCAAGATCACTCTTGAGAATTCCTCTTTCTACGGCTCGACTTAACTTGGAGGAATTTTTCCACCCACGCAGAGATCGATATTTCCAGAGACGATTAATGTTCCTATATACCCTACGGTACGGAATCCTATCTCAATACCCCATTCCCCATAGCCCAAGTGCAGGAAACCCACTCCTTTAAGGAGCCGAATTCTGCAAGTAGTTCTAAACTAAACCATGAAAACATCTACCAAATTGCTAACTCGCCTAGACTATTACTACCAGCAAATCAAAACGATTATCCTGACTCGCCAGAATCCGATTACTGGCTTATTACCTGCAAGCACAGCGATTACAGCTCACGGTGATTATACAGATGCCTGGGTACGAGACAACGTTTACAGCATTTTGGCAGTTTGGGGTTTAGGACTTGCATACCGCAAGATTGACGAAGACAAAGGACGCACCTATGAACTAGAACACAGTGTCATTAAATTGATGCGCGGATTATTGTTTGCAATGATGCGACAGGCTCATAAAGTAGAGACATTTAAACATACTCAGTCGCTACTAGATGGACTGCACGCTAAATACAATACCGCGACTGGTGACATTGTTGTTGGTGATGACGAATGGGGACATTTGCAACTTGATGCCACATCTATATTTTTGCTGATATTGGCGCAAATGACGGCTGCGGGATTGCCAATAATTTACACCATTGATGAAGTAAATTTCGTCCAAAATTTAGTTTACTACATTGGACGAGCTTACCGCACACCGGATTACGGCATTTGGGAACGCGGTAATAAAATTAATCGTGGTAATGCTGAGTTAAATGCCAGTTCCGTAGGTATGGCAAAAGCTGCTTTAGAAGCTATCAACGGACTGGATTTGTTTGGTGTGCGTGGTAGTCAAGCATCGGTAATTCATGTGCTACCAGATGAAATCGCCCGCGCCCGGATTACCCTAGAATCCTTATTACCGAGGGAATCGGGTTCCAAAGAAATTGATGCGGCGCTGTTAAGTATTATTAGTTATCCTGCCTTTGCAGTGGAAGATTTGGAGCTACGCGATCGCACTTTAAACGATATTATCAATAAACTCGCAGGTAAATATGGCTGCAAACGCTTTTTGCGTGATGGACACCAGACGGTTTTAGAAGATAATCAGCGCTTGCACTACGAACCGTGGGAACTCAAGCAATTTGAGCATATTGAATGCGAATGGCCGTTATTTTTCACTTATTTAGTTTTGGATGGATTATTTTGCGGTGAGCAAGAACAAGTTAAAAAATACCAAGAACTTTTAGAATCATTACTTATAGAACAAGATGGTTTGCGTTTACTGCCAGAACTATATTATGTCCCATCTAAAAACATAGAAGCAGAAAAGTTAGCACCCCAAACGCAACCACGTTTACCCAATGAAAATATCCCTTTGGTGTGGGCGCAGAGTTTATATTTTCTTAGCCAAATGTTGAGTGAAGGGTTACTAGCAGTTGGTGATATCGACCCTTTGGGAAGACATTTGTGTGTGGGAAAACAGCGCGAATCGTTGGTACAAATTGCTTTATTAGCAGAAGATGAAGATTTACAGAAAAAACTAGAAGTTCACGGTATTGAAACACAAACGCCTACCCAAGTAGAACCGATTCAGGTGAGAAAAGCTGGAGAATTCTCAGCTATTTATACCCAAATTGGTCGTAACGATAAACTTGGTTTAACTGGGCGGCCAGTGCGACGGCTGCGGAGTTTAACAACATCTAGAATCTTTCGGATTAGCGGTGAAACAATTGTATTTTTGCCTTCATTTTCAGATTCTCAACAGTTTTACTTAACCCTTGATTACCATTTTCTACTAGATCAAATTAGAAGCGAACTAGCTTACATCCAAAAATATTGGAGCGATTTAGGTCGTCCTACTTTGACTTTAATGTTGACGCACACCATGTTAGAAAGTGGTTCGGAAGCATTACTAGAACTGATGCAAGAACTAAAAGATGGTGTTTGTAACGGTGTGCGGGTGAAATTAGGGCGGCTAAATCAGCTAATGCTGACGGCTGGAATCCAAAGAATTGATTTTCTTCCTAATGCAGAATTCTCGCGATCGCCAGTGAGAAATGCTGGCCCACGTTGCTATTATTTGGCTTATCATCCTGAGAAAAACTGGCGCTTAGGGCATACTCAAGAATTTCAGATGGAGTATGAAACCAATTTCGGATTATTACTTTCTTCTTTGCGTGCTTCAGAGAATATCTACGAACAAATTGAGTTACTGCAAACTTTAACTCGCTTGCAAGGCATGAACTTTGATACGGGGTATGGCGGCCCAGGATATCCTGTAACCGTAGCCGATTTACTCGATGAAGTGTATACCAAAGCTGGAGATTTAGGTATTTGGGCAGTGGTACGTCGGGCTGCGGGGTTAAGGCAAATGGTTGATATCAGCCTCTCAGATGCAGTGACAAGTATTTTGGTGCGAGGTAAGCAAATTGCTGTGGGTAAAGCTTACAGTGAAGCGTCCTTGATTAGCGTACCCATGTCACATGATGAAATTGCCGATAAAATTAATCATTTTTGTCGTGAGGATATCCGCGATCGCGTCCTAACTCAAGAGATTTTAATCTATCTTGGTATCTTAATTCGCTCAGAATCCGAACTATTCCAGGGACTACTCACGCTGAGAGTCGGCTATCTCATCTTATTGATCACCAGCGAACTAGCGCGGGAATTACACGTTACTCAAGATGAAGCTTACGATTACTTAATGCAACTTTCACCCTTTGAAGTCAAAATGCGCTTGCGTCAGGTACTGACTGGATATACTGGCATGAGTAACCTGTTGCGTCAGCAAGAATCACTACACGTCAAGCAAAAAGAAAGTGATATTGCTTGGGTGGTTTTACCAGGAATCGCTGAAGAAATAGAAGTCCCACCAGGTGGTTGGCGGCGGTTTCGTCAAGCCGAGGGTGCGACGGGACGCGTACCAAACGACTTTTTCAAGCAGGTTTGGCTATTAATGCAACATTGCAAGGGTCTAGTAATTGGGGATAAACTAGAGCGCCGCAATCGTTTAGATAGTGAGATAATGTTGTCCGAGATGACAGCAGGGGAAAGAAATTTTGCTCTCTTGGTTGAGCATTTGCTGAATAAAATCGAAGCTCCAGAATACCGCCAAGTTAATATTGAAGCATTAATCGAATTAGGAGCGATCGCAGCTAATAATCCCAAGCTGCAAATCGAAGAATATATTGTGTTAGATGTGTTGATTGGACACGCGGTGCGATTGGCATGGCTAGAAAATCATAGTCAACGCAGCGATCGCTATGATGAGGATAAGGCGAGTGCGTGGCGATCGTTTTACAATACTTCTCCTAGAGATTGCGCTAGTTATATTTTGAAGGCATTTAGGTTCTTGACGGAATTTGTGAAGGATTTTTAAACGCAGAGGGGCGCAAAGGGAAACGCAGAGGATGAGAGAGAATGAGTTGAGTGGGGTGATTATTGGTTGTGCGATGAGGGTGCATACTGCTTTGGGGCCTGGTTTGTTAGAGTCGGCTTATGAGGAGTGTTTGAATTATGAGTTGAACAAAGCCGGGTTGAATGTTGGCAAGCAAATTCCATTGCCTTTAGTTTACCAAGATGTGCAATTGGAATGCGTTTATCGATTAGATTTGATAGTCGAAAACAAAGTAATTGTAGAGATTAAATCTGTAGAATCTTTCCACCCGATTCACTCAGTTCAACTTCTAACCTATCTCAAACTAGCAAACTGCAAACTAGGTCTTCTCCTCAACTTTAACGTCCTCCACCTCAAAGAAGGCATCAAACGCGTAGCCAACAACCTCTAACTCCCCCTCTGACTCCCTCTTAATCCTTCGCGAACCTCTGCGTTTCCCTCCGCGCCCCTTTGCGTTAAAAAAAAATATCCCCCACCTCAAATTCCAAAAGCAGGGGTTTTATTAAACTACTTAACAGAAACAGCATCAACATCAATAGTGCTTGCACTTGAGGTAGAACCCTCAGTAGTATTAGGCACTTCAGTACCCACATCACCCTTACGAGCCTTCCAGCCCTCAATTACTAGCCCAGACACCTCAGAAACTAGCAGAGTTAAAAGAAAAACATCATCAATCTGTCCCACAACAGGTATAAAATCTGGGAGAACATCAAATGGGCTGACCAAATAGACCAACGTTCCTAAAATAACCCACCAACGGTACTTGGGGTTACGCAGCACATCGCGATACCAGGTGTAAAGTGATTGGATTGAAAATTTCATATTTTGAACCTCCGATTATCTTTAATTTTGACAAATAATCCTAAAAATTCCCGGTGCGAATAACCGCCCTAGTTAGTCGGGAAGACGCTACTCGTAATCTGTCATCAAAAACCTATTTTGTAATTATCCATAAGAGTTTAATACCGCAAGGGTTTGACAAATTAGACAGTGATTGTATTAATTCGGGATTATGGCAACCCAGCAGCAAGTTTGTCCACCAGTCTAAGTGCAACACCCCATGCTTACACTATCTTTTTAGCTTTTCGAGAAATTTATATTTTGGAAGTCCCTCATTTTGCATTAATCTCTAGAATTAAAATGCCTTAGCACATTTGCTCTAGTCATGGAGGGAGGAAACTTAAACAGTGGATATTTTAGATTTATTTTATAAGGGCGGGCCAGCGATGTGGCCTTTACTTGTCCTCTCGATTCTATCTTTGAGTGTGATTTTTGAGCGTCTGTGGTTCTGGTTGCGAATTTTGACTCAGGAAAAGCAAATAGTTGATCGCATTCTGGATGCAGCTCAGGATAATTGGCAAGAAGCTGCTGAAATTGCCAAACAAGCAAGCCATCAACCTGTCGGGCGTTTTCTCTATGCCCCCTTACGTTTTGCAAAAACTGATGTGGAAACCTTTCGACTAGCACTTGAGGCTACAGCAGAAGATGAATTGGCTGGAATGCGGCGGGGCGAAAAGCTTTTAGAGGCTGTGATTGCCCTCGCGCCCCTGCTGGGATTATTGGGTACAGTTCTGGGTCTAATCCAGTCTCTGCGCTCAATTCGGATTGGCGATTTGGGAACTGAATCTACCGCCGGGGTGACTACTGGTATTGGTGAATCTTTAATTAGTACGGCAACTGGGTTAATAGTTGCCATTATTAGCTTGGTATTTTATCGCCTATTTCAAAGTTTTGTAGTCAACCAAGTCAAAGTTTTTCGGAAAGCAGGGAATGAGATGGAATTACTCTACCGCCAGTCCCCCCCTGATTTTAGTAATATTACATCACCAATTGTCCGGGAAAATTTCACTCCACCCCGCAAGCCAGGAAAGACTAGGTTGCCTGAACCTCCTGAACCCCCGAATTTACCTAATTAGTCAAGAATTAAACCCCCAAGCAGGCGATTAAATTGAGAAAATGAAAGTTAATCTACATACCCCAATTGAAGAAGTCCAAATTCAAATCATCCCTTTAATTGATGTCGTTTTTTGTATCCTGACGTTTTTTTTGTTAGCGGCTTTACAATTTACACGGCAACAGGCAATAAATGTTGATTTGCCCAAAGCCAGCCCTAGTACAGTATCTGCAATAACATCACAGAGCGGAAGTCTGATTGTAACTATCGATGCCGTTGGTAATACTTACATAGAAAAACAGCCTGTAAAACGCGACGATTTGGGAGCGAGGCTAAAACAGTATCTTCAAGGAAACCCCAGTGCTATTGTGGTGCTAAATGCTTCGCGGACAGCAACTTATAATGATGTGATTGAGACATTGGATTTGCTACGGCAAGTAGGAGGCGATCGCGTTTCTTTAGGAATTATTCCTGGCCCATCTCAACCACCCACAAACTCACTCAACCAACCTAATATTCCCTCTTTCCCAGTCAATCCTGGTATAGCACCAGTTCCAGGCATTAATCCAGAAGGGAATATTACCCCTAAATTTCCCTTAGCACCTAATTCCGTACCCTTACCTGGTGTAAGTCAGCCTCCAACCGGGCAAGGCATCAGTCCTATAAATCCTGGTATTTCCAACCCACCAGAATCCCAAGCCCCTGTAGCACCCAAACAAACGCAATCACCTCTTAAAAGATGAAATAAATAAGGGTATGGGGCATGGGGCATTGGGCATTGGGCATAAAGAAGAGACAAGGAAGAGGGGGGAGACAAGAGAGAGACTTGTTCAATAATTCCCCCTTGTCCTCCCCTTGTCCCC
>NZ_JACKZS010000242.1 GCF_014222285.1 Nostoc sp. UCD121
AATAAATCCTCAACATTTAAGAAACTGGTTTGCTAATTGCTGCTACTGTACCTCATAACAGCCGGAAGTGCTGTATACTTTTTAATTAAATCTGCCCCACCCAAAGCCCCCAGATGTTCGCGGTACAGACGATGATTCAGTTCCGACAAAGTGAAATTGTAGCGACAGGTAATAATTACCTTGTGGAGAAGTTGGGAATTTTGCATCGCCTTCAGCAACGCCAGCAGTACATCCACAACTTGTGGTTGCAAGACATAAACCCCATTTCGTAATTCCAAATTTGCCTCAAAGTCATCCAGCACAAAGGCAAAGCGCTGTTCTTTGGTATTCAGTCCTTCAGTGAAAAACTTGGTGAGGCGCTGCATCAAGGGTAACTTGCCATTAAGAATTTCATGCCCTCGTTCCGAGGTACATTGTTCAGCAAGGGTTTTGAGCAGTTTGTCCTCATCCAGTTGCCGAAAGTTCACCAGCCTGTGATAGCCAACCATCCTTTCCAGAAGTCGCGCCGTCACAGTACTCTTACCCACACCCCCCATTCCGTGAATTAGTACCCCTAATGAAGTGCGAATTGCTTTGAGACAACGTTGCAAAGTCCGCCGTCTCCCAACAAACTCAGAGGGTTTCGCCACCCGCACCAGTTGGGTATCGGGATCTAAAAACTGTTGGTATGCAGGTTCCGGCGCAGAGGGTGGCACATCTCCCACCACTTCCACCAACGCAGCGGGACATTCTCCCTGGACATATAACCGCAACAAATGCCAGTCCCGCACATTCTGTTTAAACAACTGCTGGTAAGTGCTAGCGAGTGCTTCAGCTAATTGATATCCGGCTGCCAATTTGCCGTAGAGGTGCGCGGCGGCGGCTGTAGCTGTCCGATCTTCCACAAGCCGCCCCCAACTTAAAACCGCTCTCGCCCCTTGTTCTATTAGTGCCTCAGCCATTGAAGGGACAGCCACTTTATCTGGTGCTTGTCCAGTCCGACACCCAGATAAAAACACCAACTTGGGAAAGCGAAACCGAAAGACTTCCGCCAGTTCTGCGGCTGTGGTTTCGTGGCGTTCCCCCACTTCCGTCTCAGTGATAAAGTAAGGCGTGTAAGGTGCTTCACTCGTAATTGACGCGTGTCCTGTGAGGTGAAACACATCAAAGTCATTAAAATAGCGACTCCACACCTTACCCAACTCGCTAACGCAACCGCTTTCCTCCACCCGCAAATCTACAGCAAAATCTCGCGTATCAGCCAGAATTCTCGCCTCTTCCTCTTCAAACTCTAACTTTGGTTGCACATCTTCCGGGTCGGTTGCCATAAACAATACTCGCAATTGTCGTGCTTCCACAGCAAACCCTTCCGTATCTTTCTCAATCCAGCGCAGAGGTAACACCACTGGATTAACCCGCTTCACTAAAAAATCCTCACCATCATGCAGCACTTCCCAAGGTAGATGTGCCAATTTTTTATCAGTATCAATGGCAATTACCAACCCCTCACCGCGACAGTTAGCAATTCCCCGACTCAACCACCGTCCATCCCCATCCAACCAAAAAAATAACTGCTTCCCGATTCCTGGTAAATTGGGCAGCAGTTTATAGTAATCTCGTTCTCCTTGCTTGAGTAAATCAGCGATTTCTGCTAATTTCAGGCGACGTGATTCATAGTGCTTTATTTGAGGTAGCCAATACCTGAGTTCAACTGTTTCCTGCGTACTTTCCCGAAGTTGAATGCGGATAGTTTGCACTTATTTGCTGATAGATTTGAGGATTTCCGTGATTTCCTCTATGGTAGCTTCTTCAAGTAAAATCCTGTTTCCAGTAACAGGGTCAAGAATTACCACATCAAATTGCTTACCCGGATAAGATTTCTTCCATTCTTGATACCAGTTGCGAATTTGTTCAGCTAAAGCCGCAACACCACCCACAATGGTAATAATAGTAGCAATGGCGGCGAGAGTTCCTTCTCTTTGCGCCGGAACTTCATAGCTTCCCGATATTCCAGGAATTTCTAGCAAAGCCTCGGCTGCTGCTGGTGCGCCTTCACCCTCAATACCAACTTGAATTTCTGCCATAGCTCATCTGCGAATTTATACAACATACTGTATATTCTGCGTTGAATTGAGGATAATATTCACGCAAAGACACAGAGACGATTGCAAAATTATTTACTTAGTGTTGTACCAATTGTCTAAAATAAGACAACAGACCCAAACCTGGAAACCCAGATTAAATCTGACTTTCTTCATTTTTAACTTTTAATTTTTAATTTTTAATTGATATGTCTCTTGCTCCTTGGCGAGGTGCGATCGCTCATGCACTCCATCGCAACCGCAGCCTTGTTTATGCCCGCTACCTGCAACTAGCAACAGTGCAACCCAATGGCCGCCCCGCTAATCGGACCCTAGTCTTTCGCGGCTTCCTAGAAGATACAAACCAGCTAAAATTTATCACCGATACTCGTAGCGCCAAAGCCGACCAAATACAGCAACAACCTTGGGCAGAAATTTGCTGGTACTTCCCCAATACACGAGAACAATTCCGCATGGCTGGCGATTTGACCCTAATCAGCAGTGATGATTCTCACCAGGAGTTACAGCCAGCCCGGATCGCAATGTGGCAAGAATTAAGTGATGCAGCGCGTTTACAGTTTGGTTGGCCCTATCCTGGTAAACCCAGAATCCAAGAAGCAGAGGTCTTTGAGCCATCACCACCCGATCCTATTGAGCCACTCCCTAATTTTTGTCTCCTGCTACTCGATCCGGTGCAAGTAGACCATTTAGAATTACGCGGCGAACCACAAAATCGATGGCTTTACCACCGTAATCACCAGCAAGAGTGGTCTAGCGAAGCGATTAATCCGTGATTTAGTCAAGAGTCAAAAGATTCATCCTACCCCTTCCAAGGTGCGTAAAAATTTTGCTAAATAGATTCCTCTTTAAGCTCTATACTCTGTGTCCTCTGCGCGGCAGTCGCTCATGGGGGAAACCCCCAAGACCGCGCTGCCTTGCCTCTGTGGTTAGAAAAAATACTTTTAAACCACAGAGGCACAGAGATCGCTGAGAAAAAATAAGAGATTTTACGAGTCACCTTGAAAGGGCTAAAGATTGACCCTTAACCCTTGACTTTTAACTAAATGCCAGCACCATCTAAAAATTGCTGGATAGTCTTATCTTTGAGGTTGCACCAGCGAGGATCGTGGGTTGGCTCATCTTCTTTGGTGGCTAAAGAACCCACTAAAACAGGAGTTTTTTCTGAAGAATTGTTGCGCTGAAGAGTTTGTATTTGTTCTTCCAACGCCTCAATCCGGTCTACTAAAGCACGAATTACTTGAGCTTCTGAATCTGGTAAGTTATTGTGTTCAAGAGGTGAAACCCGAACTCCAGAACGATACATGATGCGCCCAGGCACCCCTACCACAGTACAGTCTGAAGGTACATCCCTTAGAACAACAGACCCAGCGCCAATACGAACATTATTACCAATTTGGATATTACCCAGTACCTTCGCTCCAGCCCCAACTACGACGTTTTCACCCACAGTTGGATGACGCTTACCACATTCTTTACCAGTACCCCCAAGGGTAACACCTTGATAAATTAGGGCATAGTCTCCCACGATCGCAGTTTCACCAATTACTACACCCATCCCGTGGTCAATAAACACACTTTGCCCAATTGCTGCACCAGGGTGGATTTCAATTCCAGTCAAAAACCGAGCCAAGTGAGAAATCAGGCGGGGAATAAAGGGAAGACCAAGAGCATACAGCCAGTGAGCCAGCCTATGGAATAGCAGGGCTTGCAAACCAGGGTAACAAAATAAAACTTCCAACCAGTTACGAGCAGCTGGGTCACGTTCAAATATGATACGAAAGTCAGCACGCAGTATAGATAGCACGAGATAGCACCCTCGGAAAGCACAACAAGCTACTCTCCCATATTATCGTCTCAGGTGTTGCACATAAGAATTGGGAATTGAGAATTGGGAATTGAGAATTGGGCATTGGGGATAAATTCTTCCCAATACACAATACCTAATCGCTAACTCCTAACTCCCCACTTCACTGCTGCTCCACTGCCAGAGTATAATCACGCTTGACCCCAGAATTAAATGTACCTACCCAAATCCGATAAGTACCTTTTTTCCAGTTGCGATCGCTAACGCTAGCATCTTTTCTTTTGCCAGTATCATCGCCGCAGCGAATCGTATTCTGATCTGGGCCTTGAATGAGTAAAGTTGTGTCGGTATTGTTGCTATCGACTTTGATTGTTAGCTGAGAAAAGTCATTTTCCAAAACCATAATGTGATCTGGATTAGGATCGGCAAAACCAATACAGGCTTTTTGGTCGCGATCGCGGTTACTTATGGCAGACAATGAGTAAGAACCACCTGTAAACCCCTGCACTGTTCCTTGTCCTGGATTAGAGTTTGTTGACACGGTAAAAGTACCAAAATTCGCTGCTGTCTCTGCAATTACAGGTGTAGCTGTGATGGTGGCAAGTATAGCCAACAACCAGCCGCCGCTAAACTCAAGTCGGGGGCGACAAAATTTCATAGTAGCCCTCCAACAGGCTGTTAAATTAGTAATGATATATACATATTCTAATGAAAAAATTCCAGTGAAATTTCTGTTTGTTGTGCCACATTAAAATGTGCCACAGTAATAGGTTTTTAAAGCAAACAGCTAATTGCTAGGCTGTCTCTTAATATAAATAGCAGCGACTATTCCCCAACTGATGATTTAGATGTGATTACCTCTGTTGGACGCACGACCTTGCCTCCTAAAGAAAACCCTTAGCGGACGATTTAAATAGCAAATAATACAGTAAATTCACGAAAATCTTACGGAACAGAAAAAGGCAGAAGATAAAATAATTTTTAACCTTCTGCACTTGAGCTTTTATGAAAATCTCATGAATTCTTGAGTTGGAAGAAAACGCCACCTTTGAGCGATCGCGTGTCAGTTCCATAACTGCTAACTGTGAGCGATCGCAAATTATCAAAAAACGGTTTCCCTAAAACTTCCGCTAGCTTGAGAATCGGTACTTGACGCTCTAATAAATTCTGGCTCTTTGTCCAGTCAAGATATATATAGCCTTGGTTTGCTAAGGGAATTGCAGCAATACTATCTTGGAAATTGGGATTGTCAATTAAGGAATTATCCTTAGTTGTGAGAATTTCATTTATCGTTTCTAAGTCAGAAGTGAAAATTTCGTAATTTCCTAAAGTTGTATGCAATCCCCGTACTTTTGTTTCAATACTGAAAGATGCTCCCTCTTTAACATCACTTTTTTTAGCCGCCGTAGTTAACTCTGTCCAAGCAGAGATTTTTTGCTTATCTATAGTCAGGGGATTAATGCTGAGTCCATTGGATGATGCGATCGCATCCAAACGAGCAATACCTTGTTCTACACTCTCAGATTTTTCCACCACAAAAATCCAATGAGGGGTTGTTTGCTCTTTCTCAGGTAACAATGCGATCGCATATTCTCCCTGTACCCAACTAAAAATATCCTCTGGTAAGTTTATTCCCCAACGTTTTTGAACATCCACTAAAGGTTTGGCTAACCGAGAAACCACATCTTCCCCAGAACCATATATAGTAGCTGTTGCTTGTCTCCAGAGTTTGGCTAAATCGCTGTCACCCAAATTACTCAAATTTGAGCCGGAAATTGCCAAACCTGCCGAAGCTGGAACATACTGCAATGCTCCTACAGGTTTAGATAGCGGTGCAGATGGAGTGAGAATTTCTGATGAAGTCAAAAATGTGGTTTCTGCTAGCAATCCTTTGGGATTCAACGCCAGAGAAATAATTTCACTGTTATAAAGTTGTTCTGACAATTCCAAGCCTTGCCATTTTGCCACAACGGGAAGATTCAAGAACGCTACAGCTAAACCTCCTTTGGGCAGTTCTTTACTAGCTTTTTGGTATTCGGGGGAGCTAGTCAAATTCAGATCGGGCGCTTGGACGTTATTAATCGCGTCTTTTAACACTTTCGGATCGTTGGCAAACAACACAAAGCCTTCACCAACAACTGCACCTGCAAGCAAATCCTGCTCTGGTTGAGAATTGTCATAAATTAGCTTTACGCCTTTATATTGTTCAACAGCTAAAGTTGCCCCAGATAACGCCCGTTTGGAAAATAACAATTCAACAAACTCGCGGCTTTTCTCAGGTTGCTTAGTTGCTAGTGCTAACAGATACCCTGGCTGCTGTCCGTTTTCTGGATCGCGATCGATATCTAAGGTGGTGATAGCTAATGTAATTTCATTCCCTAACCAGGGTTGAACGTCTTGTTTATAATCTATGCCACTTTTGGCGAATAAACTGGTTTTGAGTTTAGATAGTTCCTCTTCACGTTCCAACGCCTGCAACCGATCGGGATTCGCCAGCAATGAAACCATTGCTGGTGAAAGTTTCGATACGAATATGGCTGCACCAGGCTCAGAGGTAGAAGCAATGAGGTTAGCCGGACTTTTGGCGAAAAACCAGTAAAAGCCAGCGATCGCAATTAGCAATGCGATCGCACCTGCTACGATAAAACCAATAAATGAACGTTGCCTATTCACATTAAACCTTTAAAAAAGACGGTTTACAGCCATTTAAGCAGAAAGCCTAACAGAATTTATCAGCCTTCTTGAGAATCGATACTCATGCAAAGGCAGAGATTTTCTGTCACCATAAATAAGATTAGGACTGTTTATAGGGAATTCTTTTAGTCAACCCATGAACCAGATTAGTGTAGAAGAACTGGCACAACGTCTTTCCTCTGGTGATGGAAGTATACAGCTAGTAGATGTCCGAGAACCAGAAGAATTGGCGATCGCTAACATTGAAGGCTTTGTCAACCTACCCTTGAGTCAATTTGCCGAATGGGGACATGAAATACCTACCCTCTTCAACCCTGAAGCTGAAACCCTTGTGCTATGCCACCACGGTATTCGCTCTGCCCAGATGTGTCAGTGGTTAATTGCTCAAGGTTTTACAAATGTGCAAAATATTTCGGGTGGTATTGATGCTTACTCCATCTTAGTAGACCATTCAATTCCCCAATATTAGCTTGTGTTTGGGTGCATTACTCAGATGGAACTTAATTCCATCTGGCTTTTGCTATTGTGAAAATAGCACTAAATTAGTTTAGGGACTAGCCAGAGATGTTTGTAACTTTCTCCACTGGCTACACAACTTACGCAACTTTTCGCCCCTAATCTTAGCTGCAATAGCCGCAAAAATACGTATACAACAATACTTTTCTAAGTGTAGAATTATGCAAAAATAAGGCAGGAAAGAATCTTGTAAATTCAAACTCTTAGCTTTTGATGCAAAGCCTAGATTCTATTGAGAGCGCACTTTTCAAGAATGGTGTACACGAACCTTAAAATTAATTATCACAATATAATTGTATAATTTGTTATCTTAATAAATTATTAATATTCCTTGTTCAAATCAAATCCAGAAATTTCTCCAGACTTTGATTAAAATTTGCCTCTAGCAAAACATATCCTATGGAAGTCCAGTTAACAAATCGGCAACAGCATATACTTTGGGCAACGGTACGTCACTACATTGCTACGGCAGAGCCTGTTGGTTCAAAGGCTTTGGGCGAAGAGTACGACCTGGGTGTAAGTTCAGCCACAATTCGCAATGTGATGGGCGTTTTAGAAAAATCTGGATTACTCTACCAACCACACGCTTCTGCTGGACGTGTACCTTCAGATTCAGGCTATCGCATTTATGTTGACCAGCTAATTACACCTTCTCTGCGTTCCCGGAGCGTGTCGCAGACAGACGCTACGCGGACAGAAACTTTAGGGCGAGAAATAGAGGTGGCATTACAAAAGCATCTCCAGTGGGAAGATCGGAGTTTAGAAACCCTACTGCAAGGAGCCGCGCAAATTTTAGCAACCTTGAGTGGTTGCATTAGCTTGATAACTATGCCGCAAACTACAACAGCGCTATTGCGACATCTGCAATTAGTGCAAATTGAAGCTGGGCGGATTATGTTAATTGTTGTTACCGATGGTTATGAGACACATTCCAAATTAATGGATTTGTCGCCAATACCAGAAGAGACACAACGAGATTCAGAGGTAGTTGATCGCGAGTTGCAGATTGTTTCTAACTTTTTGAATACCCATTTGCGGGGGCGAAGTCTGTTGGAATTAGCCAACCTCAACTGGAGCGAACTAGATCAAGAATTCCAACGCTACGGAGAATTCTTGAAAAATTCAGTTGCCGAATTGACTCGTCGCACTCTTGCACCGACTGCCACACAAATTATGGTTCGGGGTGTGTCAGAAGTTTTGCGCCAGCCAGAATTTTCCCAGCTACAGCAGGTACAAACGATTATCCACCTGCTGGAAGAAGAACAAGACCAACTATGGCGATTAATATTTGAGGAACCAGAACCGGAGGATGCTGGTAAGTCAAGGGTAACGGTTCGCATTGGCGCAGAAAATCCATTAGAACCGATACGCTCCTGCACTTTGATTTCTTCGAACTATCGTCGAGGTTCAATACCTGTAGGAAGTGTGGGAGTTTTGGGGCCAACGCGCTTAGATTATGAAAGTGCGATCGCAGTTGTGGCATCTGCTGCTGATTACCTCTCTGAAGCCTTCAGTTATTTCAATCCTTAAGGTAAGGTTTCGGGATAAGCTGCTACAAGTCTAGATGAATGAATAATGCGATGATCGCAGGTAGATAGCCCAATTGGTAGCGGCAAAATCAATAATTAATCCTACTCAAATATTTCATGGTTAGAAAAATTGCCTTTGGCTTCCTGTGGTTAGGATTCGTTATTTATGCTTTTTTCCTAGCACCTCCTGAGCAACCCGGTACATTCGAGTTAATTAAAAACCTTTCTACTGGACAGTGGCAAGGCGTTAACCCGTTAGTAATAGCACTATTCAACCTCATGGGTATCTGGCCTCTCATCTACAGTGCAGTAGTATTTATTGATGGTAAAGGGCAAAAAATACCTGCTTGGCTATTTGCTACTGCCTCTTTCGGAGTCGGGATATTTGCCTTGTTACCCTACTTAGCCCTTAGAGAACCAAATAATCAGTTTGTTGGTAAAAAGAATATATTACTCAAGCTGCTAGATTCTCGTGTGACTGGGATTGTGTTGACTGTAGCCACAGTTCTTCTAGTTGCCTACGGTTTAAAAGGAGGAGATTGGGGAAATTTTGTGCAACAGTGGCAAACAAACCGCTTTATCAATGTAATGAGTTTAGATTTCTCCCTACTTAGTCTCTTATTTCCCGCATTACTAGGCGATGATATGGCGCGTCGTGGTTGGGAAAATCCACAGATATTCTGGTTCATAGCGTTGATACCGCTATTCGGCCCCTTGATTTATTTGTGCGTGCGTCCACCTCTACCAGAAGTTGGCGTAGAGGCAATACCCAGTCAGCAGCCAGCTGCAAATTAAAGTAAAGCTAAGGGCAGCGTTCTACAAAAAGGGGGATTTAGACGCAAAAAATCCGAATTATAAATTAGTAATTATGTTAAATGCACACCATCTAAAGATGATGACTAGAAAAGCTGCATTGTGGTTACTATGGCTTGGATTTATCGTCTATATATTACTATTAGCACCGCCCCTGCATTTACAGGAAACGCTAATGCTGTTGAAAAATATATTTACTCTTCAGTGGCTTGCCATAAATCCAATTATCCTTTCCTTGTTTTCTCTAGTGGGCATTTGGCTACTAATTTACAGTGGTTTATTGTTCATTGATGGCAGGATGCAACGGATTGCTTTTTGGCCTTTTGCCTTAGCATCAGTAGGGTCAGGAGTGCTTGGTCTATTGCCATACTTGGCTTTTCGTGAACCAAATCAAGAATTTTCTGGACAAAAGGATGCTTTTTTAAGGCTGCTGGATTCTCGTTTTTTTGGGATTGTTTTGAGTTTAAGCACTGTTGGCTTGCTGTCCTATGCGTTTGCCTTCGGTGACTGGGGAGATTTTGTACAGCAGTTCCAAGGCGATCGCTTTATTAATGGTATGAGCTTGGCATTTTGCCTTTTTTGTCTTTTATTCCCCACAATCCTTGGTGATGATATCGCTCGTCGCCACTGGAATAATCCCCAGGTGTTTTGGCTAGTAGCATTTGTCCCGCTACTTGGCCCACTTGTTTATCTCTGCTTGCGCCCGCCCCTACCATCAACTATTCGTGAAGAATGGTTGATAGCTAATCGGTAGTAAATTTCTTCTATTTATCACCAAGGTTCAATTCCAAGAAAAAGTGTGAGAATTTTGGAGACAACGCACCTAAATGAAAAAAGTGTGTAGGGTAGCCCGTCGTCAATATTGAGAGTCTCCTTTTTTCAGGGAGTTGAGGATTCTGTTGCGGGTGCGAAAATCCAAAAGAAAGTTTTTTCTGAAAGTACTTTACAAAACGCAATAAAGTCTTTAAGATGTGTAACAGGTAGTAAAACCTACCTAATTCATCCGCAAATAATCGCATTTATAAAACAATGACAACAACCTTACAACAGCGCTCAAGCGCCAACGTATGGGATCGATTCTGTGAGTGGATCACCAGCACCAACAACCGGATTTACATTGGCTGGTTCGGCGTAGTCATGATCCCCACCTTGCTAGCTGCCAC
>NZ_JACKZS010000243.1 GCF_014222285.1 Nostoc sp. UCD121
CCCCTGCCCCTCTGCAATCCCTACGCCGCTTACCTTTCAGCTTAACTTAGTGCCATTCGTTCTTGCCCCCACTGATAGCACCGGCGGCAAGCGAGTCCACGTACTCCTACGGAGAAGCAAGCTACGCGCAGCGTCTCGTAGAGAGCGTCTTGTCTTTAATTTTGAATTAATAATTTTGAATTTTGAATTCCCCGTTCGCGTAGCGTCTCGCAGAGAAGGGGTTGACTGAGTGCAAAGATAGTTTACAAAAATTGCTCAGGCGGCAATACTGCGTGAATAATTGCAACCGCCTTGATGGTCAACCGTCTGGGAATACAAATTGCCTGCTTTAATTACAAAAATCATCAACGCGGATATCCCGCCAGACATCAGAAACCTGCCAGCCGGAATTTCCCACCGATTGTACTGGAGGGTTGTCAAGGAGCGGAATATAGTCAGGAACTTTAGGTTCAGGAGCGATTACTGGTTTCTCCTCAACCTCAACCACAGGGGCAGTAGAATTGTCAGTATTAGCTTCAAGAAGTTGGTCTTCAGCCTCCTCGATTAGCTTCATCTGTCTCAGGGTAAGCTTGTCGGATTTTTTGATGATCTTCTTCGTATCTGTATCATTAGAAGTTTTCATGTGCTGTTCCTTCAAAGGCATTGGCTCAAAATTTGGATGAGTAAATTTGGGAGAAGTTAGGTATAAATAATTTGCACGGAATTAACAAGGTACACCAAATTTATGGAAAATACGAGTCTCTTGCTGAAGAATTTATTAATTGGATATAAATCTCTTTTTCGGGCAGATGCCCTAGCATAATCTGTTGCAGAGATGCAAGTATTAAGCGATCGCTTCTCGATCATGACTGTAACTCAAGATTATTTTGCGGTTTTGACTCCTAATAAGCAGATAATGAAAGGTTAAGAGTTCTCGCTGTGGAGGAACAGCGTTGAGAAACTTATCATCTGATAAAGGCACAATCTTAGTAGTAGATGACGAAGCCAGCATCCGCCGGATTTTACAGACGCGGTTAGAAATGATTGGCTACAGCGTAGTTACAGCTAGTGATGGCGAAGAAGCTTTGTCAGCTTTTAGTCTCTTAACTCCTGATTTGATAGTTCTGGATGTAATGATGCCAAAACTAGATGGTTATGGTGTCTGTCAAGAATTACGGAAACAATCAGACGTACCAATTATCATGCTAACAGCCTTGGCAGATGTAGCAGACCGAATAACTGGGCTGGAACTCGGTGCTGATGACTACATGACAAAACCTTTCTCACCCAAGGAATTAGAAGCTCGGATTGCCTGCGTACTAAAACGGCGCTCCCACAAAACCAGTATCAATACTATTCCTAACTCTTTTATAATCCATGTGGGCAATCTCAAAATCGATATCAATAAGCGGCAAGTTCATAAAAATGAGCAACGCATTCGGTTGACAGGTATAGAATTTAGCTTACTAGAGTTGTTAGTGAATGATTCGGGAAAGATTTTTTCGCGGTTAGAAATATTACGGCAATTGTGGGGCTTTGTACCAGAGATGAGTACAGACACCCGTGTGGTAGATGTGCATATTTCACGATTGCGGACAAAGGTAGAATCCGACCCCAACGATCCAGAATTCATTATTACAGCAAGAGGTAGCGGTTATTTTTTCCCACGAATTATTGATTCAGAGCAGGAATAATAAAAAATATGAGTAAGCTCATCTTAATTACAGGCATAAGCAAAGGTTTAGGTTATGCGATGACCGAGGGTTTTATTCAACAGGGGCATACTGTTATTGGTTGCGCCCGTTCATCAGATGTTATTGATAAAATACGCCAAAAGTTTAGTGCTACCAACGATTTCACATCTGTAGATGTAGCAAATGAACATTGGGTATTGAAAGCTGTGCCATTTATTCTCAATTTAAAACCCAAAGATAACAGGATTCCCTTGACCATTTCATGAGATTGATCATGCGTGAATTGTTTTGACCAGTTACGAAAAAACGGGCTGATCTAAACTGTATTGGTTTATCGCCCAGAGGCACAGGAAATTAGTACAATTTTTGAATACTGGAGTTTTCATTTTTGAAAAAGCATTTGAGCCAAAGTCTACCTATAGCACCAAGTCGAAAACTGAAGATTACGATCCTAACAGTAGGTTCAAGGGGAGACTTGCAACCATACTGCGCTTTGGCTATTGGCTTGAAGCGTGCTGGGCATGAGGTAACAGTTGCAACACACGAAAACTTTGCATCTTTTGTTAGAAAGTTTGATTTAAAGTTTGCACCGATCGCTGGCAATATGGAAGAGTTTTTGCAATCGAAACAAGGGCAGCGATTGATTGCGGGAGAAAAGTTGAAAAAAGAAGAAGCAGATAAGCTTTTACTTCAACAGTTGGAATCAGGTTGGCAAGCGTGTCAAGGAAGTGAGGTGATTATCTACACGCCGCTAGCTACCTTTGGATATCACATTGCAGAGAAATTAGGCGTACCTTGCTTTTTTGCATCAGTTCTGCCGTTGACTCCTACAGGGATGTTTGGGTTTTTGAGGTTTGCTCAAATAGCTAAAAACCCGCTAAAGAAAGCGATAAATTATGGCAGCTACTTACTAGTAGAGTTTTTGCACTGGCAAAGATATCGAAAACTGCTCAATCACTTCAGAACAGAAACATTGAAATTGCCGCCCTTACCATATTTGGGCAGACGCTTCAGACAGAAGACTCCGGCGAATGTATCACGAATCCCTATCTTGTATGGATTTAGCTCACACGTGATCCCAAAACCTCGTGACTGGCCTGCATGGGCGTATGTGACTGGTTTTTGGTTTATTGACCAAGCTTCTGACTACGAGCCACCTCTGGAACTAGAGGATTTTCTTGGACGAAAGCAATTACCTTTGTGTTTTGGATTTGGGAGCATGACAATGCCCAATCCAGAATATCTCACACACTATATAGTGGAAGCTTTAAAGAAAACCCATCAAGGCGGGATTATATTGTCAGGCTGGGGCGACGTTGGAAGAACAGTGAATATAAAAGATTCGCTACGAGTGTTTGTGATCAAGGAAGTTCCGCATGATTGGTTATTTCCCCAAGTGCCAGCAATAGTACATCATGGAGGAGCTAGTACAACGGCGGCAGTGTTACGTGCGGGGACACCATCAGTTACCGTACCCTTTTTTGCAGATCAGCCAGTTTGGGGAGAAAAGCTAACTCGGTTGGGAGTCAGCCCTGCGCCGATACCGTATAAGAAAGTGTCAGATAAAACTTTAGCAGCAGCAATTGAAGTAGTTCTAGGCGATGAGGTGATGCGGAAGAAAGCACAAGAGTTGGGTGAGAAAATCAGGACTGAGAATGGTGTGGCGAATGCTGTTGAAGTTTTCCATCGGCATTTGGGTTTGATTGGGTGAGAAATTGCAGACAATTAAAATCATCACACACACCCACAACAGCAGTAAATGTCCCAAGTGAAAGTTTACACGGTACTCTGTGTCAACAGCAGTATCCTAATGGTTTTTTACACGCCAGGGCATTGCTGGGAATTCCGTATCATCAGCCGCACGGGTGGGATATTCGGGGAACAAAAGATTTATTACACGGCGGAGGCAGCGTTGCGGATGGGGTTGGAGTGGTTGCGGGATGAGCGGTAATTAGTGCGTATATGCGATCCAAGGTCAGCATTAGTAGCAAGAGACAATCGCTTTTGGTGAAGTGAATTGTTTAAAATTTACCCTCATACGATCATCTTTGGCGATTGAAGCAACGCCATCGCGCTTCAAGAATGATTTCGAGTCAACTGTAGCAAGATAGACTCAAGGCTTTGTAGTGCTGCGTTTGTAGTGCGTTGATTTTCGTCAAAATTACGTTGATGTTGCTCAAAATTGTGCTGATGTTCTTCATGACTGTCGCGTAATTCAAGCAGTACATCGTCTAAAATTGCGCTACGACTTAGCACACGGTCAACGTTGCTAGTCAGTTCTCGCATTTCCCGTTTTAGCTCATCAAGTTGGATCTGGGAGTTAGCTTGTCTAAGTGCTAGGTTATCTAACAGCACTTGAGTATTGGATTGTCTCTCAGCAAGCCCCAATACTATCTGTTCAAGTCGGTCTAGTCTGCTAGGGAAATACTCCGGCGTATCGGTCATATTACTTTCGTTAGTCCTCTACTAGGGATTATATAAAGTTGTGACATAGAATTGCACGTTATTTTAGCAACAGTCTCCAGACTGAACAGCCTTTTACTATTAGACTACTAGTTTTGCTCAGGGCAAAAAGTCATAAGATGACATCTATAAGTTGTGCTTCTCTCAATTGTAATCGTTGCCATTAGGAGCAGACAGTTGAATCATCTCAGTAAAACGTGAATACTTAACCACATCGGTAGGAGGATAATCTGCCGACACTGCAATTAACCCAATTTTTATATCCTCGAAATAAATTACACCCCCAATACGCCCTTCAAGAAAGAAAGCTCCATGAAATAAATGATATGGAGCTATGTAGATCAGCAGACAGTCACTAATGTTTATTGCACTGTCAAACATCTGCTGACAAGTTTTTTGAAGGACATCATTGTGTAACAGGTGTACCGTTTAAAGTCATCACAGGTTTGCGATCGCAAAGGCTAATATCAGCTTTCCAACGGGAGGGGAATTTTGAATCAATGAAAGTGACTTTAAATCTGCCCCAATGATAAGTAGGTTTCCCATCTGCCCCTTCTCTATAGGTATCGCAACGTACCGATGAAGACTTTTGTACCCAGTAGCCATTGTATGAACCTCGGTCATTAAACACTCCTGCTAAACCATCAATGAAAATTACTCCATCGCTACCATACCGCCACACGGCAGTTTTATTACGAGTAGCGCTATTACTTCCACCAGGGTTTAAATAACAATGGTGACACCGATAAAAATACCAAAAAAACCGACGCGAGTATAAACGAGGAGGCATCGCTTCCTTGTAAAGCGGTTTTTCCAGAAGCACCCAACCAGGTATAAGCAATCGTGCCTGGAATTACTCCAATGAAGGTTGCAAGGGTATAAATCTTCAGGTTGATTGTGGTTAGTGCCAATAAAAAGTTAATAATATTAAACGGAGCAATCGGAGCAAAGCGTAGAGATAGAACTAAAGAAAAGGGATTGCGTTCGAGTGCTTTATGCCATTTTTCCAGCAGTTTATTTTGAGCGAATTTTGCTGTTGCCCAATCTCGAAATAGGTATCGAGCCAGACAAAATGCTCCTACTGCTCCCAATGTTGCGGCTAATGTAGACCAAAGGCTTCCCCATCCCAAACCAAAAGCTACGCCTCCAGTTAATGTATGAATTGTTATCGGCAAACCTAAGACTGTGACCAATACGTAGGTGGAGATAAATAAGGGAACAGCCCAAATACCTAATCTTTGCAACCAGACTGAGAGAATCTCTTGATTGAGTAAATTATGTAAGGGAGTTGTGAAAAAGAGTAAGATTGCACCCAGCAGTAGTAATATCTGGAAATTTTTGCGGAGTAAGTGTTTTAATCCCACGGAGCTACACTCCGTCCTGACTGGTTGGTGAGCGCATCAATTAAACTAGTATAAACACTATAATGATATCGGCAAATTCGCTACAAATATTACAATATTCATAGCAGCATTTTCCACCTGGGTGAGTGTTTGGGGAATGTCAAAGTATATTGTGTTAATTACTTGTGTGGTCATCTCTTTTGTGCTATTGAGTCACCAAACAGTAAGGGCATAAAAGCTCAGTCTTACCACTACCAACATCTTCAACACACACTAATTTTCCATCTTGAGCTACACCAAATTTGAGCCACATTGTTACGCTTACTCATTAACAGAAAAACCAATCGGGGCTGATAGTAGAAAGTTCAAGCAAGCTTTAAATAATTTGCATATCTGCAAAATTTAGCTCAAACTAGTGCTAGTGTACTATAGGATTTCTAATTTAGGATTTAATTTGCTCGTGGCATAGTGCGTGAACAGCGAGACTGTTTGTGGTGGAGCTACCCTTGGGACAACAATCTGTCGCTAGAACCAAGAAAATAATCCACGTAGATATGGATGCTTTTTACGCATCGGTAGAGCAGAGGGATAACCCTAGCTACCGAGGCAAACCGTTAGTAGTCGGTGGCAGCCCCAATCAACGAGGCGTAGTTGCAGCAGCCAGTTATGAAGCTCGTAAGTTTGGCATTTATTCCGCAATGCCTTCAGTAACCGCTTTTGCGAAATGTCCTGGGCTTATCTTTGTCAGACCGAGATTCGACGTTTACCGAGAGATTTCTACTGCAATCCACGCTATCTTTAAACGCTACAGTGATTTAGTGGAAGGGGTTGCGCTAGATGAGGCATACCTTGATGTTACTGAGAATAAGCAAAACATCCCCTACGCTTCTACTATCGCAAGACATATTAAAACTGCGATTTTCCAAGAAACCCAGTTGACGGCAACCGCAGGCGTGTCGATTAACAAGTTTCTTGCAAAAATGGCATCAGGGCAGAACAAGCCGAATGGGTTGACAGTGATTTTACCAGAGCAAGCGATCGCCTTTATAGAACAGCTGCCGATTGAGAAGTTCCACGGCATTGGAGAGGTTACGGCAGCGAAAATGCACTCGCTCGGCATTCATACTGGCGCAGACTTAAAGGAGCGTTCGTCTCTGACGTTGCCGCAGGCATCGCTGACTGAGCTAACACACCACTTTGGGAAAGCTGGTCATTATTACTACAAAATTGCCAGGGCAGAAGATGACCGCCCAGTTGAAGCAAATCGAGTTCGCAAGTCCATTGGTGCAGAAACCTCATTTGCACAGGACTTAAGTGATATCAGCCAGATGTTACAAGAACTCGAACAGATTGCCCAAATTGTCGAGCAACGGTTAGAGAAGCATGAAACACGAGGCCGTACATTAACATTGAAAGTCAAATTCTCTGATTATCAGCAGCTAACCCGCAGTAAGACAATGCTTGCTCCCATCAGTGAACTCTCTACGATTTTTGAGATAGCTAAAACACTGTTTTTATCAATTGACCTGGAGAATCGCAGTATTAGGTTACTGGGCATTTCCTTGTCCAACCTGGATAATGCCAAAACCCAAGTGATTCAATTGCCACTATTTCAGAATGGGAACATCATATTTTAGGGTAGGTGTAGTCTGTTCAGACGCTGACAACTCGGTTATGGAGAGAGAGCGAATCAACTCCCGAATCACATCAGTTGCAGGTCTACCTGTCATTTCACAATATCGTTCAAGTTTTTCGCTTTCAACTGATGCGAGATTTATTGTAATTCGTTTGATAGCCCATTTTTTGTTCATGACTTGCTCTAATAATTAAATTTAATGAATTATCTAGACTTTAAATGCCAAGTGCAATACTTAACAAATATATAGATGTTAACCACAGCATACTTGCCGTAAAAACATTTTTAGCACATTTTACCCAGGGTATTTACTTGTAACCCAAAACTTTACCGATAAATCATCTATATGAACTTTAAAATATTTGAAACGAGCTTGTATTTTTTGTAAATATTGTTAAGCAAAGCGCAATCGAAGTGAGCCTTGTAATAGACGTATAATCAGCAAGTATTGCTAATCAAATTTAATAAACCTTATCTTCATACAATTGAATCTAATATTCATTTGCTCTTTACCCAAAGATGAAATTGATTAACTACTCTGGCTATTGACTTTGATTCAAGCACTATATTTAACTCTATAACTTAACGAAACTTTAACTTAATGCCTCTAGAAAATTTTCTAGGAGCATTAAGGTTTAATAATTTTGGTTCTTCAGTATCTGTTATGCCAAATATGTCGGGCGGGAGCAACCAGAAATTGCTCCTTTACTGGCGAGACTATAAAACCGTTCGTCTGCAAGGGATTTACTATGGTGCGTTTTTTGATGATAACTAATCATTAATTGATTACGTTAATAGCCAATATGCCCAGCATCCAGCGTGTCAGTATTAATCGTCTTTTTGCACCCCTGGCTTTGGAGTACAAAGTTGTCTAGGTAGTTGTTGAATAACACGCATAAAAGGAGATGGATCATTCAACCCTTGTGACAAAATTAGGGAACCTTGAATAGCAATCACTGCATCTTCCCCTCGATATTTGGCGAGTTCTTCATCCATACCACCTTCGATTAAAACATTAGCAATCGCATTAATCCAGATACAGAATAAAGCATTAACTCTAGTGTGAAAGATATCACGGGCTGAACCCATTAATAAAATGGCAGACATACAGGGTTGGTGTCCTCCTTCATAAAGTTCGCTCAGGCGATCGCACATCCTCTGTAATCGTGTTAGCGCATCACCTTGGGAGGTAAGTGCTGTCAAGATGTTTTGGGCTAACCACTGTTGAAGAAAATCTAGCACTGTCTCAACCATTTCATCCTTACCGCCAGGAAAGTGATGATAAAGGCTGGCTTTCCCAAGCCCAGTAGCTTCAGAAATTTTAGATAGAGTTGCGCCATCATACCCGAATTGGCGAAACAGCCGTATGAGATATGGAATATATGTTTCTTTGGGCATTGTAAGAGTTGAGAAAAATAGATATTGACATTATACCGTTCGTTCGGTACAGTAATTCTATACCGAACGAACGGTACAAAGATGAGACAGGAAGTGCCACTTAATTTCTGTGATTAAACTTGTTCGTTCTTACCACATCTGAAGGATTAATCTATGATTCAGCTTTACGGTTACGAACTCTCTGGCAACAGCTATAAAGTAAAACTAATGTTGTCGCTATTAGGCTTAGATTACGAATGGGTAAAAGTTGATTTGCCTAGAGGAGCGCACAAACAGCCAGAATTTTTAGCACTCAATTCTTTTGGTCAAGTGCCAGTTTTGGTTGATGGAAATACTATATTGGCAGATGCTCAAGCAATTCTAGTTTATTTAGCTAGACAGTATGGCACAGAAGGGTGGTTGCCTTTGGAGCCAGAGCCGATGAGTCGTGTAATTCGCTGGTTATCTACAACTGCGGGAGAAGTTCGGCTTGGCCCGGAATCGGCACGTTTATATCACCTGTTTAAAGCTACTGACATCAATCTAGAACGAGTAAATCAAAAATCAGAGTTTATCCTCACACAACTTAATAATCATCTAGCAGAAGGTGAATGGCTAGAGTTGGGACATCCTACGATTGCCGATGTTGCTGTATTTCCATACATCGCCCTTGCGAACGATGGTAAGATTTCTCTCGAACCCTATGCTCATATTCAAGCCTGGATTGAACGGCTCAAGCATCTCCCCGGTTTTATTGGAATGATTGGTATTGAAGAACCTGCTAGAGTTTAGGAGCGCAGTATGCCACGCAAATTTGGAGAAATTGCTTTTACTCCAGAAGTTGAAGCCGCCCAGTCACAACGGGGATCACGGCAAACCTATGAACGCTACATTGCCAACGGGCCTGCCAATGATTCAATTACACTAGAAATTGCCGAATTTATTGCTCATTTGGATGGGTTTTATTTGGGAACAGTCAGTTCCAATGGCTATCCCTATATCCAGTTTCGTGGAGGAGCGCCCGGTTTCCTGAAAGTGTTGAATGAGAAAACCCTGGGATTCGCCGATTTTTCTGGGAATGTGCAGTACATTACCGTAGGCAACCTTGAAGGAGAAGCAAAAGCATTTCTGTTCCTGATGGATTACCGCCAACGCAGACGTATCAAAGTTTGGGGTAAGGCAGAATATGTTGAAGGGGATAGTGCTTTAATTGAGCGACTTCGCATCCCTGGCTATCCAGCAAAAGTTGAGCGAGCTATTCTATTTCATGTCGAAGCTTTGAGTGAGAATTGTTCTCAACACATACCTATCCGCTATTCTGCTACCGAGGTTGAAGCTATGATGGCTCCCCTTGTGGCTCGAATTGAAGAGTTAGAACAGAAAATCGTTGGGGAATAATGCAGATATGGTATTTGAACCAAGTAGTGCTAATGTACTATAAAACTGGTAATATAGTATTTTACTAAGCACCGATTAGCCTAACTTTCTAATGCTTCACTCTGCTTGCAAGTGAGAAAGATAGTTCACGTAGACATGGATGCCTTCTACGCATCAGTAGAGCAGAGGGACAACCCTAGCTACCGAGGTAAACCGTTAGTAGTCGGTGGCAGCCCGAATCAGCGAGGCGTAGTTGCAGCCGCCAGTTATGAAGCTCGTAAGTTTGGTATTCATTCCGCGATGCCCTCAGTAACAGCAATTGCCAAATGTCCTGGGCTTATCTTTGTCAGACCGAGATTCGACGTTTACCGAGAGATTTCCACTTCAATCCACGCTATCTTCAAACGCTACACTGATTTGGTGGAAGGGGTTGCGCTAGATGAGGCATATCTAGATGTTACTGAGAATAGGCAAAACATCCCCTACGCTTATACTATCGCAAGACATATTAAAACTGCGATTTTCCAAGAAACCCAGTTGACGGCAACCGCAGGCGTATCGATTAACAAGTTCTTAGCAAAAATGGCATCAGGGCAGAATAAGCCGAATGGACTAAGGGTGATTTTACCAGAGCAAGCGATCGCCTTTGTAGAACAGCTGCCGATTGAGAAGTTCCACGGCATTGGAGAGGTTACGGCAGCGAAAATGCACTCGCTCGGCATTCAT
>NZ_JACKZS010000244.1 GCF_014222285.1 Nostoc sp. UCD121
CTTTGAATCAACCAAGTATTATTTAAAAATGAAACTCACTATCAAAAAGCCATAAGATATTACTAGATTTATTAGAAAAGCAAGTTTCACCAGTATAGTTATCGGCATTATTTTTGTCTTAGTAGCTAGTAATCAGATTACCCACCATCATGCTAGAACTTTCCAACCATTAAATGTATGCTCTGCAACTGTTTCATCACCTTGTATAGATACTTCTAAAGAGATAACACCCAAACCATTTATTCCCAACCCCGAATTAAATAATAAACAGCGTTTTTTATCTGCGGTTAACCAAAAATTACCGACAATCCCCCAGTCTGGTACTTATGAATATACTTTACTGCGAGCTTATGGCGCAGTTTTTGTAAATCAAGATATTGGAATTAAACTGCCGCCAAAAGATATTTTTGCTAATGAACAAGAAACCCAAGAGTTTCAAGCTACTTTAACAATGGGTCATGTTGATGGCACTAACGATTGTTATTTACAAAAGTCTGCGGCTGATGCTCTAAATAAAGCGCGAATTCAACAACATATACCGCTAAAATCTGGTTATGGTTCTGGTGATTGTACTCGCACTTTCAACACGAATTTAAGATTTTGGCAAAAATATGCTAATAATCAAGTTTTGGCAAAAGTTCAACAGGGCAAAGAAACAAAAATTCTCGGTTTAGTTGCACCTCCTGGAACCTCACAACATCTCTGGGGATTAGCAATTGATTTACGGGTAGGTAGTAAAGAACAAAGAAAAGCTCTTAATCAAAATGGCTGGTTTCAAACTGTAGAAAATGATGTTCCACATTGGACTTATGTAGGTTTAACTGAAGATAATTTACCTTTGTTTGGTTTTAATAAACAAGTTATTAGGGGTATTACTTATTGGATTACACCACTTTAATTGTTAGATAGTATGAAAACTTGGGAATACTAACCTACAAGATGTATTGTCAGGGTAAGGGATAGTATTTACAATGGGACAGGCTTGGAACAACGTACAGAAGCATAGGCAAGGAAAAGGGAAATTTTATGAGTTAATGAGTAAGGCCGATGATGTTATTGTTATTCACTACTCCTGTGAAAGTTTCTACGACAGACCTGATGGTTCATCACCGAGAATTACTTCTATTGCTGTTCGGAATCTAGAATCTGGTCAGACCACCTCTTTTTCAATTCATCAAGTAGCAGAAAGGAAAGGTTTTTCAGCAATTGCTTTGGAGCAACATTATGATCAACTCTAAAAACTTATGTTAGATGAATTTTATAATTATGTACGTCATCATGCCTCTCATATTTGGCTACACTGGAATATGAGGGATATAAACTACGGTTTTCCAGCAATAGCTCATCGCTACAAGGTTCTTCAAGGCGAACCTGAAGAAATTAGTGAGTCCAAATTAGTTGATTTATCTCGATTACTCATCGCAATTTACGGTATTAGTTACATACAACATCCTCGATTAAATAGCTTAGTTGAAAAAAACTCTATCACATATAGAGATTTCTTAGATGGAAAGGGAGAAGCTGATGCTTTTATTAATAAAGAATACGTGAGACTTCATCAATCAACTCTAAGAAAAGTTGATGTTCTCGCCAATATAGTTGAGCGTACTGCTAATGGCTCACTCAAGACAAATTCTAGCTCAAAAGATATTTATGGAAATTACTTTACAGCACTTATTGAACTCATCAAAGAAAATCCTGTTATAAGTGGAGTGCTAGGACTAATAAGTTTTGTAAGTGCTGTGATTGGAATAATTTCTGTATTTATCAAGTAGCTTTGATGCAACTATAAACCAGTTTTAAATAATTTAATTTTTTAATCGCTCGCTATTGGCCTGTTTCCTTCCCTTAAAAATCAATACGGTTCAGTTAAGAAAAATTGTAGGTTGGGTGAAGCAAAGCGCAACCCAACAAAGCTATGAAAATGTTGGGTTTCGTTCCTCAACCCAACCTACATAACTTGCGAGTAATTTGGAAATTGTGATCGCTTTATACCTATACCTGCTCCCGAAGCAAAAATAAAAGAGATTGTCATAGCTAGTAAAATTTAATAACATTAATACTGAAATAAGCTAACTCTTACCTTAAAGGAAGAATTAGAAAATGGCTAAAGGGCAAAAGTAAAAATAAATTCTCATCTTCTTACCTTTGCCTTTTAACCTGATTCTGCAATAACTCTAACGCCTTCTTGCAGAGGGATAAATCATACTTTTTCTAAGTTTTAGACGCAAAATGGTTTGTTGTCAGATATCGCAACCTAGATGTAATCAAATTGCTCCTCTGCTTTTAGCAAATATTAATTGGAAAGTAGATTTAGTATTACTTCACTTCGCTGGGTTCAAATTTTATTACTTTACCTTTCTTAATCGCTACAATCACATCGTAATGTGAACAGTAAGCGAATGTGACATTATTAGCTTTGTTATAAAGGTTAACTACATGACCTGCGCCACCTACCTGGATACCAATTGGTTCCAAGTCAGCAAAAAAGAAACGACGCAGTTGATCGCCACTACCAATCTGACCCTTACTTTTAGTAAGCAAATCTAGTTTCTGCGTTACAGACAATTCTTCGGCTGCTGATGCCTGTACTAAGGACGGATTGATCGCTTTTAATGGTACGTCCCAAACTGTGAAAAAACCAACCAAAGCAAAACTTGTAAGTAAGGGTGCGAGTTTCATTTGTGACTCTCTTTTCTGTTTTATCCTGAACATCCCAAGCATCTCAGGTGGGAGTGAGAACTTATTGAAACTAAGCCACTATTTTCATGAATTTATCCTTTGAGAAAATTTAGTTGATTCTCAGCACTTTCTCAGGCAATGATGGTAACTCAAAGTCACAGCATAATTTAAGTATTTTCTCAACAAAACCTCATTTTTAACTGTGTGACAGCAACTTATAATGAGCAATGCTTTTATTGCAGTCGTGTTATTGTGACTAGGCCCAAAAGACCACATCGCTTAATTCATAGAGTTTCAGGACAAACATATCTCTGGCTAGCAATGCTAATTTTTGCAGCATCTGGCGCAGTTACCCGAAGGCTAACAGAAATCGGTGCTGAACATTTTATCGGGGAACGTAATCCGATTTCTTTATGTAATGTTTTATTTGTGGGAAACCTTTGCGCCTTGATACTTCTGATCCTCATCTATGGGCGACAGTGGAACAAAGTTACTTTGAAGCAACTCTCAAGGACGGATTGGGTCAGTTTAACAGCAGTAGCTATTTTATCAGGAGCGTTAGCCCCTGGCTTAATTTTCCAGGCACTTTCAGTCACAGGGGTAAATAATGTCATCTTGGTAGGACGCTTGGAACCCCCTCTAACTCTAGCTTTATCAGTCTGGTTGTTGAGGGAACGGGTAAATATTTGGGAATTTATCGGAGCGATCGCAGCGTTTGTTGGTGTTATCCTAACTATCATCCTCCAGCCTCCAACAGAAGCCATGATGAATATGGGAGGTTTCAGTTTAGGCATAGGGGAACTTTTAGCAGCAGTAGGATCTATAGCTGCAACGGCTTCTACGATTATTGGTAAGAAATACCTTTCACAGATCCCTTTGGGAATCTATAGCATCTTTCGGACTGGACTAGGAACCATAATCTTTTTCTTCATTGCTTTAGTACTCTATGGCAAAGATCATTTTGCTGATGTCCTCTCACCGTTCTTATGGCAATGGATGTTTCTCTACGGTGGGTTAATTGTGGTGCTAGGCCAGTCTTTTTTGATTAAAGGCTTGAAAACTTCTACTGTCTCTACGGCTTCCTTAATTGGCTCATTTGGCCCAATTGTGGGCATCCTAGCAGCCTATTTAATTTTGGGTGAAGCCCCTACCTTACCTCAATATATCGGCGGTAGCGTGATTTTAGTAGGTATATTTTTGAGCCAAGTTGGTAATTGGCGTAAGACTTCTAGCATTGCATCTGGCAAAGTGAGTTCGATTCCGGCACAGCAACAGGTAGAAACTGATATGGGATTCAAGGGGATTTGAATGAGGCAGAAGGATTTTAGATTTTGGATTTTGGATTGAACAATCTAAAATCTAAAATTGAAGGGGTAGGGAACAGAAGGGAAGAAAGCTTATGCCCTATGCCTTTGCGTTATTTTTAACTGTACAGTTATTACTGCCTTGCTGCACTAGTATGTCAAAATAAAAATACCCGATACATCAAGGTGAGCGATCGCTCCCAAAGCTAGATTAAAGGATTGACCTGAGCAATGGCAGACCAAACCAATCACAATCAAGCGGGAGAAGTAGCTCCCAGCACTGTTGACAAGCAAGCTCCCAGTGTAGCTGAAGAACACGCTCCGAGTACAGACTCACCTGAAGCCACAGACCTTCCTACTGCTAACACGCCAGATCCTAAAGCTGCAAATCCAGAAACTAACCCAAATGCTGCTAAACCAACCGCTACACCCCCCAAGCGAGAAAAACCCGCAGCCGCAGCTAAAGCCGCAGTAGGCGAAAAACCAGCCGCCGCAACAGAAGAAAAACCCGGAGCTAAAGCCGCCAAAAAGGAAAAAGCCCCATCTGTTGAAGATAAGCCATTTGTAGAGTTTATCGAGCAAGACTACTTGCCAGCTTTACAAAAAGCGATCGCTCAACAAGGTGTGCAAGATTTACAGGTGTCTTTTGCCAAGCAGAAAGTGCCAATTACTGGCTTTGAATCTGCTGAAGAATGCTGGCAAATTATCGGTAGTTGGAAAGAAATTGGTTTGCGTCAGTTTAACCTGTATTTCCCCGAAGAAGATATTCAAGGGAAAAAGGGATTTTCCTGTAATGAAGGCAAAAAACCTAGCACTCTTGAGTCCTTCTTAATCGATGAGCGCAAAATTACCCTCGACTTGTTGGTATTTGGCTTAGTTCAGCGCTTGGACGGCCAAAAGTGGCTAGGTATAAATTAGTCATTGGTCATTAGTCATTAGTCATTGGTTTTTAACAAAGGACAAAGGACAAATGACAATTTAAAGTTCGTGGAAATGGTAGATAACGGCTCCAGTATTGGGGTCGTTATCTATTTTTACATAACCTGATTTGTACATCTCATTGAGAGTAGCTTCCACTTCCGCAAAGCTAGCTCCCGTGAACTTCACGCCTTGAGTGACAGTTAAAATACCACCCTTGTTTTCTGCCGCTTCAATTAGTTTAATCATCAGTTGGTTGCCTGTTGGAGGGTGGACTTGAGAGGCAACCACTGCTTGATTTAACGGCACACCAAAGGGAGATATACCTGCTTTTAGTCTGAGGTTGTGTTCGTATTCGTCAACCATGTTGGACATGAGAAACAAATCTACGAACTGCCCTATCCCAAAGACACCACCAGTCAACAGCCACAACAAACCAGTCCCGATTTTGCCATTGTAGAAACGGTGCAGTCCTCCTAATCCGAAAAAGAATGCTGCACACAAAATGTAAGAGACAAGCAGTCGGTCTTTATGCTGATTGTTTTCAAGATTCATCTTGTTTTCAACCCTTTGGATTTGCTCTTGTTGTCTAAAATGGGTTTTCTATGTTGTAGTAGCAACTACAGAAAAATTACTGAGATTATGGCGATTTAAAATACAAAAAATGCGTGCTACTGCACTTAATAAAAACCCTGCTAATCACCGAACTACGTTTATTTGACTACTAATCCGCGATTTTTGATTCCGTAAATATGGAATGATTGTTGCAACTCTTAATCTTTTACTTACAAATTTCTCACCCGCACCTTGGTAGACTAAACTTTATACAATTGGATTATTGTGGGCTGTTACGCCTTGCCAGAGCTTTAACCTTGGCTTTCTGGTCTACTTAAGATAATAAAGACGAAAGAGCAATCAAGACATGGTAGATTCCCTCAAAAAACCAGGCTTTGAAGAAATCCGGCCAGGGATTAAAGTCCCGGCAAAAGAAACCCTGTTAACACCTCGGTTTTATACTACCGATTTTGATGAAATGGCGCGGATGGATATCTCCGTCAATGAAGACGAGTTACAAGCCATTCTCGAAGAGTTCCGCACTGACTACAACCGCCATCACTTTGTTCGGGATGCGGAGTTTGACCAATCCTGGGATCATATTGACGGGGAAACTCGCAAGTTGTTCGTTGAGTTTCTAGAACGTTCTTGTACGGCAGAGTTTTCTGGCTTTTTGCTGTATAAAGAACTTGGCCGTCGCTTGAAAGGAAAAAACCCTGTCTTGGCAGAGTGTTTTAACCTGATGTCACGGGATGAAGCACGTCACGCTGGCTTTTTGAATAAAGCTTTGTCGGACTTTAATCTGTCCCTAGATTTAGGGTTTTTGACTAAGAGTCGCAGTTATACCTTCTTTAAACCGAAATTCATCTTCTACGCTACTTATCTTTCTGAGAAAATCGGTTATTGGCGCTACATCACTATTTATCGCCATTTAGAAGCACATCCCGAAGACCGGGTTTATCCAATCTTCCGGTTCTTTGAGAACTGGTGTCAGGATGAAAACCGTCACGGCGATTTCTTTGATGCGGTTATGAAATCTCAGCCGCAAATGTTGAATGATTGGAAAGCACGGCTGTGGAGTCGGTTCTTCCTGTTGTCGGTATTTGCGACAATGTATCTCAATGACATCCAACGCAAGGACTTTTATGCCACCTTGGGATTGGATGCAAGAGAATACGACATTCATGTAATTCAGAAGACGAACGAAAACGCCGGTCGCGTGTTCCCGTTAATGCTGGATGTAGAGAATCCTGAGTTTTATCAGCGATTGGATACTTGTATCAGCAATAACGAGAAGCTGGGTGCGATCGCTAATTCTAGCACTCCCAAATTCCTGCAATTCTTCCAAAAACTGCCACTTTACATCTCCAATGGCTGGCAGTTATTACGGCTGTACCTGATGAAACCCATTGATACTGTTTCTGCTCAAGGGGCAGTTCGTTAATTTATCACAGATTTGCGAAAGCTTTAGTGGTTCTGCTGATTGCAGAGCCACTTTTTTGTCTTAAATTTTATTAGGTCAGCCGATTAGTACTGCGATCGCTAATTTGCTGGCAGGCAAAAATCAAATCTCATGAAAAAATTAGTTTAATAATTTTGTCTTTTGAGTATGCTGTTATTCCCAATCTGCCTTTGTCTACAAATATTCAACACTCAGAATGGGAAACAGCAGAAAAATGGTTGGGTACGTGGAGTTTTGTATTAGATAGCTTGAGTTAAGCTGATTTTTCCATTCTGATTACATCCGGGATGAATGTTTGATGCTTGGCTGCTTCTGTTTCGTAACATCTGAGAATCAATGGTGTCAGCTTATCGAAATCACTAATGGAGGAAATGATTACTTTTGATGCAGCATCCCCCAGAGAAGCTGTTACTTCCTGCACTTCAAAGTTTGAAACTAGAGACTTTACTTCATCTACACTTAGCCGAGTAATCAAACTTTTTTTCTGCGAAGATAGATATAATCTCAGAAACCACCAAGTACTTTTGCCAAGATTGATTCCAAAGTATGAAGCTGTATCCTTATATTGGAGTTCAAAATTGTAACTCATTAAAGTTTTCGTAATTGCTTTAATTTTTTCAAAAGCTTCAATTTCTTCAGCCGTTGTTACTATTTTCGATTCTTGATATTCTTGTTGTTTTTCCTCTTCTTCAATCTCCTGTTCTACTTCAATTTCAACAGGCTGAGTTATTTCTTGGCTAAGTGAGCGAGTCATTAACTCTACTAAACTTCCCTGAATTGACTTTTTAACAATTGGTCTGAATTTATCAATAACTTTACCAGTAATTCGACCTTGAATTTCATAACTAGGAGCAACAGTACCGAGTTCAGCCACTAGAAAGCGAACAAATTCTTCAGAAGGAGAACGTAAAAGATTTCCTAGAAGCTGAGTCATGCCTTTTACATAAACCATTTCTTCAGCATGGTTGGTAATAGCTGCAACCTCAAAATTATCACGATGAAAAAATTTGAGGTTATCAATATCTTTGGAATCATATTCAAGGATGTTAAAAGTAAAAAATGGCTCCTTGTCCATGACATTTTTATCACGCAAGTCTGTAAAGAAACGGTACTCAATCCCATTAGTTACAATAGCTACTTTTGTTGTCAGAAGTGCATTAAAATATTTGCTCAGTTGCCCATCATGTGCCTCAGCTTTTTGACCACGGGCTTTTGCCTCTACGAGCATAACTTTAGTACCGTTAATAGCTAAGGCGTAATCTACTTTTTCAAACTGTCCTGCTCTTCTAGTAGCAAAGTCTGCTACGTATTCCGGCATGACTTCGCTAGGATCATAGACATCGTAGCCAAGAGCGCTCAAAAAAGGAACAATCAACGCCATCTTAGTAGCTTCTTCGCCAACAACTTGGTCAAATCGCTTACGCACTTGTTCAGACAGCTTGACAATATCTTCAGTAAATCCCATCTTAGTTAGTCCTGGTAGATTAGTGAGTATTGATACGTCTTTTTTGTAAGATAGGAGTGGTTATAAGGTGATATAGTACATCTGAATTAAAAGTGTTAGTGCGATCGCCTTCTTTATCACTCCTATAAAAGTATTCCCAAATAAGTACTACCCTGTAACACTCAAGACCTGTTTACAAGTGCTATTGCATCAGTAATGAATAACAATAAATCAGAAGAATTTTTGATAAAGCGTTAGTCTATAGCGTTTCCTAGTCCAGTGAGGTACAGTAACAATACTGAGTAAATCAGCCTTGGATATCTTTTAAAGACACTTTATTAAAAGCTGAAACTCATAGACGCATCTCAGCCGAACCTTGAAAACCCTATAATTCTGTTGAGATGCGTTGAGTTTTTGAGTTAATTGAAAGCTGTTGAACGCGAATTGTCTTCCTGCAATTGAAAATTATCTTGGTCAGCGAAGCTTTTAAACTCGATAGCATCATGGCTACAAAAGAGGCGCACTTCGCTACTGTGGTCGAGCGATAATGCACGCAACTTATCTTGATTAGAAAGTCGAGCGTTGCGGTCTACCTCCATAAACCATTGGTAGGCACGCAAACCAGGTGTGCAAACTCGTTTAGGAGAGCCGATTTCGTGTCGGTAAAAGTAAGCATCGCCTGCATGTAAGAGCCAGCCTTCGGATGTCTCAATAGCGACACCTGCATGACCCCGTGTGTGACCGACGAGCGGTATCAGGAGAATTTCGGGCGGTAGTCCTTCGAGATTACGTACTGCCTCAAAGCCAAACCAAGGTTCACCACCAGCCGAATAATACTTCCAATTTTTTACTTCATCCCACTGACCAGGGCGGTAACGTTGCGATGAGATAAAGCCCTGCCGTTCCCGTGCGGCTTCAATCTCACTGAGCATTACATGCACGGTTGCTTCAGGAAAATCTTCCAACCCGCCTGCATGATCAAAATCGAGGTGAGTAAGCACTATGTGGCGGACATCGCGCGGGTTTAAACCAAGCTGCTCAATAGCCGCAACCGCCGTGTATTTTTCTTCAAATTGGATACGATTTAAATTCATGAAAAAGGGGCTGAGTCTTGATAATGGCGCTTGAATATCGCGCTGACCGAAGCCTGTATCTATGAGAACGAGTCCCTGATTTGTCTCAATAAGCAGACAGTGACAGACCAGACAGGCTGTTAGCCCACGGCTAAAACCGTCGAAGAGTGCGCCACCAATTGGGCACATACAACCGCAATTAAGATGATGAATACGCATAAATGATTCTACCGAGCATTAATCTCTTTTAAAGATGAAAAAAGATGAAGAATCACCATACTTAGGAGTGAAGAAATTTATGTTTTCACAGAATTTGATTGCTGAGTTAGTTTTGCTGCCTGTGTCTAAAGTTTAATGAAATCGATTGGCGGGTTGGACTTGCTTGGGCTGTAATTGTGAGAATGAGTCTGACTCGCTACGATGGCATTAGAAATTTATCGCATCTGAGTATGGCAAAGCAGGACGCTCCACTCACAGGAGAAGAACTGATTAAGGAAGTCTGTCGGCGGATTCGGGTAGCCCGTAGCTATTGGGATGCTCACAATAACGCTGCTTGTCGGGGTGAACGCGATCGCGCATTAGCTCTTTACAATACACTGAGTAAAGAACAAAAAGAGCAGATTCCGCAAGTGTTGCGGGTGTGGTTGCGCTATCGCAGCGAGAAGTACTTTGGCGCACACCGAACACCACCCAAATCGGCACGGAAATCAAAATAATCTTTACTGGGTTTTTAGATAGGGGCAATACTCTGTGGGTACCTGTTGGAAAACTCGTAGAGTATTGTCCTATACCATATACTTTTACGTAAGTTTTATAAACAAATCATTGATGGTTGGGCTGAAGGAAAATAGAAATAAAAAGAACTAATGGAAAAAGAGCAAATTTTAAAATTGCTAATTGGTGATTTTACTTGGCAAAGACTGCTTAAATCTTTCATGCTTATTTATATATTTTTTGCTGTATATGTATATATTCGGGCAGATAGTATGATTTTTCTGTCTCGTCCTTCTAGTTATCAGGATAATTCAGAAGTTATTAAGTTAAAAAGTGGGGAGAATACAAATATTTCAGCTAGATATTTATTAAACAATCAAGCTAATTATACTATTT